>JAAELC010000720.1 GCA_024227135.1 Gammaproteobacteria bacterium
AATCTGACTCAACCAGTCTTGCCCTCGCTACGACCGCCATGGATGGCGGAAGTGCCGGTTTTGCAGGAGCAAAAACCGGTCGATCGCTATTCTCGGACAGGCTCCCAGGCAGGGTCATTCCTACGGTACCCGGGCACTGTCACACAGTGGGGGGCACCAGATGATTAATTGGTCAACATGGTAGTGATTTGGGGGACAAATTGCCAATTACTGAGAAAGTTCCAAGCTAAAAAGCTCAGTGGCATTGCCGGTGGTAACCGCGGCAATTTCCTCAATGGGCTCCTCCCGCAATGTGGTCAGTTCGGCCAGTATCCGTGGAAGGCGATCCGGCCTGTTACGTTCACCTCTGATATCCATGTCCGGTTGATCGGGGGCATCGGTTTCAAGCATCATACACTTCAGGGGCAGAATGGCAGCCAGATGCCGCAGGCGACTGGCCCTCGGGTAGGTTAAGGGCCCTCCAAAACTCATCAAAAAACCCATCGCCGCCAGTCGCAAAGCCTGTTGCTCACTACCGGAAAAGCTGTGTACCACACCCCGTAATCCCGGATAGCTTCGCAGAGTATTGAGCACTTCCTCAAGCGCTCTCCGCGCATGGATGATCACCGGTAATCCGTGCTGTTGGGCCAGTTCCAGCTGAGCCCTGAACAGGCGGCGCTGGGCTCCCCGATCAGGATTCTGAATGAAGTAATCCAGACCACACTCCCCCACTGCCACCCTGTCCTCGTTCTTCAACCACTGATCCAGCAGCGATATATCCGCGTCACGGTGTGCCTCCATGAACATGGGATGCAACCCGTACGCAGCCACTATCCCACTGTATTGATTACATATTTTTCTAACTCGGGGCCACCAGTCAGATTTTATCGCCGGCACGATCTGTGTCATTACCCCACTCGCCCGTGCTTGCCGGTAAAGCGTCTGCCGATCCGGGTCGAAGCGGATATCGTCGAAGTGACAATGGGAATCGATAAGAATCATAGGGTAGAAATAATCCTTCAGTAAATTTCAGTCAAAACTGTAACTACTCACCCCGCACGGGCAATCTGTTGCGGAAGACGCCGT
>JAAELC010000721.1 GCA_024227135.1 Gammaproteobacteria bacterium
AGCTAACGCTACAATTATCCAGCCTCTGGGAGCGCGCAACGTACGTTTGTCCCTGGTAGTACTTCGTTATGCGTAGGTTTGTTCATGGGCTAGCTTGTATTCTCTGAATGTATTATAGGGAAATTCACCTTCGCGGTACTCTCTAAAGCTCTTTTCCGACATTAGACCCCTGATTTTCTCCAATTGAAGTAATACACACGTGGAGAATAGTTTTAGTTTCACCGCAAAACACAGTGTTTCCAGTTTTGGTTTCTTAAAGGTATTAATTTGGGTGCACTCAGTGTTGATACTAGTATTCTATGCTTCTGTTCCTGAATACGTTTGATGGACCATTTGTATTCTCCAGGTTCATCTTGCCACTTGAATTCAGTTTCATCAGCACCCTTGAGCAACTCAATCATGCTGTTGAGCAAAACTTCAATTGGGTTATCAAATATGTGCGTAGGCCCCATCTCATAAACTTTTCCTTCAACAAATATCAGGCAAGTACTCCACCCATGGTTTTCAAGGAAGTAGAGGAAATTAATGTCATCAGGATATTTCACTATCGATTCCGCTTGGAGCCAATACAGGCGATCGAAACGTTGTGCAGATTGTCTTGTTTCGTATTCTTGTGGGCATTGTTGAACGAAGCCGCTATGCGGCAAAAAGAATCATGTGATAGTTCCTAGATAATCCCTCATTAAGCGGCGCCCATTCCTGGCACTCTTTACCATGAGGGCTCTTCCATGACTCCTTATCAACAACATAAATTCGATACCCTCTACCAGCAACATCTTAACGCACTGCGACGCCAAGGCAAGTCTCGTTCAACCATTGAAGTCTATGCCTGTACCGTACGCCGCACTACCGCGTATTTCGACCGATCACCCCTGACTGGCTCATCGGCCAGCGCTCCTGGTCCACCGTCAAGGTCGACCGTAATGGCCTGCAGTTCTTCTATCACCATGTTCTCGGCAAGAACTGGCAGTGGCTCGATTTGGTCAAGCCACCTCAAAAACACATCCTGCACCGCTACTCTCCCGTGCCCAAATGGAAGAGGTGACGGAGGGGGAAAAATAAGTCCCTCCGTCGCCTTATTTCATTCTTTTTCAAATTTTGTTGAAGGCTTTGAGGAAGCTTTTTGGATGGGTGTGAAAACGAATATGCCCGGGACTATCTAGTCGTTTCTCGTCATCCGTGAATGCGCGCATTATATATCCCCACTCTCGAGTCCTCGAAAAATAGATTACGTAGTCAATTTTTGCACCTTTCCACTTGTTTTCGATATCGATTGACTCGACATCAGATTTGACTGTTTTTACTTGGATTCTGTAGAAATTGTTATCATCGGCAGCTACTAAATCTGTCTTTTTCCCGTGATCAAATGCCGGGATTAAAACCTCCCATCCATCACTCATTAACCAAGCGGTAACGAGGTTCTCATAAGACATCTGTTTATGGGCAGCGAGCGTTGCTTCTTTAAGAAAGGAATTTTTTACAGGCACAGCATTTTCCCTACTAGGGTTAATGCCGTATGGCAGCCAGAGGGGGTGTCCTGCATACGGGCCGAGATAGCAGTGTGCTAATCTCCCGGTTTCATCACCATATTATCGCTGACAATATCGATTAGCCCAGGCTTCCGACCCTACGTTCTGAAATGTGTTCAGTCGTGTATAAGGGCTAATCTCAGACTCGTTGCGAGCCGTGATGTAGTTGTGTTGCTTAAGGATCTTACTTGACTCCGAAATTGACTGTCAATGTGAGAAGTTCCGAAGTACTTATAAACTCATAGTCCAGGGTTAATTCTCCAAGGGGGGCAAAAGAGCCCATAAATTGATCGACCAATACCTTGTGTATACCGAAGGCGACTTTTCTTCCTGCCCGATCCTCCAAATGGCAAAGGGTAGAATGATTTCGTACCCTGGGTCTATACGCGGGGGTGACGGGTTGGGTTTTTAGGATCTTCTTCGGAATCCTGATGATTGGTCCTGTGGAAGATGGAGCCAGATTCACATAGCGAGTTCGGAAAAAACTGCTACATTGTACTTTGGAAAGTTTCATCAACTAAATAACATCGGGCTAATCGACCACCGATTCGTCCCACAACGAGAGGGGATGCCTGTGCGTAATGGGATAGTGATGACAGCGGTTTTTCTTATGGGTTTTACTGCTTCGGGATCCGTCTTGTCCCGGTCAGATAGTTTGCCGGCCTCGGTGGTTCGCGGCAGTGTGGATAAAGCCGTTTATGACGGTATTCGTGATGATGCCGGCAATGCTGATGACTTACTCTCAGCCGGTCTCAACGCAGAGGGGTTGCAGGATCTTGTTGCCCCCGGTTTTACTGATCCACTCAATCCAACGCCGGCGGAATTGCGTCGGCTTGCCATTTACACGAACTTCCGAGCCATTACGGATATGGAAGATGGGGGTGGTTTCGGTCTTTTCTGGGGGCCCGCTCTCGCACCGAGTTTTGGGGGTGAAGTGGAACAAGGCCTGGTTCCGGGGGTCGAGTACACGGCATTGATGAAGAAGCCGGCGGGGTCGGGGAATATTAACAAAGTACCTGTCGCAGTGCAGATCCCCGCTCATTTCGATCCCACCGACCCCTGTATGTTGCTGGTCCCACCTTCGGGGTCTCGGGGCTACTACGGTGGGATTGCCATCGGAGAGTGGGGATTGTTCCAGGGGTGTGCGGTTGTGCTTCCCGGTAAGGCCACAGGTACCGGATTTCATTTGCTCGGGACCAATGAAGTCTTTGATAAAAAAGGTGTGTTGAAGCCGGCAGAGGAAGTCGGCAGAAAGTCTCAGTTTACGGTGAAGCAGACCGGGCCGTTGAAGCGTTTCATTGAGGCGTATCCTGATCGAGTTGCGGCCAAGCATGCCCATTCCCAGATCAATCCCGAGCGTTTGTGGGGTAAGGTGGCATTGAGTGGGATTGACTTCGCATTCTGGGCTCTCAATGACCATTTTCACAAGAGGGACGACGAGGAGCATGGACATCATGACGCCTGGCATCGGGGAAAAGCCAAAAGGAAGCACAAAGCTCGGGGGTTCTATCCGGGCAATACCCTGGTCATTGCATCGGGAACCTCAAATGCCGCCGGTACGTCCTTGCGGGCACTGGAAAATGATCGAAAGGGCCTGATCGACGGACTCGTGGTGATTGAACCCAATATCAATCCACGCTCGGCGGGAAAGTTTGTCATCAAATTCGGTGACGACCGGTTTACCGGGCACGGCACGTCGCTCTACGATAACCACACGATGATGTCAGTTTATGCAGCCTGTGCGGCCCTCAGTCCGTCGCTTGCCGGGACACCTCTGAATGTCGATCCCCTCGGTGCTCCCGAAGGATCGAGAGCTACCCGGTGTTCATCACTAAAGGAAGCGGGATTACTGGGATCTGATACACCTTCAGGGCAGGCCGATGAGGCCCTCCAGATCCTGCGTGAATATGGGTACTACGAGGAGCAGGATACTCTCCTGGCGTCCCATGAATGGCTCAACCTATGGCGTTCCCTGAATCCGACCTATGGGGCGGCACATGGGCGTTTCGCGGTTTGGGACAATATCTGCAACATCAGCTTTGGAGCAACCGGCAGGACAAGTGGATTACCGATGCCATTGCCTCCTGAACAGGCGGCTGCACTGTTTTCTGTCAGCGGGGGTGTTCCTCCAACCGGTGGAGTGAGCCTGATCAACGATGCCTCTCGTGACGGTCCGGTTCTGGAGAATCTGTCGATCTCAGCGAATGGTCTGCAGGATCTCAACCTGGATGGGGCGCTCTGTTTCCGCTATCTGGCCACCGGGGATGCCTCCCTGCTCAATCGACGGCATGCAACCTCGTCGGAGCGCAAGCGCTACAGGCGGGTTCAGAGGGGTATCAGGGAAACTCTGACGACGGGTAATCTCCATCGTACTCCGGCCATGATCCTGACCGGGCGCAGCGATGCACTGGTTTTTCCCAACTATCATTCACGACCCTATTACGGGTTAAATCAGGTCATTGAAGGTTCCAGGAGCCGCTTGAGTTATATCGAAATCACCAATGCACAGCATTTTGAAGCGCTCATTTCGACGTTCTGGCGCGACTCCTCATTGGCTGTCCAGTTTGTGCCATTGCACTATTACCTGTTCCAGGCATTGGACCGGATGTACGGTTATCTGAAAGGAGAGGAAGACTCACTTCCCCCAAGCCAGGTGGTAAGACCCGTTCCGCGGGAGTTTAAGCCCTATGAAGCGGCCGATGCAGGAACTGGCCTGCTACCGGATATCATGGATGATCCGGCTGACGGGGACCACATCGAGTTTTCTCGCAGGGTGTTGACCATACCCAGGTAGCTGACAAAAGATCTGCTGCCCACTGGTTAGGGGTGGGCAGCATTCCCGTGGAATCAAGCCGTTTCAGGGAGGAATCTGCCCCTTCGACACCCCCATCCCATGATATAAGTGAGCCCATCATTCCCCAGGCGGTACCTGGGGAACCGGTTTCACAGCCCTTGCTCTGACCAGGCCGGCATGGCCTTCATATAGTGTTCTGCCCTTTTCACCGCTGTCGCATCATCCAGATTCGGTTGCCAGGTCTGCAACCATTGGGCTATGCCTATCTGGACAGTATCCTTCGACTTGAGATTTCCTTTTTCGTCGGTGCAGTACTGGCAGTAGTCTTCTGCCGGGCCTTTGAACTGCGGATCTTTCAACGGTGCACAGCATGAATAGCAAAAATCGCTCATTGAGGTTTTCTCCGTGTGACAGGGTATCTTCAGCGGGTTTTTCATTCCCCCTATCAAGGATTATAGTGCCGTTTTGGTGACTCGATGCATACACTATCGGTTACCAGATAAGTCGGGTTGGATATTTGCTAGAATTCAGCCTGTCGTTTCTTTTAATCATGCCACCAACTGAGAGCTATCAATGCGGATCAACGATCCCGAAGCCTACGTCATTGCCACCGAAGAGGAAACACTTTCCACCCTGGTGAATCTGACAGGGTGTCGGGTACTGGAACTCGGGTGCGGTGACGCCATGATGACGCGCCGAATAGCCGATGGTTTTACTCCGGAACATATCGTTGCCACGGAAGTGGATCGCATTCAGCTGGAAAAGAATCTTGCTGTTCGTGATTTACCCAATGTGACGTTCCGTTACGGTGGGGCAGAGGCGATCGATGATCCGGATAACTGTTATGACGCGGTTTTCATGTTTAAATCCCTGCATCACGTACCGGGACATCTTCTGGAGCAGGCACTGACGGAAATTCACCGGGTACTGAAACCGGGCGGGCTGGCCTGTTTCTCGGAACCTGTGTATTGGGGTGAATTCAATGAGTTGATGCGCCTGATCAATGAAGAGGAGCAGGTGCGGGAGGCCGCCTTTGCAGCTTTACAGGAGGTTGTGACTTCGGGATTTTTCGAACTGGAAACTGAACTGTTTTTTAGTGTGCCGGGAACCTACGAAACCTGGGAGCGTTTCGAAAACCGGTTTATAAAGATTACCCATACCGAACTCCATATCGACGATACAACTTATGAGCGAATCAAGGCGGGTTTTCTGGAGCGTATGACACCCACCGGGGTGCATTTTCATAAACCTCAGCGAATCGATCTGTTACGTAAACCCTGAGCCTCTCCGATGGTTTTACACCGGTTTTATGTGGTTGAGAAATTTCTACCAGTGCTGATCCTGCCACACAGGTGTGAGGTCCTGGGGCAGGGGGGCCAGTCTTCCCAATTCTCTTCTGGAACTGGGGCTGTGAAAATCTGACCCTTTGGAGGCTCTCAGTCCGTAAGTCCTGGCGACCCGCGCGAACCGGTCGATCTGAACCGGATCCAGGTTGGAGCAGACGACTTCGATACCATACCCCCCGGCGTCAATAAAATCGTTGAGAAAGCGGTGTAGCTCTACTTCGCTCATCCGATAGCGTCCGGGGTGGGCAACGACCGCCTTGCCGCCGGCATCCTTTATCCAGGTAACCGCTTCGGCCACCGTGGCCCATTCCATGGATACATGACCTGGAGTGCCTGGGTTCAAGAACTGCTTGAATGCGGCATCGAAGGTGTCTGCCTTGCCGATTTCCACCAGATAGCGGGCAAAATGGGAGCGACTGAGTATGTCGGTGGTTTGATAGCGTTGCGCACCCTGCAGCGGTGAGGGTATACCAATCTTTTCAAGTTTGAGGGCCATCCGTACGGCACGATCATCCCGCCGGTTACGCAGGGACTCAAGTCCCTGGAGCAGTTCAGGATGACTATCGTCGATATTAAGACCTACGATGTGAATCAGTTGTCCCTGCCAGCTGACGGAAATCTCCACACCGGCCACGAGATGGACCCCGGCAAGGGCTGCAGCCTTCCTGGCTTCAGCGATACCCCCGACGGAATCGTGGTCCGTCAGTGCCATCACATCCACTTTTCTGGCACCGGCACGTTCCAACAGGGTGGTGGGATCGAGCAGGCCATCGGAAGCGGTGGAATGGGTATGAAGATCGTATGTTTTCATGTATTGAGCAATCGACAATGCCTGGTTTCAGGGGCGTTCACATCAAGCAGAGGCAGCCTGTACCAAAGGGTGATCAAGTGATCTTCTCCCGTACCAGTGCGGACACGTACTCGCTGATGATCACCACTCCCAGAATGGTGAGCAGCATCAGTGATACTTCATCCCAGGCAAACTGGTTGATAGACGCATACAGTTGGATACCAATGCCCCCGGCACCGACGAAACCCAGTACGGTTGATTCCCGGATGTTGATATCCCAGCGATAGATGGAGGTACCATAGATTACCGGCATTACCTGGGGCAGTACCCCGATCAGCAGCACCTTCAATCGGGAGGCGCCGGTGGCCTCTATGGCTTCGACCGGTCCGTGATCAATTTCCTCGATTGCCTCGGCAATCAATTTACCCATAAAGCCAATGGACCGGAAGGCAACCGCCCAGATGCCGGCAACAGGGCCGGGGCCGAATATGGCAACGAACAGCAACGCCCAGACAACCGTGTTGACCGATCGTGAAGCCACCAGGATAAAACGTCCGATCAGCCAGGTCAGCTGGTTGGGCGTCGTATTCCTTGCTGCCAGAAAAGCAGTCGGGAAGGCAATAAAAAAGGTGACGATAGTTCCCAGTGTGGCGATATGAATGGTTTCGATGAGGGGTTGGGCGACAACATCGAAGTATGACCAGTCCGGTGGTATCATCCTGTACGCAAGATCAGCTGCCTGAACGTGGGCATCGAGAAAATAGAACCAGGGTATGTCCAGATGCCGTACCGACCAGACTGCGACCAGCACGATCCCCATGAACCACAGATAACGCACCAGCGTCTGGGTTGGGGTAAATCGCTTCCAGATTTCAGGATAGCCCGCTTTTGAAGATTCCTGATTCATCGCAGACGCCCTCTGACCCAGTTACTGAAAAACTCACCCAGGAATACCAGGGCGATAATGGTCAGGAGAATGGCCAGGCTGAAATCGTAATCGTACCGGGAGAAAGTGGCGGAGAGCGTTTGCCCTATACCACCCGCACCCACGATGCCCACCACCGTGGAATGACGGATGTTGGCATCCAGCCGATAGATCGAGACACCCAGGTAACGGGGCAGTATCTGGGGCATGACGCCGTAGATCAGAACCTTGGGGAAGCTGGCACCGGTAGCTCGGATCGCCTCCATTTGCTGATCCCCGAGGTTTTCTATGTCTTCTGCGAGCATCTTGCCGATAAAACTGATTGAAGCAACCACCAGCGTGAGTACACCAGCCAGAGGACCGAAGCCGAATATTTTGACAAACAGAATGGCTATGATGACCTCGTGGAAAGTGCGGGTGAGCACCAGAATGCTGCGGGCAACCAGGTAAACCGGTCGGGGAGCGATGTTGGATGCGGCACACAGTCCCAGGGGGATGGCCAGAATCATGCCGATGAAACTGGCAGCCAGCGCCATTTCAAGACTCTCGATGATACCCCGCAGAAGCAGGCTCCAGCGATCGAAGTCCGGTGGAAACATGCGGCTGAAGATACGGCCGGCCCGATCTGCTCCCTGGGCTGTTCTGGCCCAGTCCACTTCCAGTGAACCCAGTGACCATGCCAGGTACATAACGGCCGCTATCAGCAACCCATGGCGCAGCAGGGGGTTTTCGATCATCGCCGGGGGACGCCAGCGGGAAGTGTCTACTGAATGGTTCAAGTTGAGGTGGCCTTGAAAGCCGTGCTCGCAGTGTCCACGCCCTCATCGACGTTTTTTTTCGTATCGACACTCCAGTCTTCCTCTCCATAGATACGGGTGAGTGCCTCTTCGGTGAGTTCCTCGGTGGTTCCATCAAAAATAAGTCTGCCATCCTGCATGCCGAGGACCCTGTCGGCAAAGTTTTTCGCCAGGGGTACATCGTGAATGTTCAGGAGCGTGGGGGTATGCAGTTCATGGGCCAGTTCAACCAGAATTCGCATCACCTGACGTGAGGTCTTGGGGTCCAGGCTTGCGGTCGGTTCGTCCACCAGCAGCAAATCGGGTTTCTGCATCAGAGCACGGGCGATTCCCACCCGTTGCCGCTGTCCACCGGAGAGCGCATCCGCCCGCTTGTCCTGGTAACCTTCCAGTCCGACCCGTTCCAGTAGTTTGAATGCATCCGCGATATCCTCCGGAGGATAGCTGCGTCGCCAGGCCTGCCAGAACGAAACGTACCCCAGGCGACCGGAGAGCACATTTTCCATCACAGTCAAACGCTCAACCAGGTTGTATTCCTGAAAAATCATCCCCATTCGTCGACGTGCTTTTCTCAATCCAGAGCTGTTTAGAGAAGTGACATTTTCTCCATTGAGGATGGCATGGCCGGACGACGGCTCCACCAGTCGATTGATACATCGTATCAATGTGCTTTTGCCGGCACCGGAAGGACCGATAATCGCCACGACCTGGGGCTCGGTTACTTCAAAACTGACATCATTCAGAGCCTGGGTATCCAGTGTGTATGATTTTGACAATGACTCAATTCTTAACATGCCCTAGTCCTGCTCGGTAGTAAATTGACTCGGGAAGCCGAGGCTTCTCCAGTCCTGGAGAGGGACTGAAAGAAGCCACTTGAAAAGCCGCCCCGGGAAGGGGCGGCAGCGGCAGCTATCCGAAGGGTCACTTCTTTTTCTTCTTCTTTTTAACTTTCAGAGCGTTCAAGGATTCCTCGCTGTATATGGTTCCATTCACCTCCTGGATGGTACGGATGTCGGTCCAATGCTCCTTGAAAGTGATGGGTATGAAGCGGTCGGATTTCTTCCCGAATTCTGTTTCCAGACCCGTTCCAGTCCAATCGAAGGTCAGAAATGCATCCCGAATCTTCTTCTGCAGTTCGGGTTTGAGGTTGTAGGCCACACCATAGGAAGTGGTGGGAAACAGCTTGGATTCCCAGATGATCCGCAACTCTTCCCGGTCCACGACACCTTTGTCAACCATTCGGTCGAGCACGCTCGAGGCGACCGGTGCCGCTTCATAGTCCTTGTTGGCGACGCCCATGATGGAGTTGTCGTGCTTGCCGGAATACTTCACTTCGTAGTCTTTATCCGGTTCTACTCCGAGGGATTTGAACAGTGCTCGAGGCGCCTGATTTCCCGAGTTGGAAGAGGGGGTGACGTGAGCGATATTGCGACCTTTGAGGTCGGATACCTCACGGATATCGGTATCCTTGTGGGTGATCAACTGGAGTTTATAGCCGAACTGCCCGTCGTCCTTACCCATGATGGCGAAAGGTACGTAGCCGGCCAGATTGACGGCGAATACCGTAGGTCCGGTGGAAATTCCTGCGATATGCAGGCGCCCGGACCGCATGGCCTCCACCTGGGAAGCGTAAGAGTCAGCTCCGTACCACTTGACACGTTTGCCGGTCTTCTGTTCCAGATAGTCCATGAACTCGGTAAAAACATTCTCATAGACCGATGGGTCTTCCACCGGCGTGTAGGAGAATATCAGGGTGTTCGGATCCAGCCACTGGGAAGGATCTGATGGTGCATCTGCGACCAGATCACCGTTGTCATCACAGTAGCGCGCATCCAGATTGCCCCGATTACTGCATTCGGCGGCAACAATACCGCTGAAAGACAGGGAAAGGGCAATCGTACCAATGCCCTGTAACAGGTGCCTCCTGGTAAGAGAACGCCTTGGTTTTGTATTCATAGACTCGTAACCTCCTGATTATCATAATTATAGAGCGGGTCGGGTTATGTAACCCCGTCGTCGCTAGTTGGAAACTACACCAGTTTTCCTGCAGACGCTACAGTGCACTGAACAATGCTCAGACAGGGCGTGTTGAAAATGGCAGCCTGGTGCTGAGCAAAGCTGGTTTCCAGTTTTTTTTGAATCAGGTCAGTTGTCCGTACCGATAGCAGGTTCGATATTCGGCGGGGGAGGGGTAGATCATACCGGGGGAGTCACTGCCATCCGGTTTTTTTCCGGTCACCGGAGTCGACAGATGAATCACGATGCTGCCTGGCTGAATCCGGGACTGATCAGGAACAGCTGGTACCCATTCAACATCAGTCTTTTGTACCAGCTGTCCATCGTTCAATACCGATCGTTCTGCGCCATAAGGGTTTTCCCCGATTTCTCAGGGAAACTCAGAACAAATTCAGAGCTTCTCAATGGAATACCCCGCAGCATGGAACGTATCGGTTATCGCTACTTGTAGGCACCGACGCCGCAGAAAAACCCCTTTTGATTTTTAATGATATAGCTGGTTTTCTGCTTAATCTCTTCACTGCCGGGATAGGGCCAGCGGTAGTCAACCCAGCCTTCACCCTTTCCGGAAGCCACACTGATCATATCCTGAAACAGGTTGTCACCGTATTTGTTGAAACTCTTCAGATTCTTGCCCACCAGACCCGCTTTCTTTGCGTGAGAGAGCATCTTGCCTTCCAGGTCCATGCAGAACACGTAAAGGTCCTTGACCTGAAAACCCCCATCCGCGGCGGCGAAGGTGGAAAAAGCGCCGTCGCCCTGGTTGTTGACCAGATCTGCTGCCTTCATGCTCATGGCTTTGGCCTCGTCAGGTGTTCCCATCTCCCCGGCAGCCGCTGTCAGACTGGTGGCAAACAGTAGCGTTCCCAGAACAGTAAAGATTTTCTTCATGTAGTAAATTCTCCTCAATCTAGTTTTGATTTATTGTGTTACAGCGAACGGAACAATAGCCGAAATACCCAGGTTCATACAAATGTTTTGAGTGCTATGCTCTACGTCATCCCCATTCGGCAGGCCGTCGAATCGATTGATCAGAACTTTGGGAGAAGCTCCGCCAGCCGTTTTTCGGGTATGCTCCGGAGAAAGACCATGTTGTTAAATGGTAACTGCTCACCCCCCCCCAGAGGTTTCTCCACATGGGTGGTCTGTGGAGGAAGTGTCTTTGGCAGGGATGCCAAATCCAAGCATGCATGGACGTATTGACGGCGTCTTTCGGAACAGACTGCCCATGGGGCGTGAGTAGTTATGTTAAATGACCGTCTTATAAACATTACCGCTCCAACGGGTTTATTTATCGGTTACTGAAATCCAGTCGGTCTCTGTGCCATCTGATAGCAGGCAAATGTCAGGTATGGATGTACGAATCGATACCTGAAAAAGAAGGAAGACCTATGTTACTGAATGATAGAAATCTTTTGAAAAGCAGCGCTTATATCGATGGTGTCTGGGTCGATGCCGTCGATAAGTCGTGCTTCGAAGTGAATAATCCTGCGACGGGTGAAGTGCTTGCCACGGTACCGGATATGGGGCAGGAGGAGACCCGCAAGGCAATCGAGGCGGCCGACAAGGCCTGGCCTGATTGGCGCAGCAGAACGGCAAAAGACCGGGCAGTCATCCTTCGTCGTTTCTTTGAACTCGTGTTGGAGAACCAGGAAGATCTGGCACAGATTATCACCGCTGAATGCGGTAAGCCGATCGTTGAAGCACGGGGTGAGGTGGGCTACGGAGCCTCCTTCCTGGAATGGTTCGGTGAGGAAGCCAAGCGTACCTACGGTGACATGATTCCGGCGGGGTTCAATGATCGCCGTATCGCCGTGATCAAGC
Source organism: Gammaproteobacteria bacterium (assembly GCA_024227135.1). Lineage (GTDB taxonomy): Bacteria > Pseudomonadota > Gammaproteobacteria > Chromatiales > Chromatiaceae > JAHEHQ01. Next base: position 12,022 of record JAAELC010000721.1, read on the forward strand.
AACCGGTGGGGGTCTGTGCCGCGATTACACCCTGGAATTTTCCAATAGCCATGGTGACCAGAAAAGCGGGTCCAGCGCTGGCGGCAGGATGCCCCATGGTGCTGAAGCCGGCAGAGGACACACCATTGGCGGCACTCGCACTGGCTGATCTGGCAGCGCGTGCCGGAGTGCCTCCCGGGGTCTTTTCGGTAGTCACCACATCCCGTGGTGCCAGGGTGGGTGATGAGCTTTGTAGCAATCCTGTCGTTCGAAAACTTTCCTTTACCGGATCCACGGCGACAGGCAAGGTTCTGATGAAAAACTGCGCAGGGACCATGAAGAAGTTATCCTTGGAACTGGGGGGCAATGCACCCTTCATCGTTTTCGATGATGCTGATCTTGACGCGGCGGTTGTCGGAGCCATGGCATCGAAGTATCGCAACACCGGCCAGACCTGTGTATGCGCCAACCGGTTTCTGGTCCAGGAGGGAGTCTATGATGGGTTTGCGGAACGGCTGGCAAAAGCCGTCGGCGGTCTGAAGATAGGTGACGGTTCCCAGGATGGCATCACACAGGGCCCCTTGATCAATCGTGCCGGCGTCGAAAAAGTGCAAAATCACGTTGATGATGCCCTGGGTAAAGGTGCACGTGTCCTGACCGGTGGCAAGGCTTCGGATCTGGGTGGAACTTACTACGAACCCACCATACTTCTGGATATCACGTCGGAAATGAAAGTGGCCCGGGAGGAAACTTTCGGTCCGGTTTCGCCGTTGTTTCGTTTTTCAACCGAGGAACAGGCGATCCGCATGGCCAATGATACGGAGTTCGGCCTTGCGGCCTATTTTTACTCCAGGGATGTGGGTCGTTGCTGGCGCGTTTCTGAAGCACTCGAATACGGAATGGTCGGGTGTAACGAAGGCATCGTTTCAACGGAAGTCGCCCCGTTTGGCGGTATCAAGGAATCCGGATTGGGCAGGGAAGGGTCCAGGTACGGTATCGATGAATATCTGGAGATGAAATACATCTGTATGGGTAGTATCTGACCCGGGGAGTTCACACACGGGTGTGAAACGGCGGCTGTGGAAATCAGCTGACAGTTACGGGGAATGATATCGGGCATCGGCGATTCATCCAGGCAGGTCGGGCAGAGTTTAGGGGCCGCGGAAATTAATAAGCATCCAGAAATTGCGCTGTATTTTGGTTCGGATTCAAGGCGTGAGTAGTGGTGCATGGATGCACCGTTCACGAAGCCGAGGATGCAAAAGGGGCGCATAGCTTATCCTAT
>JAAELC010000722.1 GCA_024227135.1 Gammaproteobacteria bacterium
GGCACCAGGAAGCGGAAGACCGCAGGGTCGACCAATTGGAATTGATACCGTAGCCCCTTTGAGGGGCTCAAGGAGCCGGAAGGCTCCGTTTAACAGACCGCTTTGAGCGGTTCACAACTAAAGCCCCCGGCTTTGCCGGGGGGTACGTTACGCGTGCCTGGCATGGTGCATTTGCCGTAGTTCCAGACGGTTAACTGGAACATATGGTCCGCTGTTACCGGACGGAAGGACGACGCCAACAAGGCAAGGGCATCTCCAGAAAGTGGGGGTCTGAAGGAAGCATGAGGCAGAACCTGTGTACGTAGCGAACAGCGAACCGGCTATATGGTGTTGGGGAGGAGGTCGAGCAGGCGTGACTAGGCGAGACCTGATATCCGGAGAACCGAACTGACATGAAGCCGGACGGGATACGGGGAGGTAAGGTGTCTTACCCAGAGAAGCCCGACCTGTCCTGTCATCGAGGTTGCTATCGATGGCAGAAAACCGACTCGACGAGGAGACCCCGAAGCGAGAAGGGACAGAGGGTGGCAGATTCACGGGTAGTACTGATGATTCAGGGCCGATGAAGCCTGGTAACAGTGTGGAAGAGAAAACCCTGAGGATCAGGAGGGGAGAGGCCAATGCAGGGCACAATCAGTGCCACTGTGCTGATCCTGGGCCTGACTTTCTTGGTGGTGTCATCAAGAAAGGGGAAGCCGTGGACGAGAGGCGATAGTGATCGCATTGAGGAGTCGAGACAGTACTGTGAAGGAAAGGATCAGAAAATGAAATGGGGTAGCAAATCTCGAAGAGATACCTCTGTGCGAACGCATGCAGGTCAAACAGGTGCCCGGTCCTGGCCATAAGGCCCCTGACAGTCCGGTAATCCTGGGTGTTAAAGGAGATCACGGAGAGAGTGAAGTACAAGCACGAGACGTACTGGCGAAGGTATATGAACCGGGACAACCGTGGACGGCATGGCAACGAGTGAAAAAGAATGCCGGGGCAGCGGGGATAGACCGGATGACGGTAGGGGAATTTGCGCAAAGAGAAGAATTTCTGTTGGCGTTGATTCATGACAAGTTACAGTCAGGCACCTATCGA
>JAAELC010000723.1 GCA_024227135.1 Gammaproteobacteria bacterium
CTTGAATAGTTCACTATTCGCGTTCCTCACGCCTTGGCAGCCGGGCGCCTCGACTCTCAGAAATGTGAGCTTATTTTTGTGCGAGCCCTAAGAGACTTCCGCAAGACTGACCGAGCCGAGGTGTTCTGACTTAAGCAACAGCGTAGCCTCGCTCGCAGGTACCGGTTTGCTGAACAGAAAACCCTGGATGCCGTCACAATTCATTCGGCATATCTGTGTACGCTGCTCAGGCGTCTCTATACCTTCTGCAACGACTTTCAACCCGAGATTATGGGCCAGTGCCACAACCGAGGTCACGATCGCCAGATCATCCGCCGCTACTGTGATGTTCTGTATAAAACTCCGGTCAATTTTCAGGGTATCCACAGGCAACTCCCTCATGTAACTCAAAGAAGAGTAACCTGTGCCGAAATCATCCAGGGAGATGGTCACACCATGGGCACGAAGCTCGTTGAGCTTCTTTACGCTGCTGTCGAAGTCAGCAATCACCGCAGATTCGGTCAATTCGATATCAAGATAAGAGGGGTCCAGCCTGGCCTCTTCCAGGGCCTCTATCACCTGAAGCACGATATCGTCTTCCCGCAGCTGCAGAGCTGAAAGGTTTACACCGACGTGCCCGGCAAGAAGCCCCTGATCGAGCCAGGCCCTCGCCTGCATACAGGCCATCCGAAGTACCTGACGTCCAATGGATGTGATAATACCGGTACGTTCTGCAATGGGAATGAACTGCCCCGGTACCATGAAATCCGTTTCCGGATTGTGCCAGCGAAGCAGGGCTTCCATGCCGATGATTCCGCCGGAGTGAGAATTCACTTTGGGTTGATAATGAAGGAGGAATTCATCGTTATCCAACGCACTGTGCAGCTGACTTTCTATTTGCAGGCTACTCTCGATATCTCTGTTCAAATCGTCGGAATAAAACTGGTACTTGCCACCCATATCCAGTTCACGGGCATGAGACCGTGCCGCAACGGCATTCCTGATCAGGATATTCGGTGTTTCCCCATCATGGGGATGGAGACTGATACCGATAGTGACAGTAAAAAAATACTTCTTCTCATCCAGCTCGATACTGTTTGAAAGCACTTCATTGATTCGATTGGCCACCAAGGTAACCGACTCTGCGCTCTCGAGGTCACTGAGCAGTATGTTAAACTCATCACCTCCGAATCGGGATACGGTAGAACCTTCTTCATCCATCGATCCGGTAGAAATCGTATCCATCTTCCGAACAGCACTTTCCAGCCTTTTGGAAATCTTTTTGATCAACTGGTCACCGACCAACGGACCCATGGATTTATTCACACGACTGAATCGGTCTATCCCTATGGACAATACGGCGATAATACCTTTGGTACGCCTGCAACGACGTATTGCCTGCTGAACACGATCCAGAAACAGCGCCTGATTCGGCAGGCCGGTCAACTTGTCATGAAGTGACTGATGCTGCAGTTCATCGGACCCCAGGGAAACAGCATTCTCGAGATCCTTGATTCGTTTCTGCAACGCAAGCAACTCCCTGCCATGCTCAGCATCTGATCCACTATCGCCCCTCGACGCATTCGTAGTGGATGGCGTCAAAGTCTCTGTTGAGGTCTGAGGAGAATCCTTTTTCAGCTGGGAATAACCCCTGACGGCCTTGGAGTATTTGACGACCTGGTTACGCCCATTGTCTTTGGCAACGTAAAGCGCCTTATCTGCCTGGTTGACCAGTTCCAGGGGATCCATGGCGCTGAAGGCCAGACTGGAAATACCAGAACTGGCAGTGATGGGCGCCTGTGAGCTGAGTAGCATCTGCTTACTGGTTTCGATGACGGTACGAATCCTTTCTGCCACTTCCCAGGCCTTATCCAAGTCCAGACCAGGAAGAAAGATACAAAATTCTTCACCGCCATAACGACCCACCACATCCACATCCCGGGATTTCGACTGAAGTAATCCCGCTATAGTCTTGGTTACCTTATCTCCGGCGGCATGACCATACCGGTCGTTGATCGACTTGAAGTGATCGATGTCCGTCATAATGCAGGACAGCCTGGTACCCTGCTCCTGAGCCTGAACAAAAGCGGTTTCGAACGCTTCAAGAAAAGCCCTGCGATTCAAGCTGCCGGTCAGGGTATCTCGTGTAGCAAGAAATTCCAGCTCCCTCTTCTTCTCACTGATTCTCTGTTGAGACAGCTTCAACATTTTCAGTGCCATGTTGAGTTCTGTGTTGCGTTTCTCCATCAACGTGACATCATCGAAAGTTGCCAGGGCACCCCTGCTTTTGCTGTTCTTCTCATCGAGAATCGGCGTTACGTTAACCATGAAAGTTTTAACTCCCATGGGAGTATCCAGCATAAGTGCTGTGGCTGTCAGGGTTTTTCGGGTTTCCATGGCGTGAAGCCAGGGAAGTGCTTCTGCACTGTCGTTCTCATCTATCTGTATCCAGTTGAAGTCGGATACGGTACGTCCCAGAAGATTTTCCCCCACTCGCCCCACATTTGGTATAAATGACTGATTTACTGCCACTATTTTCTCATTCTCATCCATTATGAGAACACCTTCCGCCAATACACTAAAGGCCTTCTTTACCCTTTCGGGTACCACGGAAGATGGGGCCAGATAACGAAGAATTCTGCGCAGGAGTAAAAAGTACCCGGTGAAACCCGATATTGCGACAAACACTACAAGTAGGATGATTGAGTCTATGGACAGACCAAACAGGGAATCCTTGGGCAGGGGCGAAAAGCGCAGCTGTACTGTCCCCCAGCGTTCATCCCCAATAAATATGGGGACCAGAATATGTGTCGCCGAAGACCTGTCATCCGGGTTTTCCATCCAGTGGCGATCATGCTCCCCGGACGATATCAACACTTCCTTGCTGGCGTTGATCAATGCGGCTGAAAGAATATCGTCGTTCCTGTCAACCATTGCATCAATGCTCATGACGATGACATCGATGTCTTTCATATTGATGGCGGCGGAAAACTGCACTGCAGGGGATTCGCTCAGTTTTTTTCTGGCATCCAGTACAGCCCCCTTCTCACTAGGAATCAGACCAAACATATCCCCAATGAGAAGAATACTCACCGTAAGCAGAACCATGCTGACACTGATTCGAAACGACGGTGATACACGAGGAAAAACCACGATTCAGTCTTTCAGCTTTATCGTTATCAGCGTCGTTTTACCCGGTAAAAAAACTATCTGGATCCGTCGGCCCATCTTCTTTGTCAATCCGGCAAAGGACAAGCCCGCACCATTCAAACCGATGACAAGGAGCCGTTACGACAACAGATGAATGCCAAAATGGAAGAGCAGAAATCAAAAGAACTCTA
>JAAELC010000724.1 GCA_024227135.1 Gammaproteobacteria bacterium
CAAGCCTTTTATGGCTTCAATAATGTTCGAAGTGGACCACCCTTCGACCATGGAAACCCTGACGATTTCACCACCCCAAGACCTCACTTCCGATGCACCAACGATGTCCACTTCTTTGTATTCAGCACCCTTGACCAAGACGTCAGGCCTTAGCTGAACAATACACTCCAACGGAGTGGTTTCATTGAAGATAGTCACCGCAGAGACGGGTCTCAAAGCTGCAATCAGCATGGCTCGATCAGCTTCCGGGAGAATAGGTCGGCCCTTGCCTTTTAGCTCAGTCACCGAAGCATCGGAATTGATGGCGACAACAAGTTCATCGGCCGTGGCTGCCGCAATTTTGAGGCTTTCCAGATGCCCCCGATGAATGATGTCGAAACAGCCGTTGGTGAAAGCTATGGTCCTGCCGGCGGCGTGAACTTTTTCAGCCCAGGCAGCCAGTCGGTTTCGTCGGAGATTGATTCCGGTTTCATAGCTGGACATATTTACCTTCAGTCTCCGGTCAGGGCTGATCTGAGTTGATCGGCAGTTACGGCAACAGTTCCCACTTCTCTGACCGCCACTCCGGCGGCGTGATTTGCCAAACTGGCCGCGGTAGCAAAATCGGCACCGGCGGCCAACGCCGTTGTGTAAACCGAAATCACAGTATCACCAGCACCAGTCACATCAAAAACTTTCCGTGCCACAGTGGGTAAATGATGTTCGGAAGCGTCCTTGTTGAACAGAGCCATACCGTGCTCTCCACGGGTAATGAGAACCGCTTCAGCGGCCGTTCGTTTCAAAAGGATATTACCGGCTCTGGTGAGGCTTGCTTCATCGCTGATCGCAAGGGCACAGGCCTGTTCTGCCTCTTTCTGATTCGGAGTCAGACTGGTCACGCCCTGATACTGACTGTAGTCGCCTTTTTTGGGATCGACAATAACCGGACTGCCAGAAGCCTGAGCTACCGCGATGCTGTTTCTCAGTGCCGAGTCAGTCAAGACACCCTTGCCATAATCGCTGAGGATGTAACCATCGAAAGGCCCCATGGCTGTAAGTTTTTCCAGCAACTGATCAATGAGGTTTTGGTTAAGAGGGCTGTCGTCTTCTCTATCTGTTCGGACCACCTGCTGGTTGTGGGCAATGATACGGGTCTTGATGGTTGTCGGGCGGTCTTTACTTTCAACCATTCCGTCGGCATCGATTCCACGATCGAGCAGAAGCTTGGTCAACCAGATGCCCGCTTCATCTTCTCCATTGAGCCCAAAAAGAACAACCTCGGCACCCAGTGCTCTGATGTTGGCAGCCACATTGGCCGCTCCCCCAAGCTTGATGGTTTCCCGATCAATTTTGACAACCGGAACCGGAGCTTCCGGGCTTATGCGTTCGACCTTGCCCCAGAGAAAACGATCCACCATGCTGTCGCCAATGAC
>JAAELC010000725.1 GCA_024227135.1 Gammaproteobacteria bacterium
TCGGTACATCGACTTGCCCACTACTGTCTGGATCTGTCTCAGCTGATGGAGACGGACCGTGTCGTGCCGGTTGTCATCTTTCTGCATTCGGGTGAGTATGCTCAAGAACTCCATCTGGGTGGTGACCACCAGGCTTATCTGAGTTTTCGCTATCTGTTCTGTGATCTGGCAAAGTTGGAAGCGCTGGATTATTTTTCCAGCGCTAATATTGTGGCGAGGTTGAATTTGCCGAATATGCGCTATGATAATGATCAGAGGCTGGTGGTCTATGATCGAGCAGTGGCCGGACTGGAGCAGCTGGAGTCCAACCTGGAAAGGCAGGCGAAATATCTCGGTTTTATAGACGCTTATGCGGATCTGGATGACGATGAGACAGAAACATATCGGCAAAGTCGGGCTGACGAGGTGAGTAAGATGGGCGGATTGTCACAGTTGTGGAAGAAAGAAGGGATCGAGGAAGGTCTTGAGAGAGGTCTTGAAGAGGGCCTTGAGAAGGGTCTTGAGGAAGGCCTTGAGAAGGGTCTTGAGAAAGGTCGCCAGGAGGGACTCCAGGCCGGGGAATGCCGGGTATTGATCCGCCAGATGACGCTAAAGTTCGGTGAGCCCAGCGACGAGGTTATGAAAAAGCTCACGGCAGCCGATGCCGAGA
>JAAELC010000726.1 GCA_024227135.1 Gammaproteobacteria bacterium
TGATTAGCTTGTTGGTAAGGTAAGAGCTTACCAAGGCGACGATCAGTATCTGGTTTGAGAGGACGATCAGACACACTGGAACTGAGACACGGTCCAGACTCCTACGGGAGGCAGCAGTGAGGAATATTGGGCAATGGGCGAAAGCCTGACCCAGCAACGCCGCGTGGAGGATGAATGTCGTAAGATTGTAAACTCCTGTTAGAGGGGAAGAATAATTCCGATCGAATCGGAACTTGACTGTACCCTCAGAATAAGCCCCGGCTAACTACGTGCCAGCAGCCGCGGTAATACGTAGGGGGCAAGCGTTGTCCGGATTTACTGGGTGTAAAGGGTGCGTAGGCGGCTTTGCAAGTCAGATGTGAAATCTATGGGCTCAACCCATAAACTGCATTTGAAACTGTAGAGCTTGAGTGAAGTAGAGGCAGGCGGAATTCCCCGTGTAGCGGTGAAATGCGTAGAGATGGGGAGGAACACCAGTGGCGAAGGCGGCCTGCTGGGCTTTAACTGACGCTGAGGCACGAAAGCGTGGGTAGCAAACAGGATTAGATACCCTGGTAGTCCACGCTGTAAACGATGATTACTAGGTGTGGGGGGTCTGACCCCTTCCGTGCCGGAGTTAACACAATAAGTAATCCACCTGGGGAGTACGGCCGCAAGGTTGAA
>JAAELC010000727.1 GCA_024227135.1 Gammaproteobacteria bacterium
AGCTGATAAACAGCAACGTGTTGATTATATTGAACATGGTATTGGCATTGGCAATCTGCCGTGGTACCTCAGCGGCAAGTTTTGCTTTACCATCGAGGCCGGCTGCTGCTGGAGATACCGTCACCGCCATGTCTGCCAGAAATCCAAGTAAGGGGAGCCAGACAACGACTCCAAGTATGTTAAAACTGATATGTACCACCGATGCACGAACGGCTTCTGTCGGTTTGCCCAGTGCTGCGAGCAGTGCAGTGACACAGGTTCCGATGTTGGCTCCAAGGGCAAGCGCAATGCCTGCAGGGAGTGTCAACAGTCCCTCACTGGCCATGGCGATGGCGATACCCACAGTGGCAGCCGACGACTGCACCAGCCCGGTAAACACCGCACCTGCCAGTATTCCAAGCAATGGATTCTCCATCTCTGCCAGAAAGTCCATAAACGGCTGGTATGTCCGCAGCGGTTTCATCCCATCACTCATCAACCCCATGCCGTAGAACACCAGCCCCAGGCCCATGATCATCATGCCGATCTGCTTGATTCGATCGGTCTTTCCGGCAAAGTACATAAAGAAACCGCCGGCAACCAGAATCAGTGCATAAGCAGATATATTGAAAGCAAGAATCTGGGCCGTGACCGTACTGCCAATATTGGCACCCATGATCACACCTACGGACTGGGAAAGGGTCATCACTCCCGCTGTCACGAAACCCACCACCAGGACAGTAGTCACGGAGGAGGAGTTCAGCACACCGGTGACAAACGCCCCGGTGATCGCACCCAGAAAACGATTGACCGTCAGTTTCTGGAGCACCGAACGCAGGGCGTTACCCGCTGCAAGTTTCAGTCCCGTGGATAATAGCTCCAGCCCACCCAGAAAGAGTGCAAGCCCGCCGAACAACCCCATCGCAAGCTGCAACCAGTCGATTTCAGTACCCCCGGAAGCACCTTGATCCGCAAATGCCGTCGATACGATCACAAATCCGACCAGCAGGAAAACGAAAGGAAGCAGGGGAAAAGCGGGAAGACCAGCCGTGAGTGTTTTTCTATTCATATCGTTATCCCAAAGAGTTCACGAAGTTTTACAACTGATACTATGGGTGATAAAGGTAATCGAACCGGGAATCCAGAGTGGGATCCACCCCGGCATACCGATTATTGACCGGTGTAATATACAAACATAGGGTACCAACCGCATGCTGTCCGTATCCACGGTCGAAGAGTCTCGGTTCTTCATTTCAACAGCCAACCGGTATTCAGTCAACGTGACAGCGACGGGGTTCTATTCCGGGCCTGGAACCATCCAATACCCGACCTGAATTCAGGGAGTCGGATGAAACCGTGTGTTGCCCAGCACCCGTCGATTGTCCTTAAAGTTCGCTTTAGCCCCACTGGGCAGATTCTCCAGATCTTTGCTGATACACCCCTCCAGCAGACCATGGTTTCTCAGAGCGTCGAAACGAAATCGATGACCCAGCATTTGCTGGAGCACATAGCAGGTCTGGAGCCTGCCATCTATGATGGCGGAGACGGGTTGCTTCGACTCAGCAATCACATGAAGCACATCAAGATCACTGGTCGAAATGCCGTCGGAAGGCGCACGGGTGGAGGGGCCATCGACGAAGATGAATGTGAAAGGTCGTTTTGGAAGATCGCGAAAACGCATACCCCGGAAAAGCCAGTGTTTACACTCCACCGTCGGTGAAAGACGCAGGTCCACAAACTCCTTAAGGGACGCTGGCAGTAACTCCCATGCCATTTCGTACCAGCCTTCGTGTTCCTCCATGGAAGTCACTCGCCCTGATTCACCATCTTCGCGAGCATTTTCAGCCAGTGCATAAGCGAGCACCACAGTAGAAACTCCAGTGCCACATTCGAGTATTTCACGGGGACGCAGCGTACGGACTCGCTTATACAAAGCAGCGTACCCAGACCAGGAACAGCCCGTCGATTTGCTTTTTCCGATATAGTCATGGAGCAGCCGGGGAAGATCTCCTCTGGACTCCACGAAGCGACGATCACGCCCACGGATCAGCCGTTTTCCTATTGATAGAATCCCTCGACGTGGCAAATTCAACATGATAGGCCCCGGTGATAATACAGAATTTCTGGCGTGGCTATACCAGTGATCATACTACCAAGGAGTAACTCGGGGAGCATTCAGACCAACCATAGGAGTACCTTGTATGGGGCTGCGGCAGTCATCCGTTGCCCCTTTCCGACTCTGCCATTGATGCCCCGGCAAGTCTCCCTGACGAGGTCCGGGCTCTTTACAACCTGTCGCCAAAACTGGACATCTGAAAAAAACTTCTCGGATCCATTCCACAATACTCTGGAGCCCGATCACTCCACCCAGTGGAGAACATCGCGAATCACGCTCCAGCGTGGTCTATCCACTTGCGCACCACGCCCCAGTATCCAGTGGTCATACAGTTGCTTGATAGTCCCATCCTTGCTCTTCAGCACAATCCATTGATCAAGAAATTTCTCAAGCTCCGGGTCTCTCCCCCCCAGTGGGTATACGAGTGGAACACTGACAGTATCAGGAAGAGGATTGACCACCGTGTACTCTGGATAAATGAGCGTCCAGGCCGAACCCCCTTCAGCGCTGGTCACCAATGCATCCATATGTTGCGGAGGCCCTTCAAAAAACAGGCTCTCGGACCAGAGCATGACAAGCTTTGCTTGCGGCAGGTAATCCTGGATAGTCTCAGCAAAGTAACTGCCGATTTCAACGCCGACACTCACCGAGCCCAATCGCTGAATCGATGCCAGATCGGAAAACCGATCTTTGTCATGATCTCGAATGGCAAGCGCCATTATGACATCCATGTAGGATTCGCTGAAAAACATCGATCGAGCGCCTTTGACCGTTGCTGCGATACCTGAGACGGCAATGTCGAAATGGTCTTCAGCCAACTGCTCGGACAGAGTGGCCACGGCAAAGGGTACAAACTCGATACCCACTTCCAGATCCCGGGCCAGCCGATGGGCCATATCGATATCAAACCCTACTAGTTCACCATGGGTATTGGAATACGAAAATGGCAGGTTGTCCTGCCGAAAACCGATACGAATAACCCCTCGCTGCTGAGTTCGTTCCAGCCTGGACTGACCTGGAAGCAAAGGAATCGGATTGGGCTCACCAAACCCCAGGACCTCCGTTGGCACCCTTGGCTGCATCAGGTGCATGCCGGCAATGACCTTGTCTTTCCTGTAGGTATCCTTAAACGAGACCTCAAGCAGGGTTCGTGTACCCAGGATGATAAGTGCGCCGAGGATTAAAGTAACAGCGAAGGAAATGAACAGCTTCAACCGCTTGATTTGAAAAAGACCGCTCATAGCACAGGTGGTCAGGGCAGTGAAGGCCATCAAGTGCATTCCCCCCATCATGTCACTGACCCTGCCTGCGACAACACTGGACATCAAAAAGAGTTGGAAAATATCCGCTGGTAGCTCCTGCATTTCCAACAAAAAAGGGATGGTATTGGTTACTTTTCCGAAGGACAGGAACATGCCGGTCGCAAGCAATAAGGGATACTCTCCCAGTGTCATTAGATCACCATAGAACCAGGCAGCAAACGGTATGAACAGCAGCGTAAGGAGCTTACCCAGATCGGGAAACGGATAAGCGAGGGGAATAATAAACTCCGGATGTGCGGACTTAAGGAGACCCTCCCTCTGATACTTCTCGATCAATTCCCTGACTCCCTGTATCAGGAGGGGGATAACCGCGAACAGGCTGCCAATGACGAATGCCATCACCAATACGCTCTTGGAAACTGCCAGAATATCCTTATAGGCGAAGGGCGTGCACGATGCTATCAACATCGGCAATACCCAGAGTGTCAATAACAGCACACTCAGCGTGAAGGTGAGTAAATAGGCTTGAAGACGACCAAACTCCTCCAATGTCAGGGTGCCGGTGGCACTGGCTGAGATAGCGAAAATACCGATAGGGCTCAATTTGACGATAAAGCTGTTCACCCGGGACAGCGTCGTGGTGAACACATCAAAATTCTTGAGTACATGTTCTTTCTCATCCACATTGATCAGCGCAACCCCGAACAGAATACAGAACAGTACAACCGCTGGTGCAAAATTATTGGCTAAGGAATTGAACGGATTGGATGGAATAAACAGACTGATAAAATCCACACTCCGTTGGGATTCCAGAAGACTGGTGCTGAAGAATGCGCCTGAGTTCCATTGGGGCAGGGACAGAGGAATGAGTACGACGGTTACTGCACCGATAAACCACAGCACAAGGAGAATCGATACAGAATTTATCGCGAGCCTTTTACCTTCACCAAGAGAAAGCCGACCAATACTGGCAATCAGTGAAAACACGATATAGGGCAGAACGGTCATCTGTAGAAGACCGACGTAGGCATCACCAACGATCTTCAGATCGGCGCAATACTCCCCAAACATCAATCCACTGACGATACCCGTTGCCAGGGCCATCAGGATAATCGAAAACAAACTGAGCCGATGTCCGGCTCGTGGAGCTCTCCCTGGGTCAATCTCAGTGGTCAAGCGGCTCATCGCTGTGCGAATCCGACTGTCTGGAGTTGCTCACATCCAACCCATTTCCTTGTAATACCTGATGGCCCCCGGGTGCAGAGGCGCCGAAAAGTTCCCTTCGATCATTTTTCTGGGGTCCAGGTCGGCAAACACAGGGTGTACTCTCCTGAGGTTATCAAGGTTACTCATGACCACGCGAACGAGTTCGTAGACGATCTCTTCTTCAACAGAGGCCCTGGTCACCAGGGTTGCCATAGCATTGAAGGTGACAACATCCCGGGTCATCGATGGATAGGTACCCTTTGGAATGGTGGTGAAGCTATAGTATGCATTCTCGGTGACGAGCTTTTTCTCCACCTCAGTATCGAGGGAGATGATGCGGGCACCGCAATTCTCGACGGCAGCGGCGACATTGTCGCTGGGTACGCCGATCAGGGCCACGTAAGCATCAATCCTGTCATCACAAAGCGCCTGGGAGACTTCTGTCAAAGTCCACTCCGTAGCGGCTTCGAAATCCTCTACTGCGATATCGTAGGCATCCATCAGGGTTTTCATGGTCTCACGCTGGCCTGATCCCACGTTTCCGATATTCACCCGCTTGTTTTTGAGATCCACGAAACGCTCGATATTGGATGTTTTACTGACCACAACCAGGAAGGGCTCGGGATAAATGGAGAAAACCGTACGCAGTGCCTTAAATGGCTCTATCTTCGGTAAAGTGGATCCGTTGTAGGCATGATATTGCCAGTCGGATTGAGTGATCCCGAAATCCATTACGCCTTTGGCTATTTGAGAGATGTTGTATTTCGAACCACCAGTAGGGGGTGCCGAGCAATGGATACCGCCTTTTTGACCGGCATCCGGATTCTCCTCAGTGGATTTCAAGAGCAGATTACAGATGGCATTACCGGCAGTGTAATATACGCCGACAGGCCCTCCTGTGCCGATGGCAATGAAACGAAGTTTACCTGCACTTGCTGACCCAATCCGGGTAATCAACAATAGAATGACCAGCCCCGTACCCAGGTACCGTAGCATCGTGTCGATCTGGGTCCGTTTATTCATCTCACTGTTATTTCTGGATGGAATAAATATAATCTGGAAACCGGCGCTGAACTCACCCTTTCTCGTATCACCAGCAAACTACGTAAATACCCCTAAGTTGTCAATTTTGAAGGTTTCCGGTCGATCTATAGATAACCTGGCAGCTGCTGTATTACTACTAATCCTGATACCTGGTAGATTGGGGGAGTCGGATAACCCCGGGTCAGGAGATGAATAAGGGCATATCTGCCATAATTTGAGCGGGTAGAGAGACCTGCCTGCAATAGAACTATAAACTCAGAGAATCCAGGCACCAGGTAAACCGAACAGACAACCACAACACTATAGATTCACCATCCCTGATTCGCTGCATGGGGTGGAAGAGTCACTGCGAATATACAAAACGGGCCCCGTATATATGAATGGATTGACAATAAATATCGTATCAAAAAACCTGCTTGTTACAGGGTTGATGCTGCTGCTCGCCAAAGGTGCGCTGGCCGGCAGTACCCAGGGCACCCTGGCGGGAGACAATCAGTCGATCGACACTTATCGCCAGTGGATCAATGAGATGAAAACCACTGAGCGCGGCCCCTTCAGGCGAATACGCTGGTTCTGCAACGATGGCAGCGTGCTACCGCCAAAACCTTATCCCTGCAAGAATCGTGGCGGCGGTCACCAACACGGCGAGTACAGCGATAAAACCAAAGAGTTGCGTGACCAAGGCTATCTCCTCGCCACGTTGCTTGCAGGCTCTAATCCTGAATCGCTGACCAGGCAAACCGATTATCTCGATACCTGGAACCAACTGTTGATCGAAAAGTTTCTGATGGCTATCGACAACGGATGGGTCATGCGCCGCGCCCTGTTCTACCGTGGTGCAATACAGGAAGAGGACGAACGCGCTGCGGCCCGGGCACTGCTGATGGCGCTGGCCGCCAGGCCGGATTGGATCGGTCTGCGCTATCCGTCCCTGCGTATCGGTGCCAGGATGCTGCCCCATGGCCAGGATACCGCCTCGGTCCAGAAGGTTCGTCAGCTATCTGCATCGCTCTCCGAACAGGATGCGGGATTCAAGGGACTGCGCGGTAAGATCCACGGAGCGCCCGATCAGCAGGATGCAGAGCGGGTACGAAACTACGCAGCCCGGACGACAGACGCTTCACTTAAGACGCAGTACGAGGAACTGGCAACAGAGATCGATCGGGTCTATCGGGCTCTTCCTGTTCAGCAACTGCTGCGTAAGGAAGCAAATCGATACACAGCGGCACCCTGGCTGCAAAAGCTGCTGCGTGACGCCGCACAAGCCCTCAAACTGGACAGCACTCCATTAAATACCTACAAGGTGACATCCACTTTTCTGGCCGACCTGCGTGACTCGCTGCCACGCATCAGGCAGTCATCGGCCCGGCTGAGAATAATAGATCTCAGCCTTGCTGTGGAGGCGGATAACTTTCGAGCCAGTGCCATACTGCGTGAGCAGTTGGACGAAAACACCCGCCATCAGCGGGTTGAATGGCTGGCCGCAGCCGTTCAAAGTGCTTATGGCACCGGTATGATCAATGCTCGAGAACGGGGAGCATTGCAGGAAACCATCGGGGAATTGCAGAATACCAGTTTGCCGCTGTCGCGCTACATGGATCATCTGCGTTATCTGGGGCGCGTACCGGGCTGGGGTACCCAGGGTCTGCGCTTCCAGTTCTACGAATCGATGCAGAAACTGGCCCGGATAGAACCCGATGCCATTCTTTTCATCCAGGACCAGTTGCGCGGCAGCCCGCTGCTGTTCTTTTCCCAGACACTCGATTCCCTCCAACGGGATGCCAATCAACTTGCCGGAGTCACTCACCGTCTGTTCAACCAGGAAATCGCGGTCGGATTTCGCGCACTCAATCCTGGTCTGGCAAGGGGAATTCTGCACGTCAGGCCCAATCTGGCAGAGGCCGGGAGTTATCAACCAAACGGTATTTATCTACTGCCGGAGACGGTTTCCGATCTACCTCCCGTGGCGGGTATTCTGACAGCTGGTGAGGGGAATCCGCTGTCTCATATCCAGTTACTGGCACGTAACCTGGGTATCCCCAATGTCAGTATCGAGGAGCAACTGCTGACGCAGTTTGAATCCCGGGACCAGAAGCCAGTCGTACTGGCGGTCAGCCCTGGCGGGTTGGTGGAACTGACGGATGACGGGGCTCGATGGGATGGGGTGTTTGGCGGCAAAGAAGAGCAACAGAAGGCCCTGATCCGTCCTGATCTCGATAAACTGGATCTCAGCGTAACTACATTTCTCTCCCTCAACGATCTGGATGCCGATGACTCGGGGCGTACCGTGGGACCCAAAGCAGCCAAACTCGGAGAGTTACACCACCATTTCCCGGAAGCAGTGGCACCGGGAGTAGCCATTCCTTTCGGGTTGTTCAAGGAGACGGTCCTCGACCAATCCTATGGCGACGCGGGCGGCACAGTGTACGAATGGATGGTGTCCGAGTACCAGCGATTGGGGGAGATCCCCCCCGGAACCAGCGAACGTACCGGGCAAACCGAGCAATTCCGGGCCCGGCTTTATGACTTGATCGTAAACATCAGGCTGGATGATACTTTCCGCAATGGTTTAAAGAAGGCCCTGGAGGACAACATAGGTCCGGACGGCACCTATGGCGTATTCGTTCGTTCAGATACCAATGTGGAGGACCTGCCCGGGTTCACCGGAGCCGGTCTGAATCTGACCGTGCCTAATGTGGTTGGGGTGGATAAGCTGATCGAGGCCATACCAAGGGTCTGGGCTTCACCTTTTACCGCCCGGGCATTTGCCTGGCGGCAATCGTTGATGGATAAACCAGAGCATGTCTATCCTGCCGTGCTGTTGCTCAAATCAGTCCCCAATGAAAAATCAGGTGTCCTGGTCACCCAGGATATCGACAGCGGAGACATGGCCGTACTCTCGGTAGCAGTCAATGAAGGTGTCGGGGGGGCGGTGGACGGGCAGTCCGCCGAATCGCTGCGCATCGATACCCGCGACGGTTCGGTGAAGTTACTGGCCAGCGCCACCGCGGTCTGGCGACGCATGCCTGCCGCATCCGGTGGCGTGGACAAACTGCCGGTCAGTGGGGACCAGAGTGTCCTCAAACCACTAGAGATCGAACAGTTGATCATGCTTGCCAGGCAACTGCCCGACCGGTTTCCTGCCATCACCGACGATGAAGGCAATCCAGCACCAGCGGATATCGAATTCGGTTTTCTTGATGGAAAACTACAGCTGTTCCAGCTCAGACCCTTCCTGGAGAGCCGCAACAGTCGTGGAGCGGCTTACCTGAAAAGCATGGATGAATCCCTCCAGGGAAAACTGGACAAAACCGTTGAGATGCGTGAGGTACCCGGATCATGAATCAGCTTCTACGTTGTGTACTGCCCTTCCTGCTGGCATCACTGACCGTTCCTGTTGTCCATGCCTACCCGATAGATGGCTATGCCGATACCGGCATTCGGCGGGTGGAAGGCGCGCGCCTGGCCAACGAAGGGCAAGCCAGAGGGGCCAAACAGCCACCGGGCGGTTTGTTGACGAGCCCTCAGGTTGATTTGAGACTGCTCGATCAAAAAGAACTGAATCTACCACCAAAAGATCCTGAATTTACCGCCGGTCTAATGAATCTACTGGGCAAGAACGCCAGTAACTATGGTGTTGCGGTGCTGGACTTGAGCGATCCTGACAAACCACGCTATGCCGAACACCGGGGGAACTATCGCCAGAACGTAGGCAGTGTCGGAAAGATCGTGGTCGCGCTGGGTTTGTTCCAGGCTCTCGCCGATGCCTGGCCCGACGATATCGAACAGCGAACTCAGATTCTCAGAAACACGAGTGTGACTGCGGATGCATTTTCCCAAAGAGACCATCATAAGATCCGCATCTTTGATGTGGAAAAACGCAAACTGACACGCCGTACCATGAGAATCGGTGATCAGGGCAGCTTGTGGGAATACCTGGACTGGATGCTCTCGGTCAGTTCCAACTCCGCGGCTTCAATGACCATGCGAGAAGCTATGCTGCTGCGCCAGTATGGCAAAGACTACCCCCCATCAGAAAACGAGATAAAGCGTTTTTTCAAAGAAACGCCCCGAAAAGAACTGACTGCACTCTTCCAGCTGACGTTCTTCGAACCGATCACACGCAATGGCCTGAGCCTGCAAAAATTGCGACAAGGCAGCTTCTTCACCCGCAAGGGGAAACACCTGGTAAACGGGGGTGGTAACAGTTATGGAACCGCCCGGGAGCTGATGCTTTTCGCACTGCGTATGGAACAGGGAAGACTCGTTGATGAATTTTCCAGCCGTCAGATAAAACGCTTGCTGTACATGACCGAGCGACGCATACGCTATGCCTCGTCTCCGGCCTTGAAGAACGCTGCTGTTTACTTCAAATCCGGATCACTGTACAGCTGCGTCGAGGAAGAGGGTTTTACCTGCAAGCCCTATGCAGGCAATAAGCGGAACTACATGAACTCCATGACCATCGTGGAGAGTCCTGCAGAAAACCGGCACCTGCACTACATCTCCACGCTGGTATCAAATGTCCTGCGCAGAAACGCTGCGGTGGAACAACAGTCCATGGCTACCTGGATTCACCGCCTGATCGAAAGAGCCCATAAGCAATAAAAGCCCCAATTGTGCCGGCTGAATAATTGTGACTGTTAAACCAGGACGAATCCACTCACCCCCATGAATGGTCTTTGGGGGAAGTGTCTTTGGCAGGGATGCCAAAACCAAGTCTACAGAGTGGGTTTTAGACGTCTTCCGGAACAGATCGCCCAGGGGGACAGCACACCCCCGGTTATTTCTCCGGTGCTGTGCTTACCACCAGATCAAACAGGGGCGTTGCGAGTCGCTCCAGCCACTGCCCCCCCCTCGCCCCTTCGGCGAGACCGACCATGATAAACCTGCGATGACCGTACTCCACCATCATACTGTCTGCATGAAACTGCTTCCAGGTGCCCGATTTACGGAAGAATTTCAAACCTGGACGTGCCTTGAGCCCTTTTACAAATTTATGGTTAATCGCCGGTCTGGAGAGCATCTCCTTCATCCGGGCGGTTAAATCGGGCCCCACCAGGCGATTGGTGGCCAGCAGATAATAAAAACGCGCGCCCTGAATGGCAGTAGCACCATGAGAAATCCGGTTCAGGGGGTCACGCTGGTAGGCGCCCTGTCTCGCGTAAGCCTTACCGACCCAGAGTCCCCCGTCGTATTGCCGGTCGTAGAGCATGAACCGGGGGGATTGAACGATGCGCAGAAGTTCTTCGCGACCCACCAGATCCAGTACTCGCGTGGCCGCTTCATTGCTCGAGTAACGGATCATCACCGTCAAATCATCTTCTAATTCCTCAGTGAGCACGAGCTTGCGCTGTTCAATCTGTACAAAAGCGGCAAGCAGAATAGCAATCTTAGGGAGGCTGGCTGCATACTCCATGACATCACCATTGATCGCAGCCATTCGAGGCTGGTTGGGATCGGTAATATCCACCAGGGCAATCGCCAACCGCTCCTGAGTGGTAATTTGCTGCAGCCCCTGGTCCCTGATCAGTTGTTCCAACTGCCGCTGCATAACGGGATCTATGCTCTCCCTAAGTCTTGGATATTCGTCTGTTAAACGGGCTGTTGCCGACAACGCTGACAAGGTAAGCAAAACTGTGAGAATAAAATGGGGAATGGCGCGTCTTCTAATCGTCAAAAAAGTATCTCTGTTTATCGACAACAGGGGTTCGCCCTGAGGAAGGTTGCAAATATAGCAGTAAATGGTAGTTTGGAACTACAACAGAAGACTTCAAAAAACTTCAAAAGACACCAGACGATCAATTGTCCTCTTGAGTATGAACCGACTGTACGTTTTCCTGGCTGCCGGGTTTATAGCCTGCAGCTGCGCCGCCGACCATCCAGGCAGAATCAATTTGAATGCCGCCCTGTGGATGCAAACCAGCCCGGAGTACCGTGCATTGGCGCTTGGGGCTTACAGTACTGCCCGCAGAAACCTGGACGAGGCCCTTGAGAATCCCAGCTGGACGGCTCTTCCATCCCAGACGCCCACCAGTGACGAAGCCGCCATTGCACTTGCCCGACTGCCGGTGGCTGTGATTCTTGATATCGATGAGACAGTGCTAAGCACGCTGCCTTACCAGACATGGCTGGTAAAAAACGACCAGCCATTCAAACCTGAGACCTGGAACGTATGGGTTAGTTCAGCCTCCGCTGCAGCGATTCCCGGGGCACTGGAATTTGCAGACTATGCCAGGGACAAAGGTGTCACATTGTTCTACCTGTCCAATCGCACCTTTCGGGGAAAAGTTGACCAGAATTTGAATGGTTTGATTGAGCCTGTGGAAACCCATGTGGATTTAGAGCCCTACACGATCTCCAATCTGGTGCAGCTGGGACTCCTCCCACAGGGGGGTATTTCCAATGAAAAATCTGTTCTGTTGCGTGGCGATATCAATGAGAAAGGGCAGGTATCGAGTGGTTGGGCATTGTCAGACAAAAGTGCGCGACGGCAATCCCTCGCATCCCGCTACCGGATCCTGCTGATGCTCGGTGACAATCTGAACGATTTTACATCCGACTCCCCCCGTCAAGAAGATAAAGGGAATGCCGATACTCTGGACCAATACCAGGCACGCTGGGGACACTCCTGGATCATGTTACCCAATCCAATTTATGGATCCTGGGAACGCAGGCTCTACGATTCTGCCGGCAAACTATCGGCTGACGAAATAATCGAACTCAAACTGAACAGGCTCAAAACATGGCGATAAGCACGGATCCTGATTTAAATTCACCGCCGCGGTCAGTGGGGGAGCGTTTTCTCGGGCTTTTCACCGAAGTGCGGCCAGGAGAAGGCACAACCGCGT
The DNA here is from genome assembly GCA_024227135.1 of Gammaproteobacteria bacterium. Classification (GTDB taxonomy): domain Bacteria; phylum Pseudomonadota; class Gammaproteobacteria; order Chromatiales; family Chromatiaceae; genus JAHEHQ01. The sequence goes on from JAAELC010000727.1 coordinate 12,459, forward strand.
TGCTGATGTTTGCCAACGTCTTTCTCATTCTGTGTGCCTATTACTTCGTCAAGCCCCTGAGAGAGGGATGGATCGCAGTTTCGGACATCAGTGGCTTGACCAAAATGGAGGTCAAAGCCTACTCGAGTTTCATCCAGAGCCTTTTTTTGTTGCTGGTGGTGGGCTGGTACGGACGCCTCGCCTGTCGCTGGAGCCGAGTGACGCTGATCACCAGAGCGACCCTGTTCTGTATTTTCAACCTGTTGATTTTCTGGTTTTTACAGCCCGGACTTTTTTTTGCGGCACTGCCATTTTCCGGAATCGTTTTCTACGTCTGGGTGGGCATGTTCGGTGTCTTCGTGGTTGCCCAGTTCTGGACTTTCTGTGCTGACGTTTACACGGACGAACGGGGCAAGCGAATGCTGCCAATGATCGCTATTGGAGCAACTTCAGGTGCTGCCGTCGGATCCTGGCTGGTCAGTCAACTGGTGGACTCGGGCATGGTTGACACAAAAATACTGCTCCTGCTGGCCACTGTCCCGCTGTTTGTATCCATTGGGTTGACAAAAATTGTCGACAACAGAGAATCGGGAACCCAGGTTCCGCCAGCCCCGGAACCTCGGAAGCAAAAGGAAACACCCTCCATTTTGAGCGGTGCCCGACTGGTTTTGATCAGTCGTTTCCTACTGGCTGCCGCCATCGTGACCCTGCTGACCAACTGGGTGAACACCAATGGGGAAAACCTGCTTTTCCGGGTTATCCAGGAGACACTTGCCGGCCAGGCTGCTGTCCAGGGTGTCACCGATTCCCTGGCAGTACTGGAATTCACCCGTGATGGTACCACCGCTTTCTACGGTGACTTTTTCTTCTGGGTGAATATCGTGGCCCTGATATTACAGGCCTTTGTTGCATCACGACTTTTGAAATACGGTGGCTTTGCCACCATAGCACTCATGCTTCCTGTGATTGCTCTGTTGTCTTACACCGCCATGGCCCTGTTGCCAATCCTGGCAGTGGTAAAGATGATGAAAATCGCTGAAAACGCCACCGACTACTCAATCAACAATACCGCCAGGCATGTACTCTGGTTGCCGGTCAATTCGGAGATGAAGTTCCGTGGCAAACCGGCAATCGACACCCTTTATGTGCGCCTGGGGGACGGACTCGCTGCGATAACCGTGCTCATCGGGGTCCAGGTAGTTGCCATGAGTACTCAGGCTTTCTTTGTTTTCAACGTATCGCTGGTTCTCTGCTGGCTTGGCTTCACCGCGTTGATGATTCGTGAACACCGAAAGGCTTCAGAACGCATCACCTGAGGGTGGTTGATCACTGTCATTGCATCCCTGTCTGTCTGTTCAGCAACGCAACATCATCAACCATCCGGGTTCAGACCGGCATTCATTCCATGGATGACAATCTGCCCGCTGCCTCTTTGAATGTCTGTTATTTTTACAACCCCAAGGCGCTGCAACAGATACTCTAAACTTAACTATCTGTTTTAAAGCACAATAATCTAATTGGTGCATTTTTTGCCTCACTAATTCAGTCGGTTATTATTCCTGATTCAGGACCTGACGCCGGCCATAAAATCTGGAATTGGATACTGTTTGACAGGTACGGGCTGAAACACAACGGAATCGACTTTCGATCATCCATTCATCAGAAAGCAGGTTTTGGATATGAAAACCCCCGCGATACTTGTTTTCGCCACCCTCCTCTCCTGCCTGTGGTGCAGCAGCAGCCTGGCGCTCACAATTGCCCATTCGATGGCACAGTTTTCCGGTACACAGGGGCAGAACAGCTGGTACTACGGTATTTTCAATCAGGGGAACGATCCCTCAAAAAGCTACTCGACCGGTGATCTTCCACAATCAGGTTCGGATGGTATCTATTCCGCCCGTGCGGACGGCTCCCGTTTTTCATCAGAAATACGCATATCGGCGGTTCCTGAACCCTTACTCATGACCCTGCTGGGAGTTGGCATATTCGGGCTCGGATACCAACGACACCGAAAACCGGACACCCGCTGAGGCTCTGGAAAACCGGATGAGTTGATCCAACGAAAGTGAACACCCCATCGACACTTTCCAGGTATGCGTTCTTTCTGGCTCTTGCGTCAAGTATTCTTTTACACCCACCGGCTGCCCAGGCTTTTTCCGTTTCCCGTTTTTTTGACGGCCCCGATATCCGCTATGCCAGATTTGATGCCAATTCCTTCTACCAGTTTGCTCCGGGCGAAGAAGGCGAGCCTTACAACCCTTTTTGCGCACCCAACGATATCGAGACGCTGCTGCTCCATGAACTGGGCCATGCGATGGGGTTCCTGCACCCCACTTTCGACGGTAACTGTCCCGTCATGCAGGTACACCCCGACTGCTTTACCATCATCAACCGGGAGCTGGATCCGGTGAAAGGGGGGATGAGGGCCTACCACATCCTGGGTTCGGTACCCCACATCGCCAGCATTTCCCGTTTCAATACAGAGACGGGACGATTCGAAACGGCGGTCGTGGGACCTTCCGGGCCCATGGGTCCTGATTTTTTACTGGCTCAGGAGCAGGGCTACATTATTTCCATGGAGGCAGACCAGGAGCAATTCTCCATGCCGGATCTGCCCTTCCCGAGTTTTTGAGTCTTATCGGGTATTCCGGATTGGCCGCTTCACCCGTTGAAAAATTCGACTGCAACCCGGTAAACCCGGTGAAGGTAATGTTCAGATCAGCCCAAGCCGCTGCAGTGCAACCTGGTAATGCCGGCGCAGGGAATATTCAGATCAGCCCCAACCGCTGCAATGTGCTGGCAGTGGGAACACCTTCTTCGTCCCAGCCCCGTTCCTTGTAGTACTCCACCAACATCTCGGGCATCTTCGAAACCCATCCCTTGCCAGCACCCTCCTTCGAAGGCTCGGTCAGAAACCGCAGCGGCAGTGAATCTGCACGCCTGGTCAAACCTGCACGGGTATTGAACCAGCGCTCCAGGTTGTAGATTCGCTCACCTGTTTCCGCCAGGCGGCTTCGCGTCCATCCTTCCCCGCAGGCGGCTCCAATCTGATCGGCATAATCATCCAGTCGCCAGACATTCCGCGTGAACATGCAAAGCCCCAAGGAATCTATTACTGCCGCTGTATCCTGTGAATTCTTGACCACCGCAGCACGTCCCTCGGTGCCGACCTCGCTAAAATCAGCCGCATAGGGAGAAGCGCGCATGTGGCAGGCCCCCCGGTTACTGGTGGCGTAGGCAAGTCCCATGCCCTGCATCGCCCGTGGATCGTAACCGGGGATTTCCTGGCCTTTCACCGTCATGGAAAACTCGGGATGCCCGTATTTCTCGCACAATCCCTGGGCACCCAGGGCAAGGTCCCTGCCGAAGCCCTCCCCCACTGCAGTCCACTCGGCAGCCTTGACCAAAGCCTCGACCGATCCGAACCTGAAGGGAACACCCCCGGTATCGTCGAGGCTGATGGCACCGGTTTCGAACAGTTCCATAGCGGCAGACAAGGTACCCCCGAAGGAGATAGGGTCCATTCCCTGTTCGTTGCACAGGAAATTGACATAGGTTGCCGCCTCGATATCATTGCAGCCAACCATCGGCCCGAAAGCAAAGCTGTTCTCATACTCCAGCCCACCACCCGCGCTCCGATAACGTTCCCCCTTACCCTGGATAGCGGGATGGACAGGATCGATCCTGGCAACCCGCCCGCAGCCGATGGAACAGCCAAAACAGGCTTTGTTGCCAATCAGATTGGCCCGACCGTCCGACTGACGCCGGGTCAACATGCGTTCTGCGTTGACACCGGCAACCCCCTCAAAGCTCACATCCCGGGCGTTCCGGGTCGGCAATGCGCCGAACACATTGGTCGTATCCATCATGGGGAGGGTTCCCCTTTCCATCAATCGTTTTCTCACGGGGTGCCCGTCCAGCTTCTTTCTGCCGTGGAGAACCGCCGTCATGAATCGATCCGGGTCCTGCACCGCCACGCTTCCGGTGCCCCGAACAGTGACGGCCTTGATGTTCTTGGAGCCCATCACTGCTCCGACACCGGAACGTCCGGCTGCCCGGTCCCGGTCGCATACAATGGCCGCATAACGCACCAGGTTCTCGCCCGCCAGGCCAATGGAGGCGATACGAACCCGGGGATCCTGGTGACGCCTGCGGATTCGCTCCTCCGTAGTCCAGACAGACTCCCCCCAGATAAACCCTTCGGCATCGATGAGTTCTGCTTCCCTGTCCCGAATCGACAAATAGACAGGCCGTGATGCCCTCCCCTCCAGGATCAGTAGATCATAGCCGGCAAACTTCAATTCCGCGCCGAAAAACCCACCCGCATTGGAGGCTGCTACAGCCCCGGTAAGTGCGCCTTTGGTGACGGCTGACCAGCGCCCCCCCGTCGAAGCCATGGTACCGGTCAATGGCCCGGTCGCAAAAATCAGCTTGTTCTCCGGTGAGAGGGGGTCCACAGCGGGATCCATCTCCTCGGCCAGATACCTGGTTGCCAACCCCCGTTGACCGAGAAAGTCCTCTGCCCACTGGCGATTCAACGCTTCCCGTGTAATCTCTGCCCGAGACAGGTTTACCCGCAACACCCAGCCTTGCCACGACATAAGCTTCTCCCGACAATTTGTTAGGGGTATGACCCACCCCGGTTTGCTTCATCTAACCTGTTAATCGTCCTGGCTGGGATTGTAGCCGATGAAAGAATCGAATTTCCCTTAACCTGATGGGGTGTCCGGATTTCCAAGTCATTACCTCGACGGAGTATCAGTGAACGGCAGAAGGCTCGGGAAGCATGAAAACAGCTCGGATACCCGATCAATCGGGCATCATCGATAAAGCAGTAACCCTTCGCACTCTTCCTGCCATGCGGCCTCATCCGGCCCCGCCAGGGCATCAAGATCCGCTGGGGATGCGTCAGTATCGTCCACCCATTGGCGCACCTGGTCGGTACCGTTGATCAGATCGATCGCCAGCCGGTCGTACTCGTACTCGTAGGGGAAATCCCGCCACAGATCCAACTCCGGCTGTAACTGGCGCAGGGCCTTGAAAACCAGCAGCATCAACCGCCAGGGTCGGAACCGGTCGTGATGATAAGCCTGATCCTCCACGTGTATCTGCAAGCCGGCACAAAGCCTGTCCAGATGCTTGTGGAATGTGGGTTGAAACCAGCATTCCCGCAACCGGCAGCCTTCCAGCCAATGGGGTGCCAAAGCCTGCATCCGGGTCAGCAATGCCCGGGCATCCAGTTCCGGGGCACCGAACAATTCCAGGGGACGGGTGGTTCCACGTCCTTCGGAAAGCGTCGTGCCTTCCAGCATCACCGTACCCGGGTAGCACCTCGCCATCCAGAGGTTGGGTGCATTGGGGCTGGGATTCACCCAGACCCGCTCGCCCTGGGGCCATCCGTATCCCGGACCTTCCGCCGGAACCCAGCCCTGCATGGTGACAACCCTGAAATCCACATCCAGGCCCAGGGAGCGCACAAACCAGCCAGCCAGTTCCCCGAGTGTCAGGCCGTGCCGCATGGGCAGATAACCCGCTCCGACAAAGCTCTCCCAACCTGCCCTCAGTTTCAGGCCCTCCACCGGACGACCAGCGGGATTCGGCCGATCCAGGACCCAGATGCTCTTGCCGCATTCGGCAGCAGCCTCGAGCACATAGCGCAACGTGGTAAGAAAGGTGTAGATACGGCAGCCCAGATCCTGAAGATCCACCAGCAGCACATCGAAGCTCTCCAGCATCTCGGGAGTGGGCCTGCGAACCTCACCATACAGGCTGAAAACAGGAATACCATTGGCAGGGTCGGTGTAATCCGACGACTCCACCATATTGTCCTGCTTATCACCCCGCAGACCGTGCTGAGGACCGAGTGCCGCCGTCAGATTGATATCACTCAATCCCGCCAGGGCATCCGCCCCGTGGGTAAGATCCCCAGTCACTGAGGCCGGGTGCGCGAGCAACGCCACACGACGCCCCTTGAGTGGCTTGCGAAGTTCCGGGTCTCCAATGAGCCGATCCAATCCTGTTTTCATGGACTATTCTATTCCAGACCACAGTGCCAGGCGGGTAACTCCCCCGAGCCGGGGAAGACCTGGTGTGTCTGGCTCTTGTTCTCGTTGTGGTACCGGTTTCTTCCCGTCAGAGGATAAATCGGTACGAAAATGGGGGATCAGGGTAGCACCATTGGTGGGATACGGCACCAGTACTGAGACTGGAAAGCGGGGGCTGCTAAAAAAAGAAACCCGACCTTGCGGTCGGGCCAAGAGCTGAGGTCGTTCATTGCTGAACCGCCCATCCGTGGGGGGAGGTCCATCTCCAAACCGGGGTTTAACATCCGTTGTCTCGTCCCTGGGGATAATTATGACCCACAGTGTGCTACAGGAGTGTGACAGTGCTTGTAGGAATTTTCTGAACCTGAAGGACTCGAGGACATTCCACTCCACAGAAGAACAGGGTTTGAAAGGGATTCAATCCACTTTGCTGCCGGCGGAGAGCCTTCTGGCATTGGCCACAGCATCCCGGTGCAACGGGTGTATCACCCTTTTGGTGGTATTCCAGGGGCAAAAATCACCCATCCACAGGTCAAATATCGATTTCTGCATCACACCAACCAGCTCAGCGCTGACGAAGGCTTTCTCCGTCATCATGGCTGACCATTCCCGATCGAAGACAAGACCCGGGTTTTGCCATACACCCATCCATTTCCAGCTTCGCAGAGCGATGGTCGTCCAGGAGGCTATCACCAGTTCGGATGCCAACCGGCTCACCACGATGGCATCCTCCCATTCCCGATCGGGCTGGTCAGAATCACGGGTCATCAGTTTCCGGGCACTCAAGAGAAAACTCCTGTGTTGAGGGTTGTCTGCGCCGTTCCGATCGAACGAACGGCCGGTAAATCTATTTCTTTAACTGCCGGTAACCGAACAGAAGCACGAAAGCACCCGCCGTGGCAGTAAGAATACTGACGAGACTTAAACCATCCATCCCGCCAACACCCAGCTGTGACCCTGCCCAGCCCCCGAAAAGCCCCCCTGCGATTCCCAGCAGCATGGTGAGGATGAGTCCACCCCCGTCATCACCCGGCATCAACCATTTGGCCAGCGCACCGGCGATAAGCCCCAGAATAATCCAAGACAGTATTCCCATATCAGTACTCCTTCTCTCTACTTAAACTTAGAACTCTGCTCCGAAGATTTCACACATCGAAATCTCCCAGGGAAACCGCGTCAGTGCAACGATTTAAAGGATATTCAAAGGGAATTTCGGGGCATAACAGGCTGTATCTAACGATTTATCGGTCCGTCAGCTTGATCTCGATTCGTCGATTACGCCGGTACGCCTCCACCGACTCAGTGTCGTCCACGGGATGGAATTCACCAAAACCCGTTGCCGCAAGCCGGTGCTGGGGTATGTCCTGCAGTGCCAGATAACGAACCACGGAAACCGCACGTGCAGTGGATAACTCCCAGTTTGAAGGAAATCGCTGGGTATTGATGGGTTGACGATCCGTGTGTCCATCCACCCGAAGAATCCAGCTTACATCCTGGGGTATTTTGGAGGCAATCTCCCGCAAACTGACCGCCAGTTTGGCCAGTTCCTTTTTACCTTCATCTCCCAGCCGGTCGGATCCCGAGGCAAACAGAAGTTCCGAGGGAAACACGAACCGATCCCCCACCACCCGGATATTCGGGTTGGCGGCCAGCACTTTTCTGAGTCGGCCGAAAAACTCAGAGCGGTAACGTTCCAGCTCACTGACCTGTTTCGCCAGCAGGATATTCAGGCGGGAACCAAGATCAGCCAGTTCAACCTCCTGTGTCTGGCTCTTTTCCTCTGCCAGTTTGAGTGCCTGGCTTATCTGGGTCAGCTGCTGCTTCAGCTCGCCTATTCTGCGCGTCAGCAGGTCCACCTGAGCCCTGGCGCTGGATGAGAGTTCCTTCTCGTCCTCCAGTGCTTCACGTCCCACGGCCACCAGGCTGAACAACTCCTCAACCCTGATCTGTTTCTCTTCCAGTTCACGCTGAGCCAGCAATGTTCGTTCCTCTTCACCTGCCAGGCGTGCCTCCAGGGACTTGGAGCGATCCCTCAGAATACCGATCTGCCCTTCTTTACTGGTTACCGACGATGACAGCAGACCGACCTCCTTCTCCAGTGAATCCCGCAGCTGCCTCAGCGTCCCTATATCCTGCTGCAGAGAAACGATAGTGCTAAGCTGTAACTCAATCTTCTCTTTATCGGCCAGGGTAACTGCAGAAAGCTCATCTACTTGCCCCATCAAATCAAACTGAGCCTCGAGACTGCGGCTGTACTCTTCGGAAATGCTCTTAATCTTACCGTCAAGTGTCTCGTTTTTATCCTGCTCAAGGCCGAGAATACTGCTGATCTCTGAAAGTCTGGCATTCAGATCTTCCAGCTCCTGATCCTTATTGGAGATCAACTCGGATAGAAATACCTGGGCGAGGGTAAAGATCAACAACGTAAATATCACCAGCATCAACAACGCGGAAAGGGCATCGACGTACCCTGGCCAGATGTTGATGGTGGTGCGGACGCGGCGTGTACTGGCTAACATGGGTTATCTGCGCCGATTTAATTCTGTTCCGGCTCGTTTCCCCCGAGCCGGGTGCGAAGCTGTCGGTTCTCTTCGAGCAATTCGCTGACCAGATGAGCCAGCTCACCGGTGGTCTCGCTGGCACCGGCCGACGGCCCGGCCTGCAATGCAGACGGGTCATCGATCAGCTGGGTGACCCCCGAAAGCCACTCTTCCAGACCATCGTAAAAGCGGTTCTGGGCATGCCCTGCCTGTATATCCAGAAACCCCAGCACCAGAGATCCGCCCAGACCAAAGAGCGAAGAACTGAATGCCGTACCCATCCCGGAAAGGGGCTCCAGTAACCCCGACTTGAGTTCCGCAAAAACCTGAGCGAAATCCCGGCTGCCCAGTTCCAATCCGCCAATCACCCTGCCCACTGCATCAATGGTCCCTATCAGCCCCCAGAAAGTACCCAGCAGTCCCAGAAAAACCAAAAGCCCGATCATGTAACGGGAAATCTCCCGGGATTCATCGAGACGACTGCGAATACCATCCAGTACGGTGCGCAACGACAGCGCTGACATGGTAAACCGATCGTGTTTTACATGGCTGTCCAGGTTTTTTGCCAGAGGCTTCAGCAGGCGGGGCTCCGTGGTAACCGACAGCCCGGGCTGACCGGTACGGAATACTTTGATCCATTCCAGCTCCGGCCCCAGAATCAGTACCTGCCGGAAGGTGATGATCACCCCGATGAAAAGCACGCAGACAATCAGAAGATTGAAGACCCAGTTGGCAAAAAAAGCACCTTTGAGGGGTTGGTACAGCAAGCCGCATACGGCGGCCACGATCCCCAGGTAGATCACCATCCAGAACAGTGTGTGTTTCGGGTTACTCATGAAGCGGTTCCGTATTAGTTCCAGGCTGGATCGGACCGACCTGCCGTATATCCGCCCAAACATACCATAGGAGGGGGCTTTGACACACTGCCGGTGCGATTTTTATGACTTAAGTTAGAGTATCTTCCCAGGTTTCTGCTCACCCCCCCATGGGCGAACTGCTCCGGAAGGCGTCGTCGATACCTCCCT
>JAAELC010000728.1 GCA_024227135.1 Gammaproteobacteria bacterium
AGGGAGGGTTTTACGGCGTCTTCCGCAACAGATTGCCCGTGCGGGGTGAGTAGGTTACTTGAACCGCAGCTATAATAAGCCAGGGACATAAACAGAAGGTTATGGATGTCATGATCGTTTCCGATAGTATTTTGGGCATTGCATGCAGTAAACCCACAATAACTACATACACCAGTGGGGTTTTGAAATGACTATACAAACTGTTCCCGACAGCGGGGTCTCCTCTGGTGTGAATCCAGAGACCAGCTATCGATGGATACTCTGGCTGGTTTTACTGGAGTTCCTGGTACTCTTTGCACCGACCATGCTGTGGCTCTGGGATCGCTGGACCCTTGATGTATGGCACAATGCCCATGGTATTCTGATTACCCTCGTGGTTGTCTATCTGGTGAGGGAGGAATTGCAGAGAAAGAAGGAGCTGCCGGTAAGTTCGAGCCCATGGGGCTTTGCTTTCCTCGTTCCCGCTATGGCCTTGCACGTCATAGATACGGGAATGAACTCTCAACTATTATCTGCATTCGCTCTCATACTGTCACTGCCCGGTCTGTCACTGCTCTTCCTTGGATCGAAAAGAACCCGATCTGTTTTATTTCCTCTCGCCACTTTGTTTCTGACTTTGCCCATTCCGTTGGTTTTTACAGAATCGATACATCTTGCGCTAAGATATATAGCCACTGACAGCGTGGCCTGGCTGCTTCCGTTTTTCAATGTTCCGGTGTTTTCTACCGGTACGCTGCTGGAAATTCCTAATGGATCGTTGCAGGTTGCCGATGCCTGTAGCGGTTTTTCTACCCTTTATGCCACCATTACGGTGGCGATACTTACCGCTTACTTCTGCCCGGTGGTCAGCAGAAGAGTGCTTATCTTGCTTATTGCCATACCGCTGGCCATTGGTGTGAATATCGTCAGGGTGCTGATGCTTACGCTGCTGGTGCACTGGGTGGGATTGGATGTTCTGCAGACTTCGGCCCACGAGATTTCAGGATTGTTGACGTTTGTGGTCGCACTACCCATTATTTTCTGGTTGGGACAGGCTGATGAGGTTAAGGAAAACTGATGGTTTCTTCGCGTTATGTATTTCCCGTGGCGATTATTCTGGCACTGGCGCTTGTACCGACTGTCATTCACAGTTATCTCGATTCCAGGCATATAGACGGATTCTCCACTCAAAAGTTACCGGTGGCACTTGGTCAGTTCAGTTCGAAAAAATCCAATAGAGACTCTGGCTGGGGTCAGGAAGTATTTGACAGTCAGGATTGGATCGAAAGAATATATGATGAGGGAAATGGTCGTTTGGTCAGACTGTTCGTGGCACGTTCCTATGATCACAAGCGGCTCTATCACCACCCGGAATTGGCATTGTCTTATGGTATGACCATGACGAGCCAGGGTATTGTTCAGCTGCCTGGAAACGAGTCTGTTTCTGCGAATCTGCTAGTGGATGAAAGAGGAAGGAGCGTTATCATGTACTCATTGTTGTATGACAATGAGCTGGTGGAGGACCCAATTTCTCACCAGATTAAAGATTCCATGAATTTATTGACCGGCGCGAGAAAACCAATGACCCTTTTTTACGTTTCTTCCGTAAAGGCAAAGAGTACCGAAGATCCCCGACTAACTCCTGCGGCCCGAGTATTGGAGCTGGCGGTGCAAAGCTTCAGATCCCAATCAGCCGTTCCCGGGACTCAATGAGAGTACGTATGATTCCCAGGTGTGAATCAAGTGGTTATTGGTTGGAGCGGTCTCCTCGATGGACCCGAATGATGATTGGTATGTCCATGAATCCTTTTTAAAGTCATACTTGACAAGTCCATCTCGAGAAAAGAGTCCTATCTGAGGAGATTTACGAACACCGAGGAAACTCAAAACGGTTCCTCTGAGAGGAAGAAGGTCTTCCTCTTTTTTTGCCAAGGCATTATGCAGAAGCGTTGGAACTTCGCTCAAGCCAACCGGGGTGGATTTAAGTGGCGTCCAGGGTGAGTTGATTATTTTACCGACTGTTGAATTCTGCTCCAGGTTAATACTGGTCCCATGCCCCAGTGAACCACTATCAAAAAGCTCCTCACCATGATCTCCCACTACAAGAATGACAGTGTCTTTGAAGAGATCGGATATTTTCAAAGATTCAACCAGATTTCCAATCCCCTGATCGATCGCTCTGGCTGAGTTGTAGTATGTGGCTTTTAACCAGTCGGATTGCTGTTTCTGGATGGCATAACGGGGGATGGGTTTGTCAATGAGTAGTCGTTCTGAATTTCTATACGAATAAGGAAAATGCAATTCCTGGAGGTTGATATAAGCGAAGAAAGGCCGCGAGTCTTCTTCACTCAACCAGTCTATTGCTTGAGACAGTACTTCTTGATGCGGTATTGCCGACGCGATTGCGGAACTGGAGAGATGCATTCTTTTTTCAGGTGGTGCTGATCGGGAGTCGTAGAAAACATCGGCTGTCTGCATTCCTGTCGCTTTATCCTGGCCGCCGAAACCTTCGTTCTGGCCTGAGAAAACCCCTGTTCGGTATCCAAGATTATTGAATCTTTCCAGAAGCGAGACCCCGGGCTCAGATCGTGAATGTACTCCGTTGAATATGGCAATGATGGATGGAGCTGAAAAAGCAGCATGGGCAAACATATTCAGCTTTTTACCTGGCAGATCGTGAAGTACAGGCATAACCCTTTGGCCTTCGTATGTCACCTCGACAAGATTCGAGCGTGCGGACTCCAGGACTAAGAGCAGCACATTCTTACGATTCAATGCTTTGGTGTTCCACTGCTGTGGAGTCTTGTGCCAGACAAGTTCAGTAAGATCACCGCCAACCCCATTCTCATCTATACCATTGGCTATGACTTCCAAGGCATAGGGATGTCGATCGGCATCGAATGGAGCCTGATCGACAGGTCTGGGTACCATTCCATAACCATCGAAGTCGATATCGGTTAAATACTTCCATGGGTGTTCATATGCTCCATGGACCAGGGAATACCCCAGGGATTTATTCAATACCGGAAACTGGTAGCTAACGATAAAAGCTCCTAGAAAAAGTACCAGATTGATGATGACGATGTTTCTGGGGCGGGCAATTGACATGACCCAGCGGGCTCGGCTCAAGTGCTCGAGAGCACGTGAACCGTATTTTACCAAGAGTAGCAGGATTGCACCGATCGTCAGTGCAACCGCGATAATCACCGGCAGTAGTTGGGCTAACTCGTCAGCGGCAAAGCTGATGGCGGACCAGATATTGCCTCCACCCAATTGGCTGATGAGCAAGTGGTCAATGCCGTCTTTGAAAAATCGTAGTACCTGAAACTGTGCTGTCACCAGGACAAAGCAGGCAAATACCACCAGGATGGGGATCATCAGACTGATATAGGTTTTTCGGTTTGTGCTGATTCTCAGGTACAGTGCCCATAAAACATAAGAAACAGCCAGTAACAGAGCATAGAGTTCCAGGGAGAAAATCAGGGCAAACAGGACTTCTTCGGGCAGCGTCAACGGGCGCGACATGCGAAACGGTTGCAGTTGCAGGAAAATCGAGTATTTAGACTCGATCAGGGCGAGAGTGTAAAGATGCACAAATATGAAACTCAGAAGAAAGCCAGCACTGAAGTAGGCTTTTTCAATATGTGACGCTTGTTTCATGAAAGACCTTATCAAGGAGTGGTTTTTCGTACGGTGGGTGCCTGAGTGTCTTGCTCAGCAGTTTTGAGTTACTCCCAGTTAGAAGTAATTCGACCGTTCATGGCCGCTGTTTCGGCTTGAACCACCCTGTCCGGACAGGGTGTCAATCTACTCAGTCGTTCTGTTTTTGCGTTTATTTAACCGGCCTGTAACCGCTCGTACACAGGGATGTAGTTTGCCACACTTGATTTCCAAGTCCGTTCCGATTCAATAAACCTTCGACCGGCTGCAACAATTTCAGGCCAGGCGTGCTCATTGTTGAACATAAAGTGTATTTTGCTGATTAGATCGTCTACATCACCGGCACGAAACAGAATGCCTGTTTCCCCATCCCGAATCAGTTCGCGATGCCCCCCGACATCGGAGGCGAGTACAGGTTTTTCCTGGGCCATTGCCTCCAGAGGTTTCAGGGGTGTGACCAGTTGGGTAAGCCGCATTGGCAGGCGAGGATAGCACAGGATGTCTATCAGGCTGTAGTAGCGTCTGACCTGATCATGGGCTATTCGTCCAGTCAGGATGACTTGTTTCTCTATACCGGATGCCTTCGCCAGTTTTCGAAGATCCTCTGCATCCTGTCCTCCGCCAACCAATAGCAGTCTGACGTCGGGATTCTGGCGAATGATGGCAGGCATGGCAGCCAGGAGTAGTTTTAAGCCTTCGTAAGTGTAGAAAGATCCAACGAACCCCACCACTCGTTTGCCGGCCAGATTCAGGGCCCTTTCCAGTTCAGGGTCTTTTTTTGGGTTGGCCACAAAACTATCGGGGTCTACAGCATTGGGTATGGTGCTGATCTTGTCTTCAGTTATACCCCTGTAGATTAGGTCTTTCTTGATTCCCTGGCAGATACAGGAAACCGCATCGACATTGTGCAGTACCCGTGTCTCCACAGCGCGGGACATTCGATACTTGAGGCTGTTGCGCCTGGTTGTTCCATGGCTTACTGCCGCATCTTCCCAGAATCCACGCACTTCGTATACCATGGGGATCTTCAGTCGTTTTCCTGCCTTCAGCATCGCTATCCCGTTAAGGGCGGGTGAGTGTGCATGAAGAATATCGGGTTGGACCTGTTCGACTATCTCATACAGTCGCTTTCGCATCCCATGGATGATGGAGAGTTCTCCGGTAACCGGCAGTCTGGAGAAGAGATTTCGGCTCGGACTCGTTCTATAGAAGCGCATGCCGTTCGAGGTTTCCTCCGGGGGAGGGATAGTATCGAGGGTTTGTTTAGGTCCGGTCAGGTGAAAAGTCTCCAGTCCGAGGATGCGTTGTTCACGAATGATATTGTAGGTACGGAACGTATAGCCGCTTTGTAGCGGAAGAGAGTGATCAAGAATGTGCAGGATACGCATCCGGATCACTTGTCGGAGTCAATGGCGTTGCAATTCTTAGGGGAATCTTCCTCGAATAGTTGGTGGAGCATGTTCAGGTTCGCTTCCCAGTCGTATTTCTGCTGGACCAGCGCTCTGGTAGCTGAGGGTTTGGGGTCATCGCATGTCAGCAGTGCTATTGCGAGCTTCGCCAGACCCTCGGGGGAGTCAGACACCAGAGGTGAAAACCCTTGGGAGACTTCGATGCCGTGGATTGCGTCTGTGGTTGCCAGAACCGGTTTCTCCATCGCCATGGCTTCGAGTATTTTGTTCTGGATGCCTCTGGCCACCCTCAGCGGCAGTACCGCACCCACAGCATGGGCGAGATAGGGGCGTACATCCGATACAAATCCTGTCACTATGACAGAAGGATCATTGCTTAATGCCTGGACTCTGGGCAACGGATTCATCCCGACAATCCAGAACTGCACATTGGGTACGGTTTTCCTGATTTTCGGCAGGACATCCCTGGCGAACCAGATCACCGCATCGGCGTTGGGCCAGTAGTCCATTGCACCGGTAAATACGAGCACCCTGGTATCCCTGTCATAGGGGTTCGGGTACGTTCGACTGGGATCAAAATAGTTGAAATCGACCCCTTGTACCCTGTATCTGACTTTATGGGCGACTTCCGGGCAGAGATTCTGAAATAACTGGGCCTCCATTCTGGAGACGAACAAAGTCACATCGAATTTACTGGCCATTGCCTGCTCATAGGCAAGCAGTTTTCTGGACTCCCGCTGGAAGATCCAGTTCAACGGCCAGGTGTGGTCCTTTGCATAAAGTTGCCACTTGTCCGAATCCACATCTTCCAGGTCCAGCAACGACCGTCTATTGCTGAGGTGCGGTGAAACATATTGAGCCATGGCACCGGAAAGGACGAGAATATTGTCGATGTGCTTCGACTCCAGAATTCCGTCAACCCAGTTCTGCAGTCTGCTGTTTCGGTAGTAGGGCAGCGACAATGCTTCACCTTTCAGAAAGCCACTGAGACTCCGCGCCTTGGCGGTTCTCGGGTCCAGTCTGACCGGCATGAACCCGCTACAAAAGGGTTCCAGTCGGGACAAATACTGCCAGTCCTTTGGTTCGTCGACAAAACACCCGAGGTATACGTTATAGTGACGCGAGAGGTACTTCAGCAGATTGAACGAAGTGATCTTATCCCCCTTGTTGGGTGGATAGGGTAGTCTATGCACAAGATAGAGTAGGTTCTTCATCAATTCTGCGGTCTATCAGCACAAATCATGGTGTTCGATAGTGAGGTCTGAGGCTGATCGTGCTGATGAGGTATGACCAAATAGACATTCCATTGTTCCTGATATCAGATATGTAACTGAAAAAAACGCTTCAGCGGAAAAACTCAGCCTGTTGTATGTAAGTTACTTCCAGGGATGGAGCACCTGACAATAAAAAGTCTTGTTTTTAAAGTATTATCATAAGGTTGCATTATACACGCTGGTGCTGCTATGGCGATATAGGAAGATCTGTATCGGCTCCCGGTGTTGCCAGTTTTTTCGTAGCCTGGAGATCGTTTCTCAAAGTACAGTTTTCTTTCGTATAGTGATAGTTAACGGTCACACCTGGTTACTCTTTAGCCTGTATCATCAGCGTCCGGATAACCTGAGCCACCGCCATGTGCCAGGTGGTCAGCGACCCGGAAGTTTGAGAAATTTCTCAACAAATTGCTTGATAGACCGATGTTGTATGTATCATAGGGGTATGCCCAGAGCCCATGGTTGAGGTGGTAGTCATCGGGATTGTAGGAGTTCACTGGGGACGCGTATAGCTTGATAGCCGTATTTCCTTCGAGCAAGTTTGATTTTGTATCCGAATGACTTTCAGGTTGTCTGCTAAACAGGTTGGTATTAGAAATTGTGCTGAATGATTCCGTGGCAAAAAATCGATCTGTAATGCATGTTGGATTGGTTGGCCCTTTACCTCCTCCGTTTGGAGGTATGGCAAACCAGACACGTCAGCTGGCCGAGTTGCTGGAATCTGAAGGCATCCGA
>JAAELC010000729.1 GCA_024227135.1 Gammaproteobacteria bacterium
ACTGCCAGGCTGACCACTCTACTGCCAGGTTCCCGATTTCGCTGCCAGCCCCGGCTCTCTTAAACTCCGGGGTCTATCCACCAAAACCGTCGCATCGGTCACACTTAAGGGATAGAATGCTATTTGTAATGCTTTTTATATGGTTATAGGTACTCCTTCGATGGGATACCTGCGCATACGCCTTGCACCATAAAATCGAATGAGCAGCCGTACTTTTATTGGATCGATCAACCTCCCGGGGCTATGAATCAAAGGCACAATCGGTTCCTGCTGATACTCTCAGTGATCTTTCTGATCCAGTGGGTATGGCTGGCGGTTGCTCCCCACGACCGCTCAGACTGGGCGTTGGAAAACGCGCTGGTGCTGGTGTTTGCCGCTCTTGTATTCTCTACGTACCGAAAATTTCCCCTCTCCCGGATATCTTACATCACGATCTTCCTGTTCCTCGTTCTCCATGAAATTGGTGCCCACTACACCTATGCAGAAGTCCCCTATGACCAATGGAGCCAGGAACTCCTGGGCTTCAGTCTGGATGGGTGGTTTGGATTCGAACGAAACCATTACGATCGGTTCGTGCATTTCTCCTACGGTCTCCTGCTCGCCTACCCGATTCGGGAACTGTTTATCCGGATCGCCAACGTGGAGGGATTCTGGGGCTACTTTCTACCCCTCGATCTGACCATGTCCACCTCCATGATGTTTGAACTGTTCGAGTGGGGTGCCGCTGAACTCTTCGGTGGCGAACTGGGTATTGCTTATCTGGGAACTCAGGGAGACGTCTGGGATGCCCACAAAGACATGGCACTGGCCAGCCTGGGTGCCTTGGCCGCCATGTTGATCACCGCCACAATCAATGTCCGGCTGCAAAGAGATTTTGCCAGGGAATGGAACCGCAGCCTTGCGGTCAAAAGCAGGAAGCCCTTGGGTGAGGATGAAATCATTAGGATGCTGGATGGGGAAAAACCGGAGTGAGATCAAAGTTCATCTGCTGACCCGGTATCACCTGGCATTGTCAGAATAGAATCTGTGCGGGGCGGAAGCCAATCACCGGATTTTTCCTCACCTCTCACTTCTTGACCTGGCTCAACAGGTTTTTGCTATCTTCTGGGTTACGCTGGCGGTACGTCAACGCAGTGATGTCGGATTCAGATACACAGCCCCTGACGCAAACGCTCCGGGGATTTGAGTTGTCGCTCCGGCACCGAAAACCAAAACTGGGAGAAGACAGTGCAAAAAATTCCTGCAGAACCCGTTATCGCCCTCACCGCTGGTGTACTGATTCTGGCTTATCCTAAATTTCTCAATTACGTGGTGGCCGGTTACCTGATAGTAACCGGAGGGTCAGGGTTGCTTAAAAAAGCAGGCTGACTACCCCATCAGGCAACGACAGAAGCCGGACAGCGGTTCCCCTGTCCGCGCCCCCACCGGAGGGGATTACCGGGAGAGTTCGTTGCGTGGGTAACGCACCAGGGCGGCAACCCTGGACTGGCTTCCACTGACTTCTATTTCGAAGAGTTTCAGTACGTCGGAGGAGACTCCGGATTCCATTGGCAGCCGGATTCCCATACGATTCACCCGTAACAGGTTATCCTTTACGCTGATGAGTTGTTTGGGCGCACTCAACTCATCGACCAGAAGGTTCAGGTAGACCACCGGATTGTTGACATTCCGGCTGGCATCCAGCGCCGCAATTGTTTTTTCTTCATCAGTAAGACTGTTCCGCAACCTGTTAATTTTACGGCGGGTATGACTTATCACGCTATTAAAAAGCATCCTCTTCACAACTGAGCGAACGACCCCTTCTTCATGTCCAGGGCCGAGAATCTGATGCCCGTGAAAGGTAACCGAGGTCTGTTGCACCTCCTTTAGCAGGATATCCCCGTGAATCTCCGCCCCAAGCACCTTCTTCTCGGAACGGAGTACAAAAAGCAGTGCAAAAACCTCTTTCCTGTCGGCAAACTCTGCCGAATCGAAATAGGCCCTGATATCCGTATTTTTACCAAATAGTGCCTGCATGTAGTGCCTGTCCCGGAACAGGGATCTGACTAACGGGTTTCTGACGATTGCTGAATGATCAACAATCATTGCCGGCGGTATGGCTTGCACCACACCCTCGATATGCTCAATCAATGCTCGAGTACTATTGCGCAACTGCTTCTTATAGCTACCAATTCCGCGTATCCGGCTGTCCGTCCCGTCGACAATTGATTCAACTGCATCAGATAAACGGTCAGACTCCAGGGCCCTGTTCTCCCGCAATTGCTGCCAGTCAATCAGTAATTGCTGTAGCTGTTGCCACTGTTCCTGGAAGAACCCTCTGAGAGCAACGGCTTCCGCCACTCGTCGGTTTTGAACCGGTTGACTCATACCGGGGAACGACCCGGTTCCCAGGTTTCCAAGGCAGGAAAACCGGATCTATAATTAATGTAATTTCTACATATTAATTTTATATTATTGTTTTTATTCATAATTAATAAACACTAATCGAAGAGCATTTAGCTGTACCGAAGCGGCGCAACAAGTTTCGCATCAATGAATCCTGTTATTGCTCAGGCACCAGACCAAGGGAGTTCTGAAAAAGCCCATCCTGGACATTTCAGTGCTTTATCAGGTTCCGTTTTTAACTACCTGAATCCGAAAGGAATTCAGTCCGCTGTCGAAAACCGTGGGAACAGGGGCAAACTTCATTGGCTCATGCGGTATCTGACAATCCGATTGTTGTAAGTATCAGAAAACCAGAAGTCACAATCCTGGATCTCCACACCTTCAGGAAAATAAAACAGACCTGATTCGTCGCCAGAGCCTCTCTTCCCCCCCAGTACCTGAATAAGGTTACCTTCTCCATCGATCACTTTGATGCTGTTGGAATACTTATCCGCCACGACCATGCGATTGGATGCATCGAAATCCAGATAACGGGGCCCGTTGAAACCATAGACGTCGCCCCCCAGTTCCCGAACGATATTCAGCCTCGCGTCCAACTGTACCAGGCGATCGTTTCCCGCATCTGCCACCCAGACCCCGCTATTCCGATCGAATTCCACATCATGGGGAGAGGAGAACCCCCCCGCCTCAGCGACCACCTCCCCATCACGGAATACCACCAGATTACCGGAAACGGAACCGGTGGCGAAAACCCGCCCGTCGGAATGAACCGCCACACCCTCTGGCCGCCGTATTCTGCCGCGAATCTCCCCTGCAGAATGGAAACCCGTATCAACGATCCGATAGATCGCTATTCGATTGTTGCCGGTATCCGCTACCAGCAGTCGACCCGCGTTGTCCCATGCGAGGTCATGGGGCTCGGCCAGTTCTCCCTTGCCGAACTCGGTCAGCATACCCAGCGACATGGCATCAAGCACCGCTATCCGATGGTTACCATTGTCCGCCACATACAGTTTTTTCTGGTCTGACGACAACAGTATATCGTGGGGTAGATTCAGTGTTGCCTCACTGGTGGCCTTCAACTCGAAGGTCATCGGGCCGGACTGACCCGGATCAGAAGATGGGGAGGATATCGGTGTAAAAAGTGCTATGACAAGGAAACAAAGTCTCAGTTGCATCGTTATCAACCCTATGAAGGCTAATCTCCAGATACCCTTTACTCCTCGGGACGCGACGCATAAGCCTCATCGAAAAGGCTCTCAAGAACAAGGCTATGTCCCCTCAGACCATCGATAACCTGCTTTGCCCAGTCGCAGTAAGCCTGCCGCCGCCCAAGGTTCCATTCTCTGGGTGGACTCTGTGCAACGTCCCGAAGATTACAGATCTTATCGGATAGTTTCACCTGCCTGGCCTCCCTGGACAAGTGAGGGGCATGTTCGATCTGCAACCGTTTTCTGTCTGCCTTTGCCAACTGGGTATTGTCGGTGACTTCCTCGACGATCGATCTGATCCGGGGGCCAAAAACTTCGTCCAGTTCGGCAGCCGTGGTTTCAGTGTCTTCAATGGTGTCGTGAAGCAATGCAGCGGCAATCACTTCGACATCAGTTACTCCGGCTTCATTGACCAGCAGATCGGCAAGGGCGATGGGATGATTGATATAGGGCGAGGCTTCAGGGTCTTTCCGCCGCTGGTCTCTGTGCTTTTGAGCCGCAAACGACAATGCCCTCATAATCAGGGCAAGCTCTTCTTTTGACATAACTTCTCCTGTAGGGGAACAGGTATAAACATAGCACGAATACGAGGTAGCGAGTACTCCGGCGACCTGCCGCTGGCGGGTGCAGTAAAGGTCGGCCAGGTAACCACCCGGGGAGGGCCGCGCCTTTACCACGGGCCGTTACCGGACCGTGAAAAGCCCTCCGGTTGAGCTTTTCAGCGCCTCTGAACCGGATCGCCCATCTCAACAGCCCTTCCTGACCAGGACAGCAGCTATCTCGGAGGGGTCCACGGAAATCTATAAAGATCCGGATACTGCGCTGGATTCAGGTGCAGACCAGAAGACCAACCAGAGTGGGAAATCATTCTTTTCCCAGCCCGTAACTACTCACCTCGCACGGACAATCTGTTGCGGAAGACGCCGTAAAACCCTCCCTGCAGGCCTGGCTTTGGCATCCATACCAAAGACACTGCCTCCACAGACCGCCCATGGGGTGTAATCCCTGGGGAATGCGCAGTGACCTCAGCCCTTACAAAACCGAAGATGGGCTAAACCTGTGAATCTTTGCGAATCATTTCCCGTATGCCTCTGAGAGCCTGTCGGCTTCTCTGGGCATTTTCGATCAGGGCGATACGCACCCAGTCATCCCCAAACTCCCCGAACCCAATTCCTGGCGCCACTGCCACTTTGGCATCGGCCAACAGCTTTTTGGAGAATTCGAGAGAACCCATATTCCGGTACGGCTCAGGTATCTTCGCCCAGATGTACAACGTAGCCTTGGGTATCTCAACAGGCCAGCCGGATGCAACCAGCCCATCGCACAAGATGTCACGACGCCGCTGATACATGACTCTGAGATCTTCCACGCAATCCTGGGGCCCTTCCAGGGCAGTGATCGCCGCCACTTGAATGGGTGTAAAAGTGCCGTAGTCCAGATAGGATTTGATTCGAGTCAAGGCGGCTATCAAGGTGGGATTTCCACACATGAAACCCACCCGCCAACCTGCCATGTTGTAACTCTTGGAGAGGGAAAAAGACTCTACTGCCACCTCTTTGGCACCGGGCACCTGAAAAATCGAAGGTGCGACATAACCATCGTAGACGATATCCGCGTAGGCCAGGTCATGAATCACCCAGATTTTGTTTTCCCTGGCGATCTCCACCACTTTCTCGAAAAACTCCAGCTCTACGCACTGGGCCGTCGGATTCGAGGGGAAATTCAACACCAGCAGTTTCGGTCTGGGCCAGCATTCCTTGATTCCTTTCTCCAACTCCTCGAAAAAATCAACATCTGGGCCGATGGGTACATGGCGGACGTCCGCACCGGCGATCACTACACCGTAGGGGTGAATGGGATACGAAGGATTGGGAACCAGGACCGTATCCCCCGCACCCAGAGTAGCCAGCATAAGATGTGCCAGCCCCTCTTTCGACCCGATGGTCACAATGGCCTCTGATTCCGGGTCGAAATCCACATCGAAGCGCTTGTGGTACCAGTTGCAGATTGCCTGTCGCAATCTGGGAATACCACGGGATACGGAGTAGCGGTGGGTATTGCCCCTTTGCACAGTCTCCGTCAACTTTTCCACGATGTGGGCGGGGGTGGGCTGATCCGGGTTTCCCATACCAAAATCAATGATGTCCTCGCGACGTGCACGAGCCTCTGCCTTGAGTTTGTTGACCTCATTGAACACATAGGGTGGAAGTCGATCGATACGTCGAAAATCGTTGCTCATTTAAATCATCTGCCATTCTTTGTACGGGTGTCATAACCGGGCGACAAAGCCCGTTAAAATCACGTTGAAGGAGCACCACTGCTGCCCATGACCGAATCATACTACAAGCCTGTGCCAATTGACCCTAAACCCGACTCAATGTGGACTGGTACCTCTGAAACCTTTGCACTGGCACTACCACGAATCCAGTACTTTTCCTAAATTCTTGCTATAAATCCTAGTACTCCGTCAATATGCTCGTAACGGGTTCAGCAAACTTGTCAGCGTTTATGGCAAAGTACACCCCGCAGCCCAATGGCATCGCATCCATGGTCGAGAGGTGAAACACAGCCCGTGGACGCAGACAAGCTCAACCGGAGAGCAATGACGAGGTGCTGGTATCAACGACCCCTGCCCATGAACGGACAGGGACCCTATATTATCCTGCAATCGAGAGCCCGGGAGTATTGCCATGTTGATCGGAGTTCCAAAAGAAATTAAGAATCACGAATATCGTGTCGGTCTGGTCCCATCCAGCGTGAGGGAAGTGGTTGCCCACGGCCACCAGGTGCTGGTGGAAACCAATGCTGGCGGGGGAATCGGAGAAACCGATGAAGTCTATCGGGCAGCCGGCGCGACCATTGCGGCTACCGCCGAAGAGGTATTCGCAAAGGCAGAGATGATCGTCAAGGTAAAGGAACCCCAGGCCGTGGAACGGGCCATGCTGCGACCCGGTCAGATCCTCTTTACCTACCTCCACCTGGCCCCTGATCCCGAGCAGACCAGGGATCTGGTGAAAAGTGAAGCCGTCTGTATCGCCTACGAAACCATCACTTCCCCCCATGGGGGCCTGCCACTGCTGGCCCCCATGTCCGAAGTCGCCGGCCGAATGGCTGTTCAGGCTGGCGCCCATTGCCTTGAAAAAGCCCATGGAGGACTGGGAATGCTACTGGGCGGAGTGCCCGGCGTGGATCCGGCTAAAGTGGTCATCCTGGGTGGTGGTGTAGTCGGCCGCCACGCAGCCTACATGGCAGTGGGTCTGGGAGCCGATGTATGGGTCCTCGATCGCAATGTGGATGTTCTGAAACAGCTCTGGATGCAGTTCGGCCGTTCAATCAACACTGTTTTTTCCACACGTAACGCCTTGGAGCAGCATGTCCATGTGGCTGATCTGGTTGTCGGGGGTGTTTTGATTCCGGGGGCAGCAGCCCCCAAACTGGTCACCAGGGAAATGGTAAAGACCATGAAACCCGGTTCTGTCGTGGTGGATGTCGCCATCGATCAGGGCGGTTGCTTCGAAACGTCCCGAGCCACCACTCACGCCGAACCCACCTATGTGGTGGACGATGTGATCCACTACTGTGTGGCCAATATGCCGGGAGCGGTTCCGCGCACCTCCACGTTCGCCTTGAACAATGCCACGTTGCCCTACGTTCTGACGCTGGCAGACAAGGGTTACCAGCAGGCACTTTCAGATGACCCCCATCTGTTGCCCGGCCTCAATGTCTATCGGGGTAAGGTTACCTGCCAGGAGGTCGCCGAAACTCTGGGATACGACTACACAACCCCCGGTGAAGCACTGGGAATCTAGAAAGCCATGCCGTAAGGGCCTCAGAAATTATGTATCGTCCCATAATGCGCAGGGTATCAGCTCAGATTCAAGGCGCAGATGAAAGCGCATATCATCGATTATGCAACCGAATCTGCAACGCAGACGACGTCCATGGATGGACTAGATTCACGCGAGGCAGGATGCCGGTAGCGATAGCTGAGGTGAGAGACCAGCAGGATGGGATGATTCATTTTTACCACGGCCCTAAGACCATCAATGTAACAGATGCGGATGCCGTAGATTGCACCCGCATCTGTTACATTGGTTGACGTCACCTTCTTCAGCCCCCGCCGATAACAGGATGGGTCACCTGAACCCTCCAGGAGGTTCCATTCGAACACCCACTGCAAAGCAATCAGGACACCTAACGGTCGCTGCGCACCATAGGGAGCGAAGTGAGGGGGCATACCCCGCGGCATACCCCGTAGTCGTGAGGCGATACTGCTTATTCGACGTGGGCTTGCGTGCTAAAGATAAAGCATGGATCCCATCCGAACACGGTGTCAGGACGTTAGTGCCCCGAAGCCGGCACCGAGCCTGGGATGGTGAGACGGAGCGGCGCGGACGCCGGGTGCCCAAGGAGATCATAGGTTGCCGGAGATCGAGAGCGCTTTGGGAACTCGGATGTACCGAAACCCATCCCGTGACCGAAAACACACTGGCTTTTCACCACACCCAGAATCGGGAAACGATCCAGGATGTACTGGTAAAAGCGCCATCTGATGCCCCCGCCCTGAATCATTAAGTGATCCAGGATACTCAGGCATAAGCGACTTCTATTGTCCCGCCCCGAATCATTGAGCGATTCAGGATACCCTGGCTAAAGCGACGTCTATTGCCCCTACGATTTCATCCAGATCATTGCGTGTGGCGATCAGTGCAGGACTCAGAGCCAGAGTATTGTTGTACTCCCTGAAGCTGCGGTTGGTGCGACCCACCAGTACGCCCTGGGCCACGCATTCGGCTGCAATCCTCATAGACAGGGTCTCATCTGCCGGTGCCCTGGTTTTACGATCCTTGACCAGTTCCAAACCGGCAAACAGCCCTTTACCGCGGACATCACCGATGACCTGGTACTTTTCCTTCAGTTGCAACAGCAACTCCATCAAATAAGCACCCATTTCATTGACGTTGTCCAGCAGATTCTCTTCTTCGATGATACGCATGTTTTCCAGAGCCGCAGCAGGCCCGCCGGCACAACCGCCAAATGTACTGATATCACGGAAATAGTGCATACGATCCGAGGAGTCCGCTTTGAACTTTTCAAAAACCGCTTCAGTGGTCACCGTGCAGGAAATTGCGGCATAACCGCTCGCCACACCCTTGGCCATGGTGACCATATCCGGTTTGACACCGAAGTGCTGATGACCAAACCATTTCCCGGTGCGGCCGAGACCACAGACCACCTCATCGATATGCAGCAGAACCTCGTATTTTTTGCAGATATCGGAAATGATCGGAAAGTACTCCGGTACCGGCACGATGACACCACCGCCGGCGGTTATCGGTTCCAGCACTACCGCACCCACCGTGTCCGGGCCTTCCTTTAAAATTGTGTCCTCGAGGGCCTTCGCACACTCAATTTCACAACTTCCGTACTCTTTATCAAACGGGCATCTGTAGCAGCAGCAGTGAGGAAACTCCACGAACCCGGGCACGAATGGGCCGTATTGATCCCTGCGTTCGGATTGCCCGGTAGAGCTGAGCGCCGCTATCGTTGTACCGTGGTAATCCCGATCCCGATAAATAATTTTGTGCTTCTTGCCACCATTGGATATGGCCGCGATTTGACGCACCATTTTGTAAACTTTTTCATTCGCTTCCGATCCGGAATTGGAATAATACACCCGTCCCATGCCCGGCATTTTTTCAACCAGTTTCTCGGCATAAAGAGCGCCCGGTACATTTCCAGCAGTGTTGGCGTAGTAGCACATTTTGAGCAACTGGTCGTACACCGCTTTGGCGATACGCTCACGCCCGTAACCTACATTGACCGACCACACTCCACCAGAAGTGGCATCCAGGTACTCCTTGCCGTTGGCGTCTGTGATACGCATACCCTTACCTTCGACAACGACCATGGGAGCGACGTCCTCGAACGGCCGATGTTGAACCAGGTGATGCCAGACATTGTTTCTGTCGTGGTCGATAACCTCTGCGTAGTGGCTTCCCTCTGAAGATTCGTTCATGCTCAGCTCCGGTCAGTTCTGGTGACGGACAGGTCGCCTCCCCTGGACATCTTATCGCTGCACCAGCCCTACCGCCCTTTTTGACTCAATCGGGACGATCAGCTGGAGATCGGGGAAAACCTGTATGACAGGGGATAAGCTAGAACGAATCCCCCGATGGGGATAGAGCCAGTGCCCGGGTATCCTTTGTGCCAAGGGATCGCTGAAATCCCTGCCGAAGGGGAAAAATCCTTATCAGGCAGGTTCAGATAAATGGGGAGAAAGCATGAGAATGAATCCGGGCCGACCGTCTCAAGTTGCCAGGTAATCGCCGGCTCCAGCGTGTTTCCTGATGGTAGTTTACGAGCCCGGGAGCAGGGATTACAGAGCTGCCGGGAAACTGCTTCGATGCCTGGGACAGCTGGCAGAACTTCCGCTAATGTCGGGTGGACTTGTAGCCGACCCGGAACCCTCCCCAGTGTCGTCCCTGCACCTGTATGGGTACCGAAAGATCATGCATCACCTCACCGGTATCCCGTTTGTAGGTTTGAAGCAGGAAGGGTTGGGTATTTACACCACACTTTTTCCCGGTCCGGTCATCAAACAGCCGCTTAGTACGGTTTTGGATCAAATCCGCTTCGTAGTTACCGGTCAGGGGTTGAGAAAAGCACTTGTTGTGAGTTGGAAAGTAGCCGTTGTTGTCCACAGCACCTGCATAGATCATAAAGTCGTTTCGCGACAGCAATGGCTCCTGGATAGCCGGCAGCACCTCATCGGTAAAACTGTCGAATTCCGTCGTGAACTTCTGGGGGTTGGTATCAGGTATAGGCTGGTAGTTCCGATCAAAAAGCTGATTCTCAGTAAGCTGTCCATCAGAAATCGCTCTCGCGAACCGGGTCTCGATCGCTTCTATTGCCTGTTTAGCCTCTCTGAATGCTATTCCATGCTCTTCCTGTAACCCCTCTTCTCCCAACAGCTCGTAGATGGACTCTGCCATATTGGATAAATCCAGGGACTGATCAGAGACCGAACTGACTTCCTCAGAAGCCAGATTGAGACTCTCGCTGAGAATCTCGATGGAATCGTTTATCTGCCCTTGATGCTCTCTGTTCTGGAGGGAGCGTTCCGCGGATGCCACCACCCGCTGTTCCACCTCTTTGGCCTGGGAAAGGATGGCTTTGAGCTGTGAGTCCACCTTGTCCATACAGACCCGACTCTCTTCCACTTCATTGACCAGTTCCCGCATCTGCCGACCGGCGTCACCGGTTTCTTCATTGATTTTGTGCACCATCTGACCGATTTCGGTAGTCGATGAGGCAGTTCGGGTGGCCAGATTTCTGACCTCTTCGGCGACCACCGCGAATCCTCTCCCCTGCTCACCGGCCCGCGCAGCCTCAATGGCAGCATTTAATGCCAGCAGGTTGGTCTGATCGGCGATTCCGCTGATCACTTCCGTTATCACCGAGATTTGACCCGCCCGATCTTCGAGTTGGGCAATCAACTCCGCTGCGGCACACACGGTCTCACCCGTATTCTGCATTTGCCGTGCTGCTTTCTCGATATCTTCCTGACCAACATAGGAAGCCTTGTGGGTCAGTCTGGACAACTCCTTCAGGTTGTCAGAATTAGCCACGGCCTGTTCAATGTTGTCAGAAATCAGATTGGACGACTCGGCGATACCCTGAATGTGCAACACCTGATCTTCGATCTTTCGTTTGAGCACATCGGAGGCATGGGATACGTCAGCCCCGGCAATGGCGATAGTGCCACAGTGACTGACAATTCCCTGACGGCTCTTCTGATAGTCAATAACCTTGTCACTGACAAGATTGAGTTGTGGCGCCATGAGGCACTTGTTGATCGCCTCCGAGACCGAACCCTGTGCCCGTACATCATCACCGCATGTTTCCACCATACCCTGGAGACAGGTCACTGCGCGATGCAGGGGGATGGTCTGTTTGACGTGAACCAGTACGAGTACGCCGAACACGGACAGCAGAGAGACGATCGAAAGGGGCAGCCACATTCCCGGTTGAGCACCGAATGAAAAGTGGGTCGCGGCCGCAACCGCCAGTGCGCTGGCAATCCCGGCTGCTGCCACCGAAATCAGTGGTCGTCTGAGCTGTATTTTCATGATGGGCAATAACCTCGTAGCAGCGGGCCTGTCGACTTCAGCGGCCGACATGGCAATAGCTTGAACGTCAAGGTTTGTCCAGCTTTTTTTCCTGGTTCAGCCCAGCGACTTGTAGAGATCCTGAAACTCAGCAGAAATTTTGTGGCGGGGATCGTAATAGACCATCGGTTTGGCCTGTTCGTGAGACTCCCTGATCCTGACCGACGAGGAAATATAAGTGCCGAGCACCGGCAATCCCTCCTCGATCAATCCGGAGACGATGCGTCGCGGAAGATTGGCCCTGGGCTGGAACTGGTTGACGATTATACCTTCCACCCTTAAATCTTCGTTATGATCGGCCTGAATCTCAGAAACGTTTGCCAGCAATGTATAGAGGGCCTGTTTGGAAAACTCGTCGCAATCGAATGGTATCAGGCAGCTGTCCGCTGCAATCAACGCGGAACGTGTGTAGAAATTCAGGGCTGGGGGGGTATCGATGAAAATCACATTGTAAATGCTGGAGAGTTTCTGCACCGCATCCCGCAGTTTCAGCATTTTGTAACGGGACTCCAGTTTGCCTTCCAGTTCCGTCAAATCCGGATGTGCAACCATAATATCCAGGTTCTGGAAAGGGGTTGAAATTACAAATTCATCGGGGCGTTTGGGTTTGTAAGTCAGCGTCAGCATCTGGGAGAAGAAATCCACCAGGCTCAAATCCGACTTATCAGCCCGGTCACCGAGCAGATAGTGGCTGGAATTACCCTGGGGATCCAGATCGATAACCAGGGTACGATTCCCCGTTGACGCACTGATTGCAGCTAGATTACAGGTGATCGTCGATTTTCCGACACCGCCCTTCTGATTGAAAACAACCCGTATCATGGTTATCGCCCCTTCATAGGATAATGAGTCTGCTGCAGCGCACAAACTGGAAAAAGTGTAGCTGAGAAGCCTGGTGGAGTCGAGGTGGATTTACTGATACCTTTGCACTCCTGACCACACCATGCTCCGGGGAGACATTCAATGGGAAAATTCGCTCAGGTCAACGGTATTCGACTCCACTACATCGACCACCGGGGTGAAGGGCAGCCCTTGGTATTGATGCCAGGCCTGACCGCCAATGCCCGTTCCTTCGATGGCTTGATCAGTGCCGGCCTGAGCCCGTCACACCGGGTGCTGGCACTGGACTTGCGAGGCCGGGGATTGAGCGATAAACCGTCCACAGGTTACAGTCTACCGGACCATGCCGCAGACGTCATAGGGTTGCTGGATGATCTGGAAATTGACCGCGTCGTTCTGGGGGGACACTCCTTCGGGGGACTGTTGAGTCTATACATGGCATCTGAATTTCCCGAGCGGGTCAGTAAACTGCTGGTGATGGATGCCGCAGGCTCCATGCACCCGGATACCCGTGCCATGATACAGCCCTCCATCGATCGTCTCGGCAAGGCCGTACCCTCCTGGGAGGCCTATCTGGATTTTGTAAAAATTCTGCCTTTCTACAGTGACTGGTGGGAACCGGCCATCGAAAGCTACTACCGCGCAGATATAGAAACGCTGGACGGCGGGGCCGTTGTGTCCCGCTCCCGTCCGGAAGCCATTATCCAGGCGGTGGACTTCGTGCTTGCAGAAGACTGGCTGGCACGCCTTCCAGGAATCTCCCAGCCCACCCTGTTGCTCAATGCGCCAGGGTCTTTCGGGTTGCCTGGTGCCCCCCCTCTGCTACCCCGGGAACAGGCGATGGAAACCGTCGATTTACTGGTTGACGGCCATTATAGCGAAGTTCCGGGTAATCATATGACCATGCTCTACGGAGAAGGCGCCCGCAAGATCGTATCGGAGATAGTCAAATTCGTTGGCTGACCCCGGTTACCGAATGCGCTGCTTCGATCGCATCAGGTAACTTTCCCTGTCAATAATCCGTTATCGAGTCTAAATAATTCATAGAGTTAGTCGATAAATATAATATTTTACATGAAATCTCGCCACCTGATTGTGGCGGGGCGAGAGATCAGGTACGAATTCCTTCGACAACCACAAGAACCTCCAACTCCTGAGAGGTTGGGCCGGGCCCCTTGATACCGAAATCCTTCAGCGAAAGACGGGTGGTCCCCTCGAAACCCCGCCTGTAACCACCCCAGGGATCTTTTCCGGCACCCACGTGGGTGACATCCAGAGTGATGGGTTTTGTGACACCATGCAGGGTCAAATCCCCCTTCAGCAGTGCCTTGCCGTTACTCTGATCCTCAAAAACGGTACTCACGAAGCGCGCGCCCGGGTATTTGCCCACCGATAGAAATTTACTACCACGCAGATGCTTATCCCGTTCCGCATGACTCGAATCGATGCTGCCGGTAACGATACTGGCTTCCACTCTGGACTTGGATGGATCCTTTTCATCGTAGGTAAAAGTTCCTTCAAAGTCGTTAAACCGTCCGATGACGTAGCTGTAGCCCAAGTGTGAGATTTTGAACTGAATGAAGGTGTGCCCGGTATCGATTTTATAGTCATCCGCAAAGACGGGGGCAGTCAATACCAACAACGCTGCAGCGGCCATGGTCATCAGTGTACGTTTCATTTCTTTCTCTCCTTATCGCACTATATACGTTAGAAAACGGCGTTATCTTTCTGTTAAAAAAGCTATTTATTTATTCCCAGCATCCGCAGCAATGTCCTGTCCTTGTCGATAAAATGATGTTTTAAAGCCCCGGCCGCGTGGACACCGACCAGCACCATCAATGTGATGGCCAGCACCAGGTGCACCTCACCCGCATAGTCTTCCAGATTTTCCACCCCGGGTAGCAGTGCGGGAACACTGAACCAGTCGAAGACTTCAACAGCCCTCCCGTCTGCGGTCGAAATAAGGTAACCACTGAAGGCTATAGCAAATAAGAACAGATAGAGCAATCGGTGCACCAGCTCAGCTGCTTTGTGCAAGACCGGTGGATCGTCACCCAGAGGCTCGGGCCTGGGATTGGCGATGCGCCACACCAGACGGAACACCAGCACGGTCAAGAGCAATACGCCTATACTGCGATGCAGATTCGGGCCCTTCTGGTACCAGGGATCGTAGTAATCCAGGCTGGTCATGTAGAGCCCCAGCGCAAACAACCCGATGATGACCACAGCCATCCCCCAATGCAGCGTAATGCCGATCCACCCGTACTCGCTGGTACTGTTTTTCAACACTGGCTGTTTACTCCCATACATATTCATCCGGTACTGCTAACCATACGCCAGCAGTCATGTGAAGGAGCTTAACCTAATCCCGGGAAATGATTAGATCGATATTTGAAGAAACATTGTCTCGTATTTGGAACAATCGGCAGGATAAGATTGGGTCAACCGGAAGCCTTAGGCTGAAAATAGTGATCCAGGAAATCGATGAACGACCGCACCTTGGGAGTCAGATGCCGGGGTGAAGGGTAGATAACGTAGACCCCTGCCTGCTGGAGCACCCAGTCATCGAGCAGGGAAATCAGAAGACCGGCATCCAGCACCTCCCGGGCAAGTGCCCCCGGTAACATGCCTATGGCACTGCCCTGAAGACACACGCCTTTTATGGTGTTGAGGTTATTGATCGAAATACGGCTGTTGAGATCCACCATCGTATCGCCTTCCGAACCCGTGAATCTAAGGGGCAGCCTCGGACTCATTGAGGAAAAAACGATGAACTCATGCTTTTTGAGATCTTCCGGTACCAACGGCTTGCCATATCGCTCGATGTAGACTGGACTGGCAAGTATCCGCATCTGGTCCTGGTATAGCCGGTGCGCGATGAGCGTGGAATCCTCAAGCTGTCCGGCGCGAATAGCCATGTCGTATCCCTCGGTCACCAGATCGACGTAGCGATCAGACACATCGAGTTCGATACTGACCTCCAGGTGAGACCTGAGATACTGGTCGATGATTTTCGGCATGATGGATATCCCCAGGTCCACCGGCACGGTCAACCGCAGCAGCCCCCGCGGTTGTTCCTGATAGCGACTGAGAATTCGCTCCGCATCTTCGGCTTCACTGACAATGCGCCCACAGCGTTCGTAATACAGCGCCCCAAGCTCGGTAGGACGCACCGAGCGAGTGGTCCGCTGCAACAGGCGTACCCCCAGCCGTGACTCCAATTGCGCGACCTGACGACTTACCGTGGACTTGGGGATACCCAGATTCTTTGCTGCCGCGGTGAAAGTTTTTGCTTCAACCACTTTGACAAAAACCACCAT
>JAAELC010000730.1 GCA_024227135.1 Gammaproteobacteria bacterium
CTCAACCGTTTCAACCGTGATCAGATCGGCCAGCCACTGCTGCAATGAACTCTGCACCAAGTATTGGGTAGCGGTTGCCACTTCCGGGCTTGCCGCACCAAAAAGTAATTGCCGAACACCGCCGCCAAAGGTCGGGCGCATTACACGTTCACCGGGTGCGGTCAGCAACACCTGTTCGATCAGTTCACGGATGTACTCATCTTCATTGCTCTTTCCGGTGCGGCCCCGACCGTCAAAATGAAAGGGGTAATCTATTCTTGTCATGTCGCCAGGACCCTTGTCTGTGCCATCAGCGGCAGCAAACCCGTACCCGAGGGAGTGCAGACCGCCTGGCTAGTCTGTATGATTACTGGCATGCCACCTGCCATGACACGCATTGCGCCCATCACCCATTGGGCAGTGACGCAGGGAGGGGCACCGGAGCCGGTCAAAGAGCAGCCGGTCACTGCATAGGGTGTAGCCTGGGTAACCACCGGCTGGCCGCTGACCATTACTCTTGGAAAGGGTGCCAACGGCTGTGCCGGGCCAGCGTGCATGCAGGTGACGGTAGCGCCGAGATGAAGAATGGGTGCGGGCATGGTCGTATCCTTATTATACAATAGTCAGGGCGCCGACATTAATGTCCACAGTCGGGCCGGTCATGTTGATGATTGCTCCTTTGCCGTTTGAAATAGTGATGCCTATGTCGGTGACCGAGATCATGGCGCCGGTGGCGGTCTGGAGCTGAATACCGCCGGTGGGTCCGGGGACATCGCTGATTACAATCCCGTTTTTAAGTGGGGTCTGGATGGTAACTCCAGGCACAGCAGGCGGTACGATTCGTGACAGTACTGGTACTTCGGCGGCACTACCCCAAAAACAGCCGACCCAGATGGGATAGTCCGGGTCTCCCTGTTCGAACTCGATCCAGACACCGGCCCCGATTAATGGTACGGTGAACATGCCCATGTTCATACCGGCCACGGGAACACAGGGCATGGCCCAGCTGGAGAGCATGATATTGGAAACATCGGGCACCATCACCTGGAGACGGCCAATCTGCATAGGGTCAACGTTGTTGACAACTGTGCCGCGAAATTTTCCGTAATGTCGTTGGTTGGTACTCATGCGGGAACCCTCGGTGTTGTAGACAGCAGGCCATTACGGGCCAGAGAAAAGTTTTGTTTGTATTCGCCCCGCTCTATGTGATGGCTGACGCTTCTGACGTAATAGAGACCGTCGAAGGCCTCACCGGCCCCGCGTACGCCCACCAGTTGCCGTGCCTTCAGCACCCTGCCATAGCGGGTGACATCGAGACTTCCTTTACCGGTGACTGCATCGGAGTGGCGCGAGGCGTATGCCATACCCTGCATTACCGCACCCAGCGGTGACAGCTTGGCAGTGTTGTTTAGAAACTTGATTTTCGGCGGTAGCGGCGGCACCAAACCGAGGGGCGGATTCAGGGGGGTGATGTCGGGGATCGGAATGGGGATCGGTATCTTGGTCGCCTGGTTCTGGATAAAGACCACCGGCATCTCCTTAGATTCCTTATCAAAGGCGAAGGAGAGCGATTCGACATTGGTGAAAACGTCCATGTCGGTGTTGAGTGCCGGTTGAGGTGGACCAACCTTGATCTCCGGTCCCCAGTAGGCGCGGCATGTGCCGGGCACCGGCAGCGGATCCATGTAAAAGACATAGCCCACTTCATGGGCAAGCTGCGAGACATAGGCAAGATCACTTCCTTTATGGGTAGGGATGCGCTCAATGGGAATCGGCAGGTCTTCAACGACACTTGGTATCACCATAGGCACAAGACCAAAGGCGGCGTATTTGGCAAGGATGGTGAGTACCCGTAGTGCCGGCACCATGGCGGGATAGGGGATGCCATCGAGCTCGATGAAATCCATGAGGGCCGTAAGGTCCTTGCCTTTGACAATGAGCTGTGAGTTGTTGCCATCATTGCCGGGGCGTACTTCGTGATGGGTCATGACCCCATCCATGATCACCTCAGCATTGGCACCAAAGGTCACCATAATCACCACCCGCAGGATAGGGATACTGCCTCCGCCAGTGAGCAGAAACAGGGTCTGCAGGGTTGAACGTTTGGAGAGTGAAAAGGAGAGTTCAAAACCACTTGGCGTATCACCTGGGTTGATTTGTACCCGCACCTTTTCCAGTGCATCTATCACCGGCCTTGGGGCCGGCACCGGCACTGCCGGGCCAATGAAGAGGTTGAGTTCAATTCCCTTATTCATCGCTCTCCCCAGGGACATTTTCAGGCAGGGTTATGGCAACTTTTGTGCCGGCTGTCTCGATTAAATCGTCAGGTCTCATGACACTGTTTGCATCACACAGGCGCCAGTAGAGTTCGGGATCACCCAGGTATTGGGCAGCAATATTGTCGACTCGGTCTCCCTCGACCACCGTGTGTTCCTGAATGATGGCAAAGCGTTTTGGAGAGGGTACAAAACGGCGTTTGAGATAGGTGATCGGTTCCTGACCTTCTGGCTCCAGAGTGGTGACCTCGGTGGAGTGGTAACGGCTGTTGTCTGGGAACCTGTTCGTGTTCAGTACGCCGGCGTCGAGCAATGCTTTTAGCGGATCATTCATCACAAGCCCTCCAGGCCGAGGCTGTTTAGGTTGGCGCTGCCTACCATGCCGGCAAGTGCCTCCTTGTTTTTCAGGTAACTCATAAACAGGCTGCCGCCGCGGTGGTTGAAGCCTAGGTCGTTGACTGACAACACTCGGAGACCGAGGTTGATCTTGGCACGGATCGGATTAAGAGATGGATCGAAGGCCTCTTCAGTTATCGAAAATTCAGTGATGCGCACCGGTACAGCACGGTGTCTGCTCCAGACAAACAGGCTCAGTGGTGCCTCCATCGGCACAATCTCCAACACACCGCGGCCCGCCTGGTTGTAATTGTTTTGCAATGCTTCACTGCTCGGGTAGAGCAGGGTTTCCAGGGCGGCCA
>JAAELC010000731.1 GCA_024227135.1 Gammaproteobacteria bacterium
TGCAAAAGCGGCTGGTGACAATGCCAACAAGGCAGACAGAATAAGGACAGGTTTGTATTTGATTCGGATCATATCGATACCCTCTATGGGTCAGGTTATTGTAAAAGAAGGGGGCACACAGCCCCCTTCTGTTTAGCGATTATAACAGAGACTGTTACTTGATCTTTTTGGCTCCATTCTCTTCAAGATAGGTCTTGGCGCGTAATCCCATATCTGCAGTCTTGACCTGGTACTGCCACCACTGGTTGGCCCAGAGCATGGCGTTGTTCCAGTCTTTCTTGGCTGCAGCAGCCTCTGACTTCTCTTTCGCACCCGCGGCGAAACCGAGCTGGTCAGTGGCATCCTCGACCAGTGCGACTACCGTCGGGAAGTCCTTGTAGTTGTGGCTGGTGATAAAGCCGACAACCTGGTCAATGACTTCCTGGGTTGCGACATTGGTCTCAACCTGCTTGTTGTAGTCTGCCTCGGTGTAGGTTGTGCCTTCTTTCAGACCACCGGCCTTGGCCTTGTAGCCTTTAGGCTGAACCAGCAGATAACCCTGCATTTCAAGATGCAGCGCTGAACAGAACTCGGTGCAGTAGTACGGATAGACACCGGCCTTGTCAGCTACAAAAGTTGCTGATGCTGTCTTGCCCGGCTCGATAGAGAGCTGGACGTTCTGGCCGTACATGGCGAAACCGTGTACTTCATCCTGTGCACGTTCCAGGTTGGTAAAGTGTAATGACACGGTATCACCCTCCGTGACTTCTATAATCTCAGGTGTGATGTGTGAACGGATGGTGGTACCGTAGACATGAACAGTACACTTGCCATCGGCATCACAGGTACGTTCGTTCTTTTCACGACCCGCACGGGTCTTGTAGGGTGATTTCGAGTCGGTACGACTGTTCCAGCCAGACTTGTAGCGTACAGCTGGTTTCAGCTTGTCTGCCGCAATAGAAACCACATAGTGCGGTTCGCCCAGTGGCAA
>JAAELC010000732.1 GCA_024227135.1 Gammaproteobacteria bacterium
ACGGTCAATCCAGGATGTTCAGCGTGTCCATAAAGGACCGCGGCGCGATCCTTCCGGGCGGGCATACCGGAAAGGCCTTCTGGTATTCTACAAGTGATGGGTCATTTACCAGCAGCACCTATTACTACCAGGAGCATCCTGACTGGGTCACACAGTGGAACGCTAAAAAGCTTGCTGACAAATACAAAGATACATCGTGGGAGTTATTACATGACGTTTCATCTTATGTATTCGGTAAGGATGATGATCGTCCTTTCGAAATAGATCTGTTTGGTCTGGGCACAACCTTCCCGCATCCTGTAAAGGGAGATTCCAAGTATT
This sequence comes from Gammaproteobacteria bacterium, assembly GCA_024227135.1. Classification (GTDB taxonomy): domain Bacteria; phylum Pseudomonadota; class Gammaproteobacteria; order Chromatiales; family Chromatiaceae; genus JAHEHQ01. The sequence continues at coordinate 322 of JAAELC010000732.1, forward strand.
TCTACGGATCACTGGTAGCCACCCCATTCGGGGATGAACTGACGGCGGACTTTGGCAAGACGCTGATTAAAGAAGAAAAGTTGGGACAGGGCAAACACACCGACTTTATGGCGATCAGTTTTTCCGTAACTGATTATATCGGACATTTATTCGGGCCATCGAGTCTTGAGGCAGAAGACAACGTCTTGAGGGTTGACCGTTTATTGGCGGATCTGTTCCAGTTCATAGACGAGCAGATCGGACTCGACCAGACCCTGATCATTGTTTCGGCTGATCACGGAATGTGTGAGGCTCCGGAACACTTGCAGAACCTGGGATTTGAGGTGGGCCGTCTCACCTCGGGAACGATTGTAAAAGGCACCATCCGGGATGCCCTTAAGGCCCGGCTGGGAGTGCCCGAAGGTGTGATTCGGCTTTACGAACACCCCTACGTCTATCTGAA
>JAAELC010000733.1 GCA_024227135.1 Gammaproteobacteria bacterium
CGCTTCCGCAACCTGCCGGGCTCACTGACCTGGGGAAAGAACAAGCCGGAACCCAAGGTAGCTGCTGCGGAGGCCGGGCCTGCTCCTGAAGCGATTGGCTGACCGGCAGTTCCCGGCGCTGCCGTCCCAGCTACCGCCGCGTAGCACCCGGACCGAGCCTGATGTTGGCCCAGTGGGATTGGTAACTGAACCTTTTGGATAGTCGCCTTCCCAGTCCTGAACCCACTCCCACACATTCCCATGCATGTCGTACAGCCCCCAGGCATTGGGTTTCTTCTGGGCCACTGGATGCGTTGTTTTATTAGAATTACCGCAATACCAACCCATCGCATCTAATTTTGGATCAAGACTGCACCCGAGTTCGGTAATCCCCCCGTTGGTAAATGCCGTCGTACTCCCGGCCCGGGCCGCATATTCCCACTCCGCCTCCGTCGGCAGACGATACCTGTTTGTTCCCTCTTTTGTATTCAGCCATTCAACGTACCTCTGCGCATCATTCCATGACATACATATGACCGGCTGGGTATCCTTTTGGGAAAAACCTGTTTTAGCCCAATAATACCCCTTCTTATTTTCCCACTTTTCGCCATTCCAAATCCATGACCATCCTTCTGATTCAGCCTCTGATCTGTACCCAGTGTCGGTTACAAATCTGCGCCATTGACCTATTGTCACCTCAGTGGTCTGCATGTAATACGCCTCGGTCAACGTCACCTTGTGCTGACGTTCATCTGAATCGCGACCTTTCTCTGACGAAGGGCTGCCCATAGTGAATTTACCGGGCGGGATATAGACATACTGCATGCCGAGGCTATTGGTAAATCGCTTTCCACCCCCGGTCGTTCCTCCTTGACTGCTTGTTGAAGTGGCTTTGGATTCTCGTTCTCCCACGGGCTCGAAATCAAGATCCTTGGGGAGGTAGGCCGTCGCTGTTGCTGCCCAAATCATGGCAATCAATTGAATCAGAACGGTGAGTTTTAGCAGTTGAATCTTCATATGCTTGATTTGTACCCGTCTCCTTGCGCATCCGACTTTCTTGTCAAAACCACCATCGCTTTACAACCGCTCCAGCGAAGCGCCTACGCCGGCACATGGCCTGCTCCGCAACGGCCATGCGGGCTGCGGCGTTCGCTTCCGCAACCTGCCGGGCTCACTGACCTGGGGAAAGAACAAGCCGGAACCCAAGGACGCCGTTGCGGTAGCCGGGCCTGCCCCCGTCGCGATCGGCTGACCGGCAGACCCAGGCGTCGTAGTACCAGCTACCGCCGCGAGTCACCCGGAGCGAGCCAGATGATGGACCTTTCGGGTCGGTAACAGAACCGGATGGATAGTCGCCTTTCCAGTCCTGAACCCACTCCCACACATTCCC
>JAAELC010000734.1 GCA_024227135.1 Gammaproteobacteria bacterium
TAGGATGTTCATCATTAACCGTAACTTTTCCGCCGCCTGACCACCACCAGGTCTTGGGGAGACTGCTGGTGTCGGTTCTCAAGTCATGGTGACTGTCCCAGGCGCATTCGCCTAGGTGTTGGTCGACGCATTCGACGTTCAAAATGCGGTCATTGTAAATTTTCTCGTGCATTTCTTCGACTGCCCCGACAAACCACATTGGGTCAGGATGTACACTGTTTCTTACTATGTTATCGAAGGCATCATTCGTCTTCCTGGAATCGTAGAAATATGGATTATGAACGATATCGGACCTCACATTGATCCCACCAACAGGCCATTCGAACATCCGCCGCGTGGTCTTGGCCCGTGGATTCCCGCTGGGATAGTGGTCGAGGAGGCTTTTGTAGTGTGATGCCCACTGTCTGCAGAACTCGTCTGCGTAACTCAGACCAGGCGCGTAATCCGGGTCCGTGAAGTCGTTGTCCATGGGGGCCCTTGCGCCTTTGTGGGTCAACGCATGACATGTGCCGGACATGAAAGGTTCACAGAAATATCGAAGGCTGGCTACCAACACCACACCCGTGGCCCCGAACCACTTGTGTCCAGTATCGTCAGCAAATGTATCGTGTTCGGCCTGGGTGGAATCACCGCCTTTTACCGAGTGCTCACCCACAGCAAATCCAGTACGTGCGTTTAAGTCAGCCGCGTCTTTGGCCCTGGCCACCAAGTAGTGTTCAGCGGTCTGGGCCAGCACACGAATCCTCGCACCCATGTCGTCCGCGTCACCACAAATGGTGAGGGTAGGGGCTGCCGGTATACCCTCACCAACAATTGCACCAGACTCCACTGTATAGATGATATCCACGGGCGCGAATCCTGGGTCGTTGCTTGTCTGGCATACACAGTGGACAATAGATTCAGCTTTGATCCAACACACATCCGTCAGTGCCTCGACACCATCACCACCCGCGGATAATAGTGTAGGGCGGATGATCGGCCACAAAGCTGCAGGAGCCATCATCGATCCACACAACCTCAAGGCCTCCGAACCATCGGTCATA
>JAAELC010000735.1 GCA_024227135.1 Gammaproteobacteria bacterium
AATCTGCAACGCAGACGAGGTCCATGGATGGACTAGATTCGCGCGAGGCAGGATGCCGGTAGTGATAGCTGAGGTGAGAGACCAGCAGGATGGGATGATTCATTTTTTCTGCGGCCCTAAGCAAAGAACTGAAGCGGATCTCTGCGCTATCGCTGGATAAGCAAACCAATGCCCCACTATGATTTCAGCCACTTCCGGGTGCGATAATAAACCCTAGCTGCAGCATCGTTACAATTCACTGATCCCTTCGTGAATCACTGACAAAGAATCAGTCGAGCTGTCCCTCAAGCCCCAGAACCCGGCTCATCTCCTGGTATACATCGCCCCAGGCGCCAGGGGCCAGCGCATCCACATCCAGCCGGTGTAACTGACCCCGGCGTTCCGTATCCTCCAGATGAGGCGACAGATCCATCGAGGCATCCTTCAGGGTAAAGATGATCGCACTGGATATCTTGGCAGCCACCCCGGCTACCAGGTCCTGGGGCCCCACAATAAGCGAACCAACCTGGGAGGCAGACAGCGCGGCTTCCAATGCCTCGTTCGCTATACCCACGAAGTTTCCTCCATACTCGATGTAAGCCAGCAACTTGCCATCGGCTTTCGCTATATGGAATTCCGTTTCCGAAATGTGCTGATATTTTGCATCGTTGATTCGATGGGCTGTAGTAAACCAGACAGGACGGACAAACCCATCTTTGACCAACATGTGTCTCGGTGCGCGTCTGCTGCCGGTCCATACGCTACCAGTGATGCATACGATCTTTTTGTCTGTCGGTATTTTCATGCCAGGAACGAATAATTGAATGAGCAATCCTGCCTATTATGATCGACCGATTGAAGGTACTCAAGCAACAGTATGAACCGGCACATTCCCCCGTTGGCCATCGGCCTTGAAGGAGGCAACAATCCGGCCCCTGCCCGGGAATCCCCGGCTACCCCGACTACCATCGGTCCACAGCGGCGCTCTTCCGGGAATCGCCTGAAGTAACGAATCATCGGAAAACACTGTCAGCAACAATCCATCAGCGCTGAAAGTACGATTTGAAAGGTGCAGTCCCCTTCCGTTTCCTACCGGACACTGGCCGGGTCTGAGGCTATACTATGGGTTTTCAGGACTGGCCATACTCCGATGACCCCAGCTAACTGCAATGAGTTTATTCCTGCGTAATGAACAGACCAGACATCAAAAAACCACTTCTCGTTGCCATCCTCGGCTTGTTCTTACAAGTGACCGACAGCTTGTCCGCAGAGCCCCGGATCGGCCTGGTTCTAAGCGGTGGTGGCGCTAGAGGCGCAGCACATATCGGTGTGCTGAAAGTCCTCGAAGAACTGCGAATACCAATCCATGCCATCGCGGGTACGAGTATGGGTGCACTGGTGGGTGGTGCCTATGCGAGTGGTGTCACGACATCACAACTGGAACAGAGCATCACCAGCCTGGACTGGGACAAGCTGCTTGCAGATGATCCTCCCCGCGGTTCATGGCCAGCCCGACGAAAACAGGCTTCGGAAAGGCCTACATGGAACTTCACCCTGGAAGAACGGGATGGGGAATTTGGCGTAGGCATGGGAGCGGTAGAAGGCCAGAATGTGGAATTGTTTCTCACCAACCTCGTTCAATCCAGCGAGGGAATCGAGCAATTCGATGATTTTCCGATACCTTTTCGAGCTATCGCCACTAACCTGGAAAACGGACAAATGGCCGTTTTCGACCATGGCTCTCTGTCGAGAGCCATGCGGGCCAGCATGTCGGTCCCAGGCTTCTTCAGTCCCGTCGAAACCAAGGAAAGTCTTTTCGTCGACGGGGGTCTGGTAAGAAATCTCCCGGTCGATGTGGTTCGTAAGATGGGAGTGAATACGGTGATCGCTGTCAACCTCGGAACCACTTACCTGAGCCGGGATCAACTTCGCTCACTCTTCGGGGTAGCAGGACAGATGCTGGTCATACTCACCGAGCAGAACGTACAGATATCCCTGGCAGAACTCAATCCCGAAAAAGACCTGCTGATCGTTCCCGAACTGAACGACATTTCGGCGGCGGACTTCAAGCGATCAGCGGAAGCAATTGCTGCCGGCGGTGAAGCCACCCGAAAGATGGCACAGCAATTGAAACGCTACAGTATCGGAAGGAAGGAGTATCAGAAATGGCATTCAAAGCGGTTTGATCAGCCGGCCACCCCGAAACAACAGGTTGACAGAGTCCGGGTCGCCGGCACTGACAAAGTTAATCCAGACCTGTTCAAACCGCTACAGAGAAAATACCAGGGAAAACCCCTCAAACGTTCCAGCCTGGAAAAAGATATTGGAGAGATTTACGGCAGAGGTTATTTCGAACGGCTGAGCTATCACATCAAGCAGGAGGGCGATCAGAACATACTGGTGGTCGATGCCCTTGAAAAGCCCTGGGGTGCAGGTTATATGAGCTTTGGCTTCGGACTCATGAGCGACCACCAGGGGGACAACCGCTTCAGTCTGCGGGGCGTATACACCAAGCCATGGATCAACTCCCTGGGTGCAGAGTGGATCACCGAACTGAGCACCGGTAACGAGCCCCGGCTCTTCACCGAATTCTATCAGCCGATCCGGCTCGACAGGGCCGGATTCATAGCCCCCTATTTAGATCTGAGCAGCACGCCCCTGAGCGTATTCGACGGAGACAAACGCCTGGCGCGTTATGATATCAGCCGGGTGCGCGGTGGCCTGGATATCGGTACGACTCTGAAGCGAAGTTGGGAAATACGCCTGGGTGCCTACCTTGGACAAACCCGGTTCGATCTGGATACAGGCACCCTGCTGTTACCTGAGGCTACCAGAAAAGACTCCGGATTAAGGGCCAGCATTTCTTTCGACACCCTCGACAGTCCCAATGTCCCCACCAGCGGACAGAGTTTCAGACTGTATGCAAGAAATCCATTGACCCAGTTCGGTGCCGACGACAGTTACACCCTGTTAAACGGGGAATGGCAAGGTGCATGGAGCTTCGACGTAAATACCTTAGTCACAACCCTGAGAGGAGGCAGCAGCCTGGGAGATAATATGCTCTACTACGACCAGTTTCCACTGGGTGGATTTCATAAGCTCTCCGGGTATGCCAATGAACAGTTCAGAGGCAACAAGATGGCGTTCGGCAGTCTCGTCTACACCAGACGCATCGCCGTGCTCCCTTCACCCATCGGTCGGGGTCTGTATTTAGGGGGATCCCTTGAGGTCGGTCGACTCTGGGATATTCCAACGACGTCCAGTGGAGAAGAGTTCCTCAACCCGGAGAAAACCCGCTTCGGCAGCAGCCTCTTCTTCTCGGCCGATAGCTTCCTGGGACCCTTTCATGTGGGACTTGGTTTCTCCGGAGAAGGCGACAACACGCTCTATTTTCTACTGGGCCAACCGTCAGGACTCTAACAGGGATGGTTTATCAATGGCGGGGGATTGACCCAACTGAACGATCACAGGGTCTCCACATCATTGCATTGCAACATCTTTCGTAACTGCTCCCCTCCAGAGACTACCCCCCATGGGTGGTCTGTAGAGGAAGTGTCTTTGGCAGGGATACCAAAGCCAAGTCTAGGGTGGTATAGACGACCTCTTACGGAACAGATCGCCCATGGGGGGTGAGACTGGTCTACTGCTCTTACAGGCAAAAAAAGGTCGGTGACCCTTCGGTCACCGACCTTTTCAAACGCACCACTGTTTCGGACTAACCGGCGCTGGCGGTCTTGATACGACTGGCATCGAACCGTTTGATTTTGCTGTCTGCCTTCAGTTCCTGCTCTTCGGCATTGATCTCGTCCACCACCGCTTCCATCTCACTGTCATCCAGCTTGATGCTGCGTTCGGTCTCTCTGAGTTCCATAGCCTGTGCAGCGAACAGAATCCCACCCATCTCGATCAGCTTCATCGATACATCATAGGTATAAGCACTGTCGTTCATCATCGAAGTCGCCATTTCCGGGGTGATGAGCTCTTTGCGGATCAATCGGTCCAGCGACCCGTTAGAGACCACATCTCCTTCTTCCGCGGCAGCTGTCAACCCGTCAAGGTTCAAGAGAGTGATGTTCTCCGGGTCCAATGCATCTTCCCGAAGACCACCAAGTTCACGCAGTATCGTTCCTACCTGCAACCGGAACTGATTGTACTCGGCCCGAATGTGCTCATTGTCCGAAGCTGCGTATATCGAAAGGTTTTTATGGAGATGCTTGATGTCCTTGACGGCTTCCACGACATGCCGGCCGGCTGTTCGCAGTGCAAACAGATCCTCTGAGTATTCCGGGGAGATTTTGGTCTGTGCTTCTGAGAGGAAGGAGACGATAGCACCGTTGAGTGCTTTGACATTGCGCTCGTAGACCACGTCGATATCCACATCTATCACCTTACGCTTCTGCTGCACGATCTGCTCCAGATTTTCATCGGAGAAGATTTCGTGACGATGCAGGCTGACACCATGGGCCAACACTTCCAGTGCGTTATCATACAGGTGCAATGTCTCTTTGCGCACAGCCTCCATCATCGCATCCGGGAACTCGAGTACTGCGTCGTTGAGGTATTTGGGCTCCACCGCGGTGACTTCCGGTGCCTTCAAGGTACCCTCCAGGAACTTGGCCAATTGCCCGATGAGCGGAGACATCAGCATAACACCGGCAAGATTGAACAGCGTATGGAACACAGCCAGCTTGAGGGTATAATCCGTTGCCGCAATTCCGACCATCGCGCTGATAGACTCCACACCCCAGAGAAACTGATTGATGAATACGATCGCCACAACGCCTGTAGCGACGTTGAAAATGAGATGTGCACCGGCCAGACGCTTCCCTTCTACATTAGCACTCAACGCGCCCAGCACTGCCGTGACGCAGGTACCCACATTGGCTCCGATCGCCAGTGCCAAAGCATTCTCATAGGTAATCTGTCCTGCCGCCAGGGCGGTCAGTATCAGCACCAGCGTAGCATGGCTGGACTGCATCACCACCGTGGCGAAAATACCGATGCCTGCAAACAGAAACAGCCCGGGGTAACCAGCTACCGCAAACTGGGTCAGATCGATGGTGGACTTGAAGGCTTCAAAACCTTCCTTCATGTGGTGGATACCAAGGAACAGAAAACCCAGTCCGGCCAGAATGTACCCGATACCCTTCATAGCTTTGGATTTCTGGAACACCAGAATCACGCCAAACACCAGCATGGGCATGGCATAGGCGGAAATCTTAACCTTCAAACCCAGGCCTGCGATTAACCAGGCACCTGTGGTGGTACCGATGTTGGCACCGAATATGATCCCGATGCCTGCCACCAGCGTGATAAGTCCGGCACTCAGAAAAGAGATGGTGATCACCGATACCAGTGAACTGGATTGCATCACGGTGGTACTGGCAATACCAAAGGTAAGGCTTTTCCAATAGCGATTGGTGCTCTTGCGCAGAATCGATTCCAGGGTACCGCCGGTAAAAGCCTTGAAGCCTTCTTCCAGTGCCAGCATGCCGAACAGGAAGATCGCCACACCGGCAGAAATCTCTTTGAAGTCGGGACTGGCCCAGAACCCGTATGCCAGTACCAGCAGTATTGAGGGTAGTATGATTTTTCTTAACATAGTTGTGTCTTCCGCGTTGGGTTATTGACAGATTCGCCTTTTCTTTGTTCGACGTTCTCCGATCGTCGGTTATCTCTTTTCATTGCCAAGTTAACTCGATGCCGCCGCTTGGCTATCCAGTCCATGTGCTGCCTTAGAACGGCTCACACTCGCTGCCAAGGTCACTGAAAGTGGCCGAGCATGGGGAAACTCAGCCCTCCTGCTCGGTTTCAGTTTCAACCGGGGGGTTGAAGTTATTATCAGCGGTCTTACGCTTGCTCCTTGTGTCCGTCCCTATCCGATATAGCAAGGGAAGAAAAAGCACGACCAGAAAGAAACCGCTCATCAACAGCGAACCAGCCACTCCCATCCACAGGTAACTGATGAGGATCAGATACATGTAGACGATGGCCAGCGTGACCTGCATAAATACACCAATGTTTCCGTGCGGAAAATTGAACCTCGCTTTCCGCAGTTCACGATTCGTGAAGGCCGCTCTCAGTTCGTTTCTCGTCTGTTTTCCGCTCATGGTCACTCTCATTGATCGTGGTGGATAAAAAGCTGCAAATCTCACAGCTTGCCACCTGAATAATGCAGGAACTGGGCCACCACCAGGAAAAAATTATTTATTCTATTAATTCAATAAGATAGATCACTCACTCGAACGCTAAATTCAAACCAGGGGGGTGTAACAAAACGCTGACTACAGTTTCAATAGCTATTTCTGTGGTATAAATATCCCTTTACTTTCAATATCTTAATTGTTTTTATGTGCTAAATGTAACATCATGAATTGTTACACCTGTATGACATTTTCTTTACGAATACCAATCCAGCACCCATCAGAACTGCAAACGGGATATGCGTGAACTTCCGGGATTGGGTAAACCGTTTTGGTGCTTCAGCTTGGTTGCTCCCCCCTGGAGGACGGCCTGTGGCGTGGTACCAGAGGCACACACGAATACCAGATCGATCGAAACTGTCAGTGTGTCACCAGAAGGCCCGAGATGCCCTGGCGCTTAAGAGCGGTATTATTAAGGGAGTGACTCTGAGAGAAAAGAAACAAATGGCAGGAACCAAATAATCTATTAGCATAATTTCGAATATGCTTAATAATTAATTATACAGAGGGAATTCATTTCCTTCGGGTCAAACAGGGAAGTTCGGGAAATTTCAAGCAGAGGAGTAGAGTCATGAAAACACTCTCAAAAGTGGCAAGTGTCATTCTGTTTACGCTGTTGCTTGCAGTCACATCCCAGGCTCAGGCGTTTTTCTTCGGCTTTGGAGGTGGATTCAGTTTCGGATTTGGAGGCTGGGGAGGCTGGCATCCCTACTACTCGGGCTGGGGTTATCCCGGTTACTGGGGAGCCCCCTACTACTGGAACCGCCACAGGTATTGGGGATTCCCATACTACGGGAGATACTACAGGGGTTACCCCTTTTATGCCTACAGACCCTGGATACAGCCACCATTCGTAGTGACACCGCCAGCAGCCGAGGCACCTGAAACGGTAGATAAGTAGAAGCAACCGGCACAACAAACCAGCCCTGTAACCGGGCAGGAGTCCGGTGGGCATCCGCTTTGGCATCATACGTCCGGTAATTCGGGAGATTTACCGGGCCTGCCCGGACTTACCGCCGCTGATACGGTACAGCGGTCAGAGCATCTCCCCCTCAGCCAGGCATCCCTCCACTATCGATAGGCCACGCTGGGCAGCCAGGTGACGATCGGCGGCCACATCAGAATGATCAACAATCCGAGCAACTGCAACATAATGAAGGGCGTCACTCCCTTATAGATGTCCTTTACGGATATTTCAGGCGGACATACTCCCTTGATGTAGAACAAAGCAAACCCGACAGGCGGGGTGAGGAAGGAAGTCTGCAGACACACAGCAAAAAGGATGGTAAACCAGACCAGATCGAACCCGAGACTCTGCATCACCGGTGCCACCAGCGGCAGTACGATCAGTGTTATCTCGACCCAGTCCAGGAAGAAACCCAGTAAAAAGGTCACCAGCAGCACCACCATCAAAACACCCATCGGGCTGATATCAAGGCCCAGTAGAGCATCTTCGATGACCTGGTCTCCCCCAAGGCCACGTAACACCACAGAAAAAGCGGTGGCACCCACAAATATAGCAAATATGAAAGCGGAAGTTTTGGTGGTCTGCTGCAACGAATCTTTCAACACCCCCAAATTCAGACGCTTGTTGATAAGTGCCAGCAACAATGCGCCTGCGGCACCAACGCCCGACGCCTCCGTGGGTGTGGCGATGCCGAAAAAAATCGAGCCCAGTACCGCCACGATCAGAAAGACTGTCGGTAGAACGGCTTTGATCACTCCAAAGACAATTTTTGCCGTAATCGGCTCCACATTTTTCGGAACCGGGGCAACAGACGGTTTTATCCAGGCGTAAATCAAAATATAGGCAATATACAATCCGGCAAGAAGAAAACCGGGGAAAAATGCCCCCATGAACAGGTCCCCGACAGAGGCATTGGGATCGGCCAGACGATCTGCCATAAGTACCAGCATTATGGAAGGTGGAATCAAAATACCCAGGGTCCCCACCGAGCAGGCCGTTCCCACAGCCAGAGACTTATCATATTTGCTCTCCAGCATGACCGGTAGGGAAAGCATACCCAGCAACACCACTGAAGCACCGATGATGCCGGTACTGGCCGCCAGTAACACACCGATGATCACTACGGTAACAGCGTAACCTCCTCGCACACCACCAAACAGTTTGACCATGTTTTTCATTAACTGCTCAGCCACACCAGAGCGATCCAGCATGATGCCCATGAAGATGAACATGGGCAGCGCCACCAGTGTTTCCCGGGCAACAATATCCCAGACTCGCTCAGGAACCAGTGACACGCTGCTGTTCCAGGTAAACCAGATATCAGCATTGAACTGCTCTACGGAAACAACACCGATCACCCCCCAGATTATTGCTGTTCCGCCCAGCACCCAGGCTACCGGATAGCCGGTAAACAGCAGCCCTATGAAGGTCAGGAACATACCGATTACCATGAGTTCTTCGAGTGACATGGGTTTTCTCCGTGTTGTTATTGGGCCAGTCGGCCTGTTTTATAGTCGTTTTGAGAGACCTTCGGGACTTGAGGTGTACCTGTTGCAAAGAAGCCCTTCTGGCGAGATCTCGGTATCGATTTTCCTGGGCATGAAAAAACGCCCTCCTCCATCGATCAAAAAACGGGACTCAATGTGGTATGTAAGAGCTGCTCTCTTCTCAAGTCCGACAGACTTATACGTAGGGGTCTTTCCCTATTGGATCGGGACGCCCGAACAGCATTGCCGCTGATTTCAACAACCGCGCTACCGCACCGATGATCAGTAGAGCCAGCGAGAACGGCAGAAAAAACTTCAACGCCCAACGCGCCGGCAGGCCATCAGGGGCCTGGGAACGCTCAGCCAACTCCAGTGATTGCCAGAAATAAGGGATCGAATCCCATAGAAAAATAACCGTGAAGGGCAATAGCAGGAAGAGAATACCGAGAAATTCAACCCAGGCTTTGGTCCTGGGTTTGAACAGGTCATGGAGTACGTCCACCCTGACGTGGTCATCGTGTACCAGTGCATAGGAGAGCCCCACCAGCCAGGTCGCTCCATAGACATGCCAGGTGATTTCCTCCAGCATGATGGAACCTCTGCCGAAGACATAGCGGGAGATCACGCTGATCAGAATAACCACCATCACCACCAGCCATAACCAGGAGAACAGGCTGCCGATACGATCCAGCATGCGGTCCAGACTCAGGGAAAGACGCGTGGTTGGCAGATGAACGTGGTGAATAAGGTCAGGTATCGGGTTCTCACCTGCTTTTGACTCAGTGTCAGCCATGGCATCCTCCGGTTAAACCTATAGAACAGGGCACAGCAAAACCCCGCGACCGGCCATTGGGACCGGTTACAGGGTGTTGCAGTTTATTACATTTTCGCAGGCAGATAACCCAGATCTTCCCAAACGCGATAATTTTCATGGAAAGCCTTCTGGCTTTCATAAACGCGTTTGAAATCAGCGTCGTTCGCAGATTCCTCTGCCAACACCTTGTCGGTGGTTTCCTTCAGGACAGCAAGGATTTCCGGTGACAGTTTCTGGGCGGTGACACCCTTGTCAGGAAAACCCTTGATCACAGCACCCTGAAGGTATTCACTCTCGGCCAGTCCTTTGACCACCGAGGCCATACAGACGTTACGAACGAGGGCACGGCTATCATCACCCAGTTTGTCCCACTTACCTTTATTGACAAGCATGTACTGGGCCGTAAATGGCTGGTGCCAACCCGGGAACAGATTGAATTTAACCACTTTGTCAAAGCCGAGCCGCTGATCGATAACGGGAAGTGAAAATTCGGTAGCGTCGATGGTACCCTTTTCTAATGCCTGGAACAGCTCTCCACCTGGCATCATGGTTACCGATGCACCGAGTTGTTGCAGCACCTTACCACCCAGTCCGGCAAAACGGATTTTCAGACCTTTGTAGTCATCCAGACCTTCCAGGGGCTGCTTGTACCAGCCGGCAGTTTCCGGGCCGATAATACCGCAGAGTTCGGCGTGTACTTTGAAGCCCTTGTTGGCATAGACTTCCTGCAGCATATCGTGGCCACCACCCTCGTAGTACCAGGCCATGAAAGCCCAGGGCTTGAGACCGAAAGGCACAGCGGCGAACAGGGGTACCGCGGGTACTTTACCCTGATCGTAACCGATCCAGGTATATCCCGCTTCGGTCTTGCCACCGCTTACCGCGGTCAGAATGTCAAATGCTGGTACCAGTTTACCTGGTTCGTATACCCGAACCTGCATAGCCCCCCCGCTGGCAAGCTTGAGCTGCTTGGCGGCGTACTGAGCCGGGGTTCCGAGGGCGGGCAGGTTGGAAGGAAAGGCGATAGGCATGCGCCACCGAACTTTATCTATGGCCAGTGCCGAGGTGGGGCCGAGTACCACACCCGCTACTGCAACCGTTGCGGCTGCTGTTACCAGCCGTTTCATTTTCTGCTTGAACTTCATTCAATCTCTCCTTTGGCAATGCTTATGGTTATAGAGGTCAAAGACCCGGACAAATACGACACATGAATCCTGGTTATTACAGACGGCATTCCGTCACTACAAATATTTTTCTAGTTTGTTCACATTGACCCTGAGCGGGGTCCTGTCAGCATTAACTTTTTTATTGTCAAACCGTAACTAATCAATCCGCACGGGCAATCTGTTGCAGAAGACGCCGTAAAACCCTCCCTGTGCAGGCTTGGCTTTGGCATCCATGCCAAAGACACTTCCTCCACAGACCGCCCATGGGGGGTAATCTCTGGGGGCAAGCAGTTACGTCAAACCCTTTTAAATCTTTACCATCCCCCATTTCAGGCTGCGCTGCTTCCGGGCAAAAAAAAAGCACCCAACGCCCTGCCATTATACACACCTGTTTCAACGCGGGACCGAACACTGATCCACGAGGTACAGGATCGAACGGTATGGGATACCGGCATGCAGCGACAGACCAATTTCGCAGGTCCTGCTATTTGAGTAACCCGCTTCACAGTCTTCGGGGATCGCCTTCCCCAACTCCCCCAGAGCCGATGCATTCAACTCGGGAAAATTAAACCCCCTGTCCCCGGCGAAACCACAGCAACTGATATCCTCGGGTACCACGACCCATTCCGCACAAGCCTCTCCCAGCGCCTTGAGCGCACCGTTCAACCCCATCTTATGACTACTGCAGGTGGTGTGCAAAGCGATAGTCCCTGCCAGCTTGTTCAACTTCAACCGGGGCAACAGATGGGCCTGAGTGAAACCAATGGGCTCATGAATCTCAACCCCTGGTCCAATGTGCTCCTGCAACCGCAAGGTACAGGGACTGGTATCACATAGCACCGGGTACTCCCCCTCCCGGCTTGCCTCCAGCAACACCCTCTCAAGCTCCTTGATCATCGATACACCCTGCTCCTTTAAACCCTTGCTGTCGAAAGGCATGCCGCAACACATACCGTCAAGGGATGGGGGAAAAATAACCTGGTAGCCGGCTTTCTCCAACAAGCTCAAAGTGACCCTGTGCAGAGAGCGACGTTCCGGATCAACCCTGGCAGGTCCCATCATGCGACTCGCACAGCTGGGAAAATAGACGACACGGGGTGCCGATTCCCCCATATTGGCAGGCTCTGTCAGGGATTGGGCCGGTCCCGGCATACTGTGGTTCCACAGGGGTATTCGCTCTCCGGATATCTGCCGCACCGCTCCGGTCAGTTTACCCATCAGGCGATTGCCGAGCAGCGCCTGACTTCCCGAAGCCACCCCGAGACCCAGCCGGGTAATCCCGGATACCCCCGAAAAGTGGTCGGATACCCAACCGCCCAGTTTCTTCTGGGAATCGGTGATACGTTCGGCTCTTTTCGCTTTCGTCAGTACACCGGTATCGATGGAAACCGGACACCGGGTGGCACACATACCGTCAGCAGCGCAGGTGTCGAGTGCCTGATACTGATAGTCCTGCAGCAATTGTGACAGACGCTCCGGTTCACTCCCTGTCTTCTGCAACCGGGATACCTCGCGATTGATGACGATGCGCTGACGAGGTGTCAGGGTCAGATCCCGGGAAGGGCATACCGCTTCACAAAAACCGCATTCTATACACTTGTCAACAATGTCACTGGTCGGAGGCAGAGGCTTGAGATTCTCAAGATAGACCGTGGGATTGTCATTCAGCACCACACCAGGGTTGAGCAGACCCGCTGGATCCAGAGCCTGTTTAATCTGGCGCATCAGATCGTAGGCATCGCTGCCCCACTCCATTTCCACGAAGGGTGCCATATTTCGCCCCGTGCCATGCTCTGCCTTCAGTGATCCCTGGTACTTGTTCACAACCAGATCGCACACCGACTCCATCAGTCCACGATATCGCTCCACTTCTTTTGGGGAGTCAAAGTCCTGGGTGAACACAAAATGCAGATTCCCTTCCAGCGCATGACCGAATATCAGCGCTTCATGGTATTCATACTGACGAAACAGCGCCTGCAGGTCCCTGACCGCATTCGCCAGTTCAGGCACCGGAAACGCCACATCCTCGATGATGACGGTAGTACCGGTTATCCGGACAGCTCCCACGGCAGGAAACAGCCCTTTGCGTATGTTCCAGAAAGACTCACACTCCAGCTTGTCGTGGCTAAACGCTATCGGGCGCACCGTCTGCACCCCCGACAGCACACCACCGATCTGCTCCACCTGTCGGTGCAGTGACTCGGGACTGTCGGCCCGGGTTTCCACCAGAAGCGCACTGACCTCTTCATCAAGATCCTCGAGATAGACCGGCATACCGGGTTTAGCCCGCACGGACCCGAGTGCCGCCGGGTCCATTAGTTCCACGGCATCCACAGGGGAAGACTTCAACCGTGCCACAGCCTGACAGGCCGTTTCGATATCTGGAAACAGCATTAAAGCTGTCGCCTTGTGGGGATGATCAGGTACGGTGTGGTAGCTGATGTCAGAGATAAATCCCAGGGTTCCCTCTGAGCCAATCATCAGATGCTGAATGATATCGATGGGCGACTCGAAATCCAGTAATGCATTGAGGCTGTAACCGGTGGTGTTTTTTAACCGGTACTTGTGGCGGATCTTTTCACTCAGCCCGGGGTTTGATTTCACCGTGGCAGCCAGGTCGGCAATGGTCTTCAGTAACGGGCCATGGGAAAGACTGAACGCTTCGCAGCTTTCCTCGTCCCGGGTATTCAGTACCGAGCCGTCCGCGAAAACGATGCGCATACCGGCCAGGGTTCGATAACTGTTTTGTGCCGTCCCGCAGCACATGCCGCTGGCATTATTTGCCGCGATTCCACCAATTTTGGCAGCGTTGATCGATGCGGGGTCCGGTCCGATTTTTCGGTTGAATGGGGCTAACCGGGCATTGGCCGTAGCCCCGATCACACCGGGTTGCAAACGAACTTCGCCGGCATCCCCGCTGATCTCTACATCCTTCCAGCCATTTCCTAATACCGCCAGTACCGAATCGGATATAGCCTGCCCCGACAAACTGGTCCCCGCTGCCCGGAATGTCACTGGTGTAAGGTGCCGGTCCGCCAACCCGAGCAGCGCTACCACCTCGGTTTCATTTTCTACTTTTACCACCAACTGGGGAATCAGTCGGTAAAAGCTGGCATCGGTGCCATAAGCCAGGGTTCGCAACGGATCGCGCACTAACCTTTCTACCGGAATAAGCTGTTTCAGCTCCCGATAAAGCGCTTCATGTTTTTCACTCATAGAGATCTAGGATCGAATCAAAACAATGAGTTCCCGGGGACCGTGTACCCCATACGATAGTTGTTGCTCGATATCGGCTGTTTTGGAAGGACCGGATATCAGCAGAGCGTTGGTGGGCATATCTTCAGCCCATCGCTGTTGGTTTATCGCTTCCCAAAACGTGTTGTATATGCGATCGGCATCCAGCAGGGCGATGTGCAAGGGGGGCGCCAATGACATCAGCCGCGGCTCTTTCGCGGTCGGCCAGAGCATCAGACTGCCGGTATCCGCTATACCGCCCAGAGTTCCGGTCACCGCAGCCTCCGCCTGAAATACCCGCTCTCGGATATCCGTATCCGGTTCCAGGGCGGGAAGCAGTGCCGGCAGGGCTGAGTCGGACCTGTCCCATGATTCATCCAACTCATCCCCAACCTCGGTTCCCGGGGCATACATCAACGCTTTCAGTTTCCGCCCGGCCAGCAGTTTTTGTAACTCGGCCACCCAGGCGTCACGCCCGCACTCGTGTACCCTGCCATTGACCGACTCCAGGCGTTGGCGCAATCTAAGCAACCGTTCGGACAGGGGCCATTGTTTTTCCGATATCACGGAAAAATCTGATTCCACGGGAGCTGTCGGTGGCACCCCGGTGCGCAACCGCTCCATGATACGGCTTCGATGCTGTTCACTCATCCGGAACTCCTCGCTTTCTGGCCAGCTGATGCAATGTCTGGGAAGCGAATCGGGGCTTGGTTCTCGTCGCCGTCCACCCACTCAAGGGAGGCATGAACCCGGGTGCCAGATTTCCGGTCTTTGCCAATACCCGGGAAAGACTGTTGTAGAGCTTTCCGGAAGCATGCATACGCTGCCACCCGCTCCAGAGCAGGGCTTCCGTTTTGTCACGCTTAGCGCCAGAACCTTTGACTGACGAGTCCCCCGTCGGGCTGTTGGCCTCTGCCCGCAAACGCAGCAACAACTCTACGATTGGTATCTTTACCGGACAGACCTCCACACAGGCATTGCAAAGCGTGGAACCAAACGGCAGGTCACCCCGTTCGTCCAGCCCCTGCAACTGGGGTGTCAGAATTTTCCCGATAGGCCCGGGGATCACCGCCTGATAGGCGTGGCCACCCACACGGGTGTATACCGGGCAGTGGTTCATACAGGCACCACAACGAATACAACGCAGTGTCGCCTTGAGTTCAGGATCCGACACAATGCGTGAGCGGCCGTTGTCCAGCAGTACCAGATGCACCTCTTCCGGCCCATCGACCTCTCCCGGCCGGCGGGGTGAGGAGATCATGTTGAAGTAAGTAGTGATGTGCTGTCCGGTAGCCGACCGGGTCAACAGGCTCAATAACGGAGGAACATCCTGAAGATGTTCCACCACCTTCTCGATACCCATGACTGCGATATGGGTCCGAGGCGCAGTGGTACTCATCCGACCGTTGCCCTCGTTTTCCACCAGACACAAGGTACCTGTCTCCGCCACCGCGAAATTGACCCCGGATACCCCGGCGTCCGCCCTGTAAAATTTCTCTCTCAGCACTTTACGGGCAATTTGACACAGCTCATCGGCATCTTCCGTATAAGGTGCCCCTTCTATTTTCTGTTCCATCAGTTCGGCAATCTGCCCGGTGTTGCGATGGATCACAGGCATGACGATATGGGAAGGCATCTCCCCGGCAAGCTGAATGATGTACTCACCCAGATCAGATTCCAGGGCTTCGATACCTTCGGCTTCGAGAAAATGGTTCAGCTCCATCTCCTCTGAGACCATGGACTTTCCTTTAACCAGAGTTCTGGCACCCCGGTTTTTCAAAATATCCATCACTGTCTGGTTGGCGTCAGCAGTGGTTTCCGCCCAGTGCACCTGAATACCGTTGCGTTTACAGGATGCTTCGAGTTTTTCCAGTAATTCCGGCAACCGTGCCAGGGAACGACTGCGAATACTCTCACCCAGCGCCCTTAGACGTCCCTCCTCGTCAGCGTCGGTAAACTGAGCCGCGCGTTTTTCCATCAACCCATCCATGGCCCGGCGGAAGTTTCCCCGCAACTGGACGTCTCCAACCGCTACCGATGCGGCACCGCGGAAGTCAGCCTGACTCATGGGTTCTCTCCCATAAAAACTGTGCGATATGCTTGGCTGTCACCGGGGCACCATCCTGCTCCAGGGTGCCCTTGATATTCATCATGCACCCGCAATCTCCGGATATCAGGATCTGTGCACCGGTACGGCGGACGTCGTCTGCCTTGTCTTTGGCCATCGCCGAGGATATTTCCGGCAACTTGACAGAAAAAGTGCCGCCGAAACCGCAACACTCACGCTCTCTTTCCAGGGGTGTCAGCTGTACCTGGTTCAATTGCTGAAGAAGCTGTCGGGGTTCTTCCCGCAATCCCATTTCCCGCTGCATCGAACAGGAACCATGCCAGGTCACATTGACCGGTGGCCCGAGATCCACCAGATCCACCTCCAGAACGTGAACCAGGAACTCGGTCAATTCGAAAACCCGTCCGGAGAGTGCCACTGCTTTCGATTCGTCCGGGTCACCCTCGAACAGGTCCGGGAAGCGGTTACGCATCATGGAAGCGCAGGAACCCGAAGGCACGATTATGGGGATTGGCTTGGAAAACAACGCCAGCTGGCTTCTGACCACCGCCCTGGCCTCCTCCCGGTAGCCTGAGTTATAGGCGGGCTGACCGCAGCAGCTCTGATCCTGAGGAAAGATCACCTGCAACCCTTCCCGCTTCAATAATTCGATACCCGCCATTCCAGCATCCGGGTAAAACAGGTCCACTAAACAGGTGCCGTAGAAATAGACGCTTTCGGGTTGCGACGGATAAATTCGATCCGGCATTTGGAGAAATCCCCTGAGTTGAGATGGCCCTCACCCGGGAGACTGGAAACCCCATGTTTCCTGGGTAAGTGGTCTCACCAATCGAAGAATAAACGATAAGTATTTATTGTCAAGCTATAAGAATAATTACTAATATTATAAATCAATAAGTTAAAGATTGACTAGTTGGTTGGGAACATTAGGGAAATTCCATGTGATTAATTATCGCTTGGACCGAACAAATTTCTAATCCTGGGTTATACTCTAAATCAACAATTGGTCTTATCAATTCGGAATAAAAAAAGTAGTACATAAATAAAGAGTCAATTTGTTGCGAACGAAACCAGCAACCCTAAGGTCAGCGCTATATGGAACAACTGCGGATCGCCGACACCATTGCCCGACAACTTGAGACGATGATTCTGGAAGGCGTACTCAAACCAGGAGAATAACTCCCACCAGAACGTCAACTGGCAGAGAATCTCGGGGTCTCACGACCCTCCCTCCGCGAAGCGATTCAGAAACTGACAGCCAGGCGGTTGTTAAAGACTCGCCGTGGTGGTGGCACCTATGTCGACGACCGCCTGAATGCTGAATTCACCAATCCCCTGCTCGAGATATTTCGGCAACGTCCGGAAAGGCGATACGACGTTCTGGAAGTCCGCCATGCCCTTGAAGGCCTGGCAGCCTATCAGGCTGCACTGAAGAGCACCGAAGCCGACAAACTGATTATCCGGGAACGCTACGACGAACTGATGCAGACCCACGAATCCAGGGATGCAATGGCTGAGGCGAAAGCCGATACCGAATTTCACCTGGCCATCGCGGAAGCAGCAGACAACCTGGTGCTCACGCATATCATGCGAGATCTTTTCACACTGTTGCGGGAGAGTATCTCCTTCAACCTGGACAGCCTTTACACCAAACCCGGAATCTACCAACTACTCAAACAGCAACATCATGAATTGCTGACTGCAGTGATCAATGGTGAGCCTGACCGGGCCAAAAAAGCTGCTCAGGATCACCTGGTCTTCGTGGAGCAGACCCTGCAAAACCTGGCCATGGAGGAGGCCCGCGAAGAGCGGGCACTCAGACGTATCTCACCCTTTTCACGTAACTAAAACTAGAGTATCGACTTGAAATCTTACACTGCTCGTGTAACAAATAGGTACAACGATCCGACCTCCCCAGCCACACTTCGAGAAGGAGCATCCGCCTGATGAGTGGACGAACCATCAAACCAGTTTCCGCCGCGACTGCGGTCGCAGCCATTGCTGACAATGCCACTCTTTCCACCAGCGGGTTTGTGGGTACCGGTTTCCCGGAGGCACTGGCTATTGCCCTTGAGAAAAGATTCCTGGCCAGCGGCCATCCCCGTAATCTCTCATTGCTTTTTGCCGCGGGACAGGGGGACGGTGTAAGCCGGGGACTGAATCATCTGGGTCACGAAGGGCTGGTCAAACGGGTAGTGGGTGGGCACTGGGGACTGGTACCGGCGCTCGGCAAACTGATGCACGAGAATAAAATTGAAGGCTACAACTTTCCCCAGGGGGTGATCACCCATCTGTATCGTGATATCGCTGCCGGCAAGCCCGGCACCCTGACCCAGATCGGCCTGCGAACCTTTGCCGACCCCCGGGTCGACGGTGGAAAGCTCAACAGTATCGCCAGGGATGATCTGGTACGACTCCTGGAAATCGATGAGCAGGAGTATCTGTTTTACAAGGCCTTCCCCATCGATGTCGCCATGCTACGCGGCACCACCGCCGATGCCCTCGGAAACATCACCATGGAAAGAGAAGCTTTGACGCTTGAGAACCTGGCGATAGCCCAGGCGGTGAAAAACAGCGGTGGCACAGTCATTGTTCAGGTGGAGCGATTTATCGAATCCAACCCGTTGCATCCTCAAATGGTAGAAATTCCGGGAATCCTGGTGGACTACGTGGTGGTGGCAGAGCCGGAACAGCACATGCAGACGTTCGGAGAAGCTTATAACCCACTTTACACCGGCGAAGTAAGAAGTGCCGAGATACCGGGTGCGACCCTCCCGATGAGCGAGCGCAAGATCATCGGGCGAAGAGCGGCGATGCTGCTCGGGCAGGACGCTGTTGTCAATCTGGGAATAGGCATGCCCGAAGCGGTTGCCGCTGTCGCCCATGAAGAAGGCATCATGGATAACTTCACCCTGACCGTGGAACCTGGGGGGATCGGCGGCGTGCCTGCCGGTGGGTTGAGCTTTGGTTCATCCGCTAACGTGGAAGCCATCATCAACCAGCCCTCCCAGTTCGATTTCTACGACGGCGGCGGGCTCGACCAGACTTTTCTGGGATTGGCCCAGGCGGATGCCCAGGGCAATGTCAACGTCAGCCGCTTCGGCCCACGCATGGCCGGTGCCGGAGGATTCATCAACATCAGCCAGAGCGCCCGGATGGTGGTCTTCACGGGTACCTTCACCTCCGGAGGCTGCCGCTTCAAAATCCAGGACGGCGGACTGGAAATTCTCCAGGAAGGCCGGGTACGCAAGTTCGTGAACAAGGTCGAGCACCTCACCTTCAGCGGAGGACTTGCACAGGAACTCGGCAAGCCGGTTTACTATGTCACCGAACGCGCGGTATTCCGTCTTACTCCCCAAGGTATGGAGTTGCTGGAGGTAGCGCCCGGTGTAGATATTGACCGGGACATTCTGGGTCAAATGGATTTTGAACCCTTGATGCCGACGCCACCGGCTCAGATGGACCCGGCTATTTTTCGGGAGGGGCTATTGGGGTTGAAGGATCGGAACCCCTAGAACCGAAAAAACAGCCGCGGGAAGACAAACCCTGTTTTCGTTCTGCACAGGTAACTGCTCACGCCCCAGGGGCGATCTGTTCCGGAAGACGTCGTACATACCGCCCTGTAGACCTGGCTTTGGCATCCCTGCCAAAGACACCTCCTCCACAGGCCACCCATGGGGGTCAGTCTCTGGGGGGTGGGCGGCGACCTGCACACAGAATAGGGGCCTCGGAAATTATGTATCGT
>JAAELC010000736.1 GCA_024227135.1 Gammaproteobacteria bacterium
CGCCGGACAAAGCGAACTCTCGTCACAGCCGATTGCGACCATTGAGGGTGAGCAACCCGTCCGAAAAGGGGCACACATGGACCCATCTGTCCGACTAGAGGTCACCAGACCATCTGTCCGATTAGGGGAACCATGCCTACCTGCCGGACAAAGTGCACTTACCCCATCTGTTCAACCAGTGGTCGAAACAGGTCCACTCTCTCCCGTTAACCCACCCAAGGTTAACCGTGTCTCCACACCATCAGTCCGGCCAGTACATGGACAGATGGACCAGGGAAACGCAAACTCCGAAACCGACACTGCGGATGAGGGAACGCAAGATGATTCCTCCGCAAATTCGGACACGGGCAATGGGGAACCATGGGACGACCAAATGGTTCTCCGAGCCCAAGGCGAAGATGACGACCTTCTCTTTTTGAGCCCTTGGCTGAAAGATGCCACTGAACCGGATATGGCTGAGCTCAAGTTAGCTAGCCAGAATCAGAAGTTCTATTGGGCCAACCGCAATCGTTTCAAGATAGCGGAAGGTATCATCTACCACATGGGAGAAGAACGGGATCAGCTGGTCATCCCGAAATCTCTCAAAGGGGAAATCTTGAGACTCTGTCACGATATCCCTAGCTCAGGGCACCAAGGCATTTCCAGAACTAAGGAGCGAATCAAACGCTACTATTTCTGGTATAAAATGAACAAAGATGTGGTTGAACACATATCTAAGTGTCATGAATGCGCCCTCAGCAAAACAAGCAACCGGAAGCTGAAATACCCTATGGTGCAAAACCATGCTGGAATTCCCATGGAGAAAGTCCACATTGATTTTCTTGGGCCGCTACCCACGTCTGCACAGGGTAATGAGTACATTCTAGTGATGGTAGACAGCTTCACTAAGTGGATTGAGTGTATCCCACTCCCATCCCAAACCGCTGAGGTTACAGCTAGAGCAGCAGTCAATGAATTTTTCACACGGTTTGGATACCCACTTCAGTTGGTATCCGACCAAGGGAGAAATTTTGAAAGCGCTCTGTTCCAGGAAATGTGCAAACTATTGCACATCCGGAAAAGCCGTACCACAGCTTACCGACCTTCCGCGAACGGTCAGGCAGAAAGGATGAACCGCACTCTGATGGCCGCTGTCCGATGCTTTATTGGACAGTGCCAAGAGGACTGGGACATCTATGTACCGCTGATAGCGTCTGCCATGCGTTCCGCAGTAAACCGTCACACTGGGTTTACCCCTAACCGCTTGATGTTAGGGAGGGAGGTCAACACCCCGGCCGAGATCATGGTCCCCCACCCCATGGATCGGTCTACATCACACGCAGATTTTGTGAGTGACCTAGAGACCAACATGCAGTTGGCACACCAGACTGCAAGAGGGACTCTAAAGGTGGAGCTGAAAAGGGCCAAAACCCATTTTGATCTTAACAAAAAGGTGGCAACTTTTCAGAAGGGTGATGTGGTCTACTGTTTGGACCACGCACCCGCAAACAAGCTTCACCCCAAGTGGATTGGGCCGTGTGTCGTCTTACAGGTCAGGAGTCCATTCCTGTTCAGGATTAAGTTCCGGAACAGAGAATGGACTGTGAACCACAATTCCCTTAAATCTTGCATGGAGGACAACCTACCAGCATGGATCGGGAAAGTGATCGACAAAATACGGCGTGACGCTCTGCTGACTTACTGTATCTGCAGGAAACCAGACGATGGTCTCCTCATGGTACAATGTCTCCGCTGCCTGGATTGGTTCCATGGTCAATGTATTAAGTTGACCAGGGCACAGGCTTTAGCCATTGATTATGTGTGTGTTGAATGCCAGGGATAGTGAGACAATAACTTACCGTTCTTTGTCTTCTTTTTCCAGGTCCTCCAATGCTATTCGTCAGGAGTTTGAGGAATGGCGGCTCCTAAAAGATTGGCAGGCCTTCAAGGCGGCTAAGGGACTGAACCTCCAGACCCTGTCGGTTCGAGACCCGAGGCGCCGTGAGGCCCAGTTGGCCCTGCCTCCGCCTACTTCAGGTCACGCCAGGGACAGGTCCCAGGGTCGACCGGAGCAGGTCGCTAGCTCCTCGACACCGTCGACCAATCGCTCTTCCGACCAGGGAGGCGACAGGTCGATGGTGGAAGGCAAGCGGGCGCGCCAATCCACTAAAGACCGGAACGAACGCCGCAAGGCGTATGTGAAGGCTTTAAAGGAGGCGAAGGATAGGCAGGAGGCCGAACTTGTACAGTTGAGGGAGAGGTTGACCCAAGTGGGTCAGCCATCCCAACCGTCGACCCCAGCAGGTCAACAGGCCCAGCCACCACCAC
>JAAELC010000737.1 GCA_024227135.1 Gammaproteobacteria bacterium
TCTATTCACTGCGCCGCACCTTCATAGCTGTGGAAGTTGAGTTTTGTGGATCCCTTTGCGGCACATTGGCCACCCCATTCTTTCGTACTCCTGGTAGTTATTGCGGGAGAAACTGTTTTGATGCCACGGTTTCCTGTCCTGGCACTGATGACTTTGATGGTCCACATCGAAACCACATGAATGACAAACCCACCAGTTGTTGTGTCTCTTGACTGGATTCGATTGGAAGCCCCGATTTTCACGTTGTTGGCCCTGGCCATTTCGAGGACGGTACTGCTGGATTCCTCCTGCCGCTGGAGGAGTAGGATGCTGTTGGTACTGCTGGGCAGTTCCTTGACGTTGGGCTTGCTGTTGGCGCTGCCATGGGCGACTGGAGGATTGACGACGTCCTCCTCGGCCTTGGTAGCCGCCTCCTTGATTGTGTCCTCCTCGGCCTTGGTAGCCTCCTCCTTGGTAGTAGGTGGAAGGGGAGACGTAAGGGGGGGGACTCCACCTTGACTAGGCTGGATTACGAATGTGCTGGGAGCGGGAGGGGGGGCATACTGGGTATGCCCCTGTGCCACTTGCGAAGCGAGCATGGCCACTTGTTGGGTGAGCTGTTGGATGTTACTTGCATTCGACTGTGCTGCATTGGAGATGGTTGACAAGTTGTCGTTGAGACCACTGATGTTGGAGTTGTAGGTGGTGCCAAACGTATTGAAAGCTAAATTCAACTCGTCGACTGTGTCTGCTAAGCTGACATTGTCGTCCTCGGCTGCTGCTCCTGCCCTTGCCGCTAACGCCGCAAAACCATTGTTACCCGATGTTATTTCCGTATCTGCTCTCGCCAATATCTTCTCGTATTCCATTATGAAATGCTCCTTGGCACTTTGCCAAGTGTCACGGTCCGCTTCGTCCAGGTTCCTCCAATTTTTGACGGCATCTTTGTAGATTTGATGTGGTTCCAGACGGGTGACAAACTGGTCGATGAGTTGTTCCGTTGAGTAACTGATTCCTGCATCGACAGCGATTCGTTGGCATTCTTCAAGGCGGTCGGTAAGCTCTTCAATGGGCTGGTTTGGATCGAAGGGTGAATTGAACACGTTTTTCAAATCTTCTTTATCTCTTGCTGTGAAGTTGTTGTAGCGGGCGCGGAGGGCTTGAAGGATGCTGGCCACATTCCATGATATTGGCCATGAAGTTTTTGAGTTTCCCATGGAGATGCCTGGTCGGTATTGGCGGGGGATACTACGTTCAAGGGCGGCACGAGCAGCACTGTTCAGGTTGGTGTAGGTTTGGAATCGATCGACAAGGGTGGCATGCTGGCGCTCTTCGTTGGCTATCTCTGATCTTGATAATAGTGGTCGGAGGTGGAGGACGCCCGGGTCCGTTGGGATGACAAAGGGGGCGGCGTTGTCCAGGAGATGTTCACCTGGACTTACGATGGCACCAGCCCATCCGGTTTCAAGAGATTGCCAGCATTGGACGGCTTTGTATTTTTCCACGAGGAAGTCTCTAAGCTCGGTAAAATCTTGTCGAGTTAAGCGTCTGTTGATGATGGGGATGTCACTGAAGTGGCTGGTGGCCTCTTCGATTGTGAGTTTTGTCTCGGCCATTTTTTCCGGGAGATGGGTTGGGAGCAGCTCTCGTGGGTGCTAGAATTCGCTGCGTTATGCTGCGATTTACAGGGTATGTTCGAATAATAGCGTAGCACTGATGAAGACAGCGACTACTGCAGTGTACAAAAGGTGTGCTACGTATTAATGACTACATTAGTTGAGTGGCGAACCGCAGAAGGTGCTTGGCAAGGTGGTGGTGAAAGATCTCCAAGATCTCTGCTTCAACCACCACCTTGATCTCTGTGCTGTCAAGGGCTGGTGCGACTGTCGTTGCGACTGCCAGCGCGCTTCCTCCTGGGAATCCTCGGAAGAGGAGCGTGTCGGAGATAGCCATCTTCCAGGGTTCCAACACACCCTCTAAGCGTGCTGGGCATTTGTGCTCGTGGCAGCGTTATTGGTGATACAGATTCAATGTGTAGCATCCACGGTCTGACGTCTCTATGATGGGATGCATCGTGATTCTTGGAGGGATAGTCGGCAAGGTTCTCCTTGCCGGGGTGGTGTCGTACATCGAAATGTTTCCGCTTGACTTGATCCGTGACCCAGA
The DNA here is from genome assembly GCA_024227135.1 of Gammaproteobacteria bacterium. Classification (GTDB taxonomy): domain Bacteria; phylum Pseudomonadota; class Gammaproteobacteria; order Chromatiales; family Chromatiaceae; genus JAHEHQ01. The sequence continues at coordinate 2,146 of JAAELC010000737.1, forward strand.
AATAGTTCTTTTCCATGGAGCGGGAGCGGTGCTTTTTGACAGTGTCATTGGCGATGCCCGTGGCCGTGGTATTGTCACAATGGACTGGGGTGGGTGGTTGGGGATGCCCCAATTCTTCCAATGTGAGACGTAGGACCGTGGCTTCTTTGCAGTTGTGGAAAAGGCCTCCAAGTTCGGCTTCTGCTGCGGAGGCTACGACACACTTCAAGATGTTACTTACAACATGGACGAAACCGTTGATGATAATTGGTTTGTGATCTTCAGGGATGGATCCAAGGAAATGGACGCCTGCAATGCGGCTGCGTGCCCGTGGTTCAGACAGGTAGGATGCATCACTGTGGATGTTGAGATGCATGTCGGAAGCTCTAAATTGGATTTTGGCGTCTGGGTGGGTGGCCAGATAATCCAGTAGTTGGTTGGCGCGTTTTGCTGTATTTTCTGTTGGGTTGGCTTGTTCAGAGGCAAGGGATCCTAGGGCAACAAGGATGGTGTTGTCTATAGCTCGACCGTAGTACAGGCCCGACCCCACGATTTGTTGGATGCGGCGTTTCTGGGCAGGGTCGAGTGGTGTGGAGTTGTCCTCATCGATGGTATCTTGGGCGGCAGCTCCGAATTTCCTTGGCGGTGCTGGGTGAGGGCTGTCTTGTGGCTTCTTGGGTTCCGGATGGTTGAAGTTGGTCAGCATTTTCTCCACATATCCTGGCATCGACAGTGTCACAGTGCGTTTATCATAGTTCCAATCAAGGGTTATCCCACAGTACATTTTTCCTTCCCAGTCTGCTTTTACCGTATAGTGCTCGTTGATGCAGTTGTACAGATGCTCTGCGTCAGCTTTGTCAGTATACTTGATCCCAAAATCGTCCACTACAAGTGTGAACGCGATAGGACGAGTTTCATGCCTCCATAGGCCCGGGGTGTGCTCACATTCATAGTAGCCATGTGGGGCAAGGCGTTCCTTCAACAATTTGTTCGACAAGATGCCTGCTTGGGGCAAGCCCCAGATGCTGCGTCTGATTTCCAAGTAGACCTGGCCCTTATAGGCTCTGGCGTTCAAATTGTACTGTTGTTTCACATGTTCAGGGAAGATGCGAAGCGGTATTTTCATGTATTCATACCGATCCAGCGGGGTTCCAAGGTAAAAGCTGCTGATATCAAAACAACAGTACCTTGCTCCAGGCGTGCTCACAACACTGTTCCACATGATCTTTGTCGTCTGTAGATCGGCTGTACGTGTAGTGAGCTCGCCAGGGTAGTCGATGAGGTTCCCACCTGCTGTAATGCGGACACGATTTGGGTCATCCTTCGATTCACGGTAGTCCGTCGCAATACTGGCATACGTTACCACTCTGTCCGCTGGAATATCCTTAATTTGCTCAGGGTCAAGGATGATGACTGTGTCTGTCCCTTTCTGGCCTGTTCGATCGTCCCCCTGCGCTAATCCCCCAAATTCTTTTCCAAAAGCTGTTTCCCACGTTTCTCGTAGTTCTTCACATTTGATGACTTCAGCGTATTTTCTCA
>JAAELC010000738.1 GCA_024227135.1 Gammaproteobacteria bacterium
ATGCTGCTTGCGATTTTCGATGCAGTCCACAACATGTTCATAATAGGCTTGATGACCAAACCCGTACACATTGGGAGGATTGACCGAGTAATCTTCAAGTACACGATCATCCCCTTCTTCTGCTTCCTCAAAAGCCCAGGTCTGCATCTGGTTGACCGCAAAACCACCGATAACCACAGTACCATGCTCTCCGAGAACCGAAATAGAGCCCTCCAGGTTAATCGGTCGCGCAGCAGTAGTGGCTTCGATAACCCCCAGCGCCCCATTTCGAAACTTGAGCGTTACGATGATGGTATCTTCCGCCTCTATTTTCGCCAGGGCCGTACTGGACTTGGCGAACACGCTCTCCACGTCTCCGATCATCCATTGCAGCATATCCACATGATGGCTGGCCTGGTTGGTCAAAACACCCCCATCCATCGCCCAGGTACCGCGCCAGGGATCCTGATCGTAGTAGTGCTGGTGACGACACCAACGAACCCGAACGGTACCCAGTACGAACTTACCAAAGCGCTTTGCCTCCACCGCTTCACGCAGTTTTACCACCGGCACATTGAAGCGATTTTGTTTGACGACGAAAAGGCGACTCCCATTCTGGTCACAGGCTTCGATCATGGCATCGGCATCGTCAAGAGTCAGCGCCATGGGTTTCTCTACCAGAATATCTTTCTGATACCTGGCCAGTTCGATAACATGGGCAGCATGCGCCCCGGTCTGGGTGAGCACTACCACCATATCGATAGGCTCTTCCTGCATCATACGGCCCATATCCGAGTAAAAAGGCACATCAAAACGCTCGCCGATAGCCCGAGCCTTTTCTTCTACCAGATCACAGACAGCGGCCAGGCGCATACCCTGAATCTGATTCTCGCCCAACAATTCGGAATGGCGTTTGGCAATCCGCCCACAGCCGACCAATGCTACATTCAACATGTCACTACCCAGAAATCACTCAATAAAAATCACTGAAGAAAATGTGTCCCTATGCAGCAGAGATCAACCCCTTGTACATCAGATCTCAGGGGCTTGGCTGCCTGATTTTTCACCCGGGACCCGGGATTCACTAAAACCGATCTGCTCCTCAATACGGTAGCGAATCATCCTGGATTTCATCCAGCGCACCGCCAGCAGATCGTAGAAGGAAGCGAACAGCCGATTCCAGACACCATAGTGAGCGCTCCCATAGAGCCGGGGATTGTTGGCCACAGGAATCTCTATCACGCTGAAACCCTCAATTTTGAACAAAGTGGGCAGGAACCGGTGCATCCCCTTAAAGAATTTAAGATTGGATATACACTCGTGACGGAACGCGCGATATGTGCAGCCAGCATCACTGATCTGCTCGCCCGAAAGGCCATTACGCACCCAGTTTGCGATCCGCGATGAGAGTATACGAATCAAATGATCCCCTTCGCCCCGTGATGCCACCCGTGTCCCACATACACAATCCGCCCGTTCAAGTGCCTTGACGAACGCGGGCAAATCCGCAGGATCATTCTGCATATCGGCATCCATGGTGACGATAAAGCGACCGCTGGCACTCTGCATACCCACCCAGCTGGCTGCCGACTCTCCGCAGTTCTCCTCCAGGCGCTGAACCCGCAGCCGGGAGTTGTCGGACGCTATCCCGGACATCACTTCCCAGGAATTATCGCTGCTGCGATCATCGGTTATTATCACCTCGTACTCGACCTTCAGGGGTGACAGCGCCGCGTCGATCGCCTCCAGCAAAGGCCGAATATTACCCTCTTCATTGTGGCAGGGCACCACGATACTCAACTCGCAAGACATCACCATTTCCCGTTAATCCAGGAATATAGCTATGGCGTCGCAGACACGATCCACATCTTCCAACGGCATCTGCCCATGGATCGGCAGAGATAGAATCTGATCAACCCACGCTTCAGTATTGGGCAGGGTCGGCAAATCCGGGTAACGGCCGGTAATGGCCGGCTGCTGATGATTGGCAACCGGATAATGAATCCCAGTGGCGATTCCCTGCCCCTGCAGATGATCCGCCAGGGCATCACGCCGTTTTGTTCGAATCACGTACATATGGTAGACCGGCTCTGCCCAGGGACGTACCGGCGGCAATTCAACCTTCCCCTCGAGACGCTCCCCATATCGCTGTGCCACGGCTCTCCGGTGTTCATTCAGCTGATCCAGATAACGCAATGCCACCCGGCCCGCCGCCGCCTGTATCTCATTGAAGCGAAGATTGTACCCTACCTTCTCGTGGGTAAATTTGCTTTTTCGCCCGTGGTTGCGCAGCATGCGCACCCCTTCGGCCAGCCCATCGTCATTGGTGCAGATACAGCCACCATCACCCAGTACTGTGAGATTCTTCGACGGATAGAAAGAGAAACCTCCTGCCAGCCCCATGGAGCCGACTCGACTTCCCCGGCAGAATGCCCCTTGTGCCTGAGCACAGTCTTCCAGCACCCATAAGCCATGGCTGTCGGCAAACTTCGTAATTGCCTCCATGTCGGCGGGGTGGCCGTACAGATGAACCGGGAGAATGCCGACTGTGCGTGAGCTCAGACTTTCCCGCAGCTGGTCGGGGTCCATGCAGTAAGTGTCACCAACGTCCACAAAAACCGGCTTGGCGCCGACGTGAATAATGGGTTCAACGGTAGGAAAAGCGGTATGGGAAGGGACCAGCACCTCATCCCCGGGGTTCAGCCCCATTACCTCCAGGAGCAATGACACCGAAGCGGTCCAGGAAGAAGAAAGCACCGCATGCCGCGTACCCGTATAGGCAGCGAGTTCTTCTTCGAACGCCTGGCATTCTCCGCTGAGAATATATCGCCCTGACTCGATGACGGCTGCCACCGACTGGCGGATCTCATCGTTCAAAAATACTTGAGCAAGTGGAATATTAGCCATTTGGCGTTAATCTTAATTTTGGAGCTTTAATAAAAAAGGGGAATGCAGGCACTCCCCAGTATTTCAGCTGAAGCATACTTTCAGCTAAAACGGGATGTCATCGTCGAAATCAGAACTCGGGGGGGCATTTCCCCCACCACCCTGGGAAGGAGCCGATGCCTGCGGAGCAGGGCGATTCTGGCCGAAGTCGGAAGTTCCACCACCACGGCTGTCAAGCATCTGCATCTCATTGGCAACGATTTCCGTCGAGTAGCGATCCTGGCCGTTCTGGTCCTGCCACTTCCTGGTCTGCAACCTGCCTTCGACATAGACCTTCGAGCCTTTTTTCAGATACTCACCGACTATTTCTGCCAGGCGGCTGAAGAAGACCACCCTGTGCCACTCGGTCTTTTCCTGGGCTTCACCGGTGTTCTTGTCTTTCCAGCTTTCCGATGTAGCAATGGTGACGTTTGCCACCGCAACGTTGTTGGGTGTATATCGCATCTCCGGATCCCGTCCCAGATTGCCGATAAGAATCACCTTGTTGATACCTCTGGCCATTTCTCCTCCTGCGCGGTTTCACCGCCTCTTCCATAGTAACGGTTTGATTGATCAGCCTGCAGATTCTACCTGCGGGCGACAGAAAATTCATCCAGAATAGTCATATCGATACGTTTTGGGTCGATCTTCAGGTAGGCGACATCATCACCGGCCACCAGCACCGCATCCCCCACACCTTCGATGGTCAACAGCTCCTTTTCCAGTTCCCGGGCCCGCTCCTCATCCACGTTACCTACCTTTAAGAGATAACTGTTGAGATAGCGGGGCTCGGTCATGCCAATCGCAGCGAACAGCCAGATGATCATGGCCACCATTCCAAAGAGAAAGACCCCCTGCAATCCGAAATAGGTGTGCGCCCAGCCACCCACCAGCCCACCCAGAAAGGCACCGCTGAACTGGGACGTGGAATAGACCCCCATCGCTGTTCCCTTGGCATCCGCAGGGGCCATTTTGGCTACCAGAGAGGGCAATGTGGCTTCCAGTACATTGAATGCGGTGAAGTAAACCAACAGGAAGAACACAACTCCCCAGAGGGATGAATAGTAGTTGAAGAAACCGAACTGAGCGACAGCCAGGGCAGCAATGGAAAGCAGAAATACCTGCTTCATCTTACGCCGGTTTTCTGCAATGACCACCAAGGGCACGAGCAGCAGGACTGATAAGACCAGCACCGGTAGATAGATCATCCAATGACGGGAAACATCCAAGCCCGCCGAATCCCTCAGCACCAGTGGTAATACCAGAAAGAGTGCCGTCATCCCCGTATGCAGAAGCAGGATTCCCACATCCAGGCGCAGCAGATCGGGATTGGCCAGAACCCGGCTGAACTGTCCCGGCACCGGTTGCGCATCGCGATGAAAATGGGTTTCCTCCGGATTGGGAACCACGAAAAGAGTAATGGCAACCCCCGACAGCGCCAGGACAGCGGTCAACCAAAAAATACCGGACACACCGATAAAATGACTGAGTACGGGACCCAGAATCAGTGACAGCGCGAAAGCAAGCCCGATGCTCATCCCGATCACTGCCATCGCTTTAAGCCTGTTGTGCTCCTGGGTCAGATCCGCTGCGAGCGCCATTACCACCGCGGCGATAGCACCACTCCCCTGAAGGGCCCGCCCGATAATCACCCCCCAGATCGTATCGGACTGGGCAGCCACCATGCTGCCGAGCGCGAATATCAGCAGCCCGCCGATAATCACCGGCTTGCGACCGATTCGGTCGGATAACATGCCGAACGGGATCTGCAGCATAGCCTGAGTAAGGCCGTAGGCACCGATGGCGACACCTACCAGAACGGGGGTCACCCCAGAGAGTTCTTCGGCATAGATGGCGAATACCGGCAGGATCAGGAAAAGGCCGAGCATGCGCAGGGAAAAAATCCCTGCCAGAGAAAAGGCGGCACGACTCTCCAGAGGGGACATTCCCCGGTCATGTACGTGGTTCTTTGTCACGGTATGTTTGGTTCAATCACGGAAGACCGGGTATAGTAACAGGTTCGCTTCACGACTGGTACGCAGATGGACACTATCCAGATTCGGGGTGCACGCACCCACAACCTTAAAGACATCGATATCGACCTGCCCCGGGACCAGCTGATTGTGATCACCGGGCTGTCAGGTTCGGGTAAGTCATCCCTGGCATTCGACACGATCTACGCAGAAGGTCAGCGCCGCTATGTGGAATCGCTGTCAGCCTACGCACGACAGTTTCTGTCCATGATGGAGAAACCCGATGTGGATCACATCGAAGGGCTCTCCCCGGCCATTTCGATAGAACAAAAAACCACTTCCCACAATCCCCGCTCCACTGTGGGAACCATCACCGAGATTTATGACTATCTGCGCCTGCTATTTGCCCGCGCCGGATCTCCCTGCTGCCCGGAACATGGCCAGCCTCTCGAAGCCCGCACGGTCAGCCAGATGGTAGATCAGGTGCTTGCACTGCCCCAGGGCAGCAAACTCCTGCTGCTGGCACCGGTTGTCTCCGAACGAAAAGGAGAACACCACAAATTGCTGACAGAACTGAAAGCCCAGGGCTATATCAGGGCACGTATCGATGGGGATATCCACGAGCTCGACGAACCACCCACATTGGAACTCCATAAGAAACATACCATCGAGGTGGTTGTCGACCGTTTCAGAGTCAGAAGTGACCTGGGGATGCGTCTCGCAGAGTCCCTGGATACCACCCTGGCCCTCTCCGGTGGACTGGCGCGCATTGCCTGGATGGATAAACCGGAACGGGAAGAACTGGTCTTTTCTGCCAACTTTGCCTGCTCGTTATGCGGTTACAGTCTGCAGGAACTCGAGCCCAGGCTGTTCTCTTTCAACAACCCGGTAGGCGCCTGCCCAACTTGTGACGGTCTCGGGGTCGAACAGTTTTTTGATCCGGAACGGGTCGTGGCACACCCGCATCTGAGCCTTGCAGCAGGGGCTGTTCGGGGCTGGGATCGACGAAATGCCTACTACTTCCAACTGATCCGCTCCCTTGGAAAGCACTATGATTTCGATGTGGAAACCCTTTGGGAGGAGTTGTCCGAGAACATCCATAAAACCATTCTCTACGGCAGCGGAAAAGAGCAGATTCGGTTCAGTTACTTCAATGAGCGGGGTGGCCGAAACACCAAGACACATCCGTTCGAAGGAATCATCCGGAACATGGAGCGCCGCTATCGGGAAACCGAATCCAATGCCGTCCGGGAAGAACTCTCTCGCTACATATCCACCCATCCCTGCCCGGCATGCAGCGGTACCCGCCTCAACCAGGCGGCCCGGCATGTGTTCATAGGCGAACAGAATCTGCCGTCGATCACCACTTTACCCATCGATCGGGCGCTGGCGTTTTTCAGCGACCTGCGCTTAAAGGGTAAACGTGGAAAAATCGCTGCCAAGGTTATAAAGGAGATATCCCAGCGACTCGAGTTTCTGGTCAATGTTGGCCTGGACTACCTCACTCTGGACCGCAGCGCCGAGACACTATCGGGAGGCGAAGCCCAGCGCATCCGTCTCGCCAGCCAGATCGGGGCCGGCCTGGTGGGAGTGATGTATGTGCTCGACGAGCCCTCCATCGGCCTGCACCAGCGTGACAACGACAGGTTGCTGAATACCCTGGTTTATCTACGCGACCTGGGTAACACCGTCATCGTTGTGGAACATGACGAGGAAGCGATCCGCAGTGCCGACCACGTCATCGACATCGGCCCCGGGGCCGGTGTCCACGGGGGCACCATCGTTGCCCAGGGAACAGCCCATGACGTGGAGAAGATAAAAGCCTCGCTCACCGGCCAATACCTGAGCAGAGAACGATTCATCGAGATCCCCCCCCGAAACCCACCCCAGGATCCGTTGAAATCCCTGAAAGTGCTGGGGGCGACAGGCAATAACCTCAAACAGGTCAACCTGGAAATTCCAATAGGGCTGTTCACCTGCGTCACCGGCGTCTCCGGCTCTGGAAAATCGACCCTCATCAACGACACGCTTTATCCGGTGGCAGCGTCCACCCTCAATGCCGCAAACAGGGATTCGGCACCTCACGACAAGGTGGAAGGACTCGAACACTTCGATAAGGTCGTAGACATCGATCAAAGCCCCATCGGACGGACACCCCGTTCCAATCCAGCCACTTACACCGGCCTGTTTACACCGATACGGGAACTTTTCTCGGGCACCCATGAAGCACGCTCCCGAGGCTACTCACCAGGTCGCTTCAGCTTCAATGTCAAAGGGGGACGCTGCGAGGCTTGCCGGGGCGACGGTGTCATCAAAGTGGAAATGCACTTTCTGCCGGACATCTACGTGCAGTGCGACGTCTGTAAGGGCAAACGCTACAACCGGGAGACCCTGGAGATCAATTACAAAACCAAGAGTATCGCCGAGGTGCTGGATCTTACGGTGGAAGATGCTCTCGATTTTTTTGATGCGGTACCCGTTATCAAGCGTAAGCTCGAAACACTGATGGATGTGGGATTGAGCTACGTCAAACTCGGGCAGAACGCGACCACTCTGTCGGGGGGTGAAGCGCAGCGGGTCAAGCTGTCCAGGGAACTGTCCAAGAGGGATACTGGCAATACGCTTTATATCCTTGACGAACCCACGACCGGCTTGCATTTCCACGACGTAAAACACCTCCTTTCAGTACTCCACCGGCTGAGAGATCACGGAAATACCGTCGTGGTGATAGAGCACAATCTGGACGTGATCAAAACAGCCGATTGGGTCGTGGACCTGGGACCGGAGGGAGGCAATCGTGGTGGTGAGATTATCGCACAGGGCACCCCGGAACAGGTCGCAAAGACAGCCGAATCATATACTGGACGTTACTTGAAACCGGTCTTGGACAAGTAAAAGTGACCGTATCGCCCGGGACGGGAGACAGGATCCACTGATCCTGTTCAGTGGATCCACAGGTGAATGGGAACAAGTCCTGTCCATATCTGAATCAACCTGGCGCATGCACCGTCAGCACAGACGGAGATGTGATTCATGACCAACCGGCAGTGGAAGTTTGTGCCCCATTGAGCACCCTGCTCAATCTCAGGCTCCCTATGCGGACATTCCCGCTGAAGGTGGGCCGTCAGATTGAATGCTCATAATCGGAACCGAAATGACCCCGCATCCAGTTTACCCAAGCAGCGGGATGCCCGGGTTTAACCGATTCCGCCATCCGCCTCAGGCTACCCCTGGCAAAAAAACCCTCTCTGTCAGACGACCCCAAAAGCAACACAACCAAAAAAATCTGGTATCTTGTACCAATGAGCGAAATCAGGCTGGTAAGACGCTACAACGCCTTTTATCAAGGTTGGTGCCTGGCTTTTGGTGAGCACCACGTCAGCTTCCAGGAAGAGCGAAACATCAACTGGCTTTTCGGGGAAGAACGGATAGGTCTGGCAATCGCTTCCCAGCTTCGCAAGCGCATTTACAGAGAACTGCTCGGACAGCTGGAAAAACCACCGGTGGTTGTGCTGGGAGACTCCTGCGTCAGAATCAATAATCTTCTCTATCGGCTCAACGATGAAGCGGAAGAGCAGCATATGCGTGAACTGAAGCGATTCGCCCTCACCGAAAAGAATCTACACATGTATCTGTGCAGCCATTTCGCCTATCCGCCACGCACAAGAATCATCACATTCTCACGAAAGCGACCCTTGCCCATCATATACAAGGAGATGTTACCATTGAATCTCATTATCGAATAGAACCGGGGAGTCTGGCCCGCAACTGATACCCAATCAAGGACGCAAATTCAGGTTAAATGGGTATCTGTCCCTGATCGCCTCACAGCATCCCCCACGCGTACCCCCAGAAGATCCCCGGCGTGACCGCTGTTAACAGCTATTTCAACCAGACCTATGGAATTCACATACCAGAATGGCTGTGCCGGGTCAGCATGTGAGAAGGTGCGTTGATATTTATAGGAATTACCGTTCAACGTCAGCCACTCGTCACGCCCGATCGAGGAAGCCCGTATTCCTGTGAACAGATTTCCGTAGTGATCGATATAGATAATCTCATAGTGATCAAGAGGCCAATCGAAACCGGCCATGGACTCCCGCTCTACCGGGGTACCCGGAACAACCTCACCCCGGGCAATCGATGCGGCTACGGGGGCAAAAAGATCTCGACCATGAAAAGTATCGGAGAGCACATCAGGACTCCAATCGATTGTACGTACAGAACATCGACCTGACATCCTGGCAACCAGTGCCAGAAGACCATTGTCGGGTCCAACAAACCAATACCTTCCAGTACGGACTGTTAACGCTCTTCGATTTCCCCCGACGCCTGGATCCACAACACACACGAAAATGGTATCCCTGGGCATCCTGAGTGCCAGGGCTGAAAGCAGGGAACCCGCAGCCCTGGGCTTAAACACAGGCGCATCATTACAGAGATCGACGACGGGAACTCCAGGTCGGACGGTCGAAAGCACCGCCTCCATCTGCCCTGTATAGATTCCACTTGAACCGAAATCGGTAAACAGCGCAATCAGTTGGCCGGTTTCTGGATTATTCATAGCTGGGTAACTGCTCACCTCCCAGAGATTCCCCCCCCGGGGTGGTCTGTGGAGAAAGTGCCTTTGGCAGGGATGCCAAAGACAAGTCTACAGGGAGGTATTTACGATGCCTTCCGGAGCAGATCGCCCATGGGGGGTGAGTAGATACCATAGCTGCAAAAAAAACCGGGCAAAGCCCGGCTTTTTTCTGAATATTGTCAACGACAGTTACTCGATTTCCACAGCCTCCATCTCTTCTACAGGCTCTGGCCGATCGACCAGTTCCACATAGGCCATGGGCGCCTTGTCTCCCGGGCGGTAACCACACTTTAGAATACGCAGATACCCGCCAGGTCGCTCCTGGTAGCGTGGGCTGATCTCATTGAACAGCTTGCCCACTGCTTCCTGGTCCCGGAGTCGACTAAAAATCAACCGACGGCGTGCAACGCTGTCATCCTTGCCCAAGGTTATGAGAGGCTCTGCCACTCTTCGCAGCTCCTTGGCTTTAGGCAATGTGGTTTTGATCAACTCATGCCGAAGCAATGAGCAGGTCATATTGCGAAACATCGCTTTGCGATGTGTACTGTCACGGTTGAGCTTCCGCCCTGATTTGCGGTGACGCATGGCTCGTCTTCCTCAAAAACTTATAAATTCAGAAATTCCAGAATACCGCGACCTTACTGGCCCGGCAGGTCGTCGATCCCTTCGGGTGGCCAGTTTTCCAGGCGCATTCCCAGGGAAAGTCCTCGGGTCGCCAGAACATCTTTGATCTCGGTCAGAGATTTCTTACCCAAGTTGGGTGTTTTCAACAGTTCGACTTCCGTACGCTGTATCAGGTCCCCTATCATGAAGATATCTTCTGCCTTGAGACAGTTTGCGGAGCGCACTGTCAGTTCCAGATCGTCAACGGGTCTGAGCAGAATCGGATCAACCTGAGATCCGACTTCGTCCTCGTCAGGCTGGCTGCCCGTCGTATCGTCCAGCTTCACAAAAGCGGAAAGCTGGTCTTGCAAGATCGTGGCAGCGCGCCGAATTGCTTCTTCCGGATCGATCGTACCGTTGGTCTCAATATCGATAACCAGGCGATCCAGATTGGTACGCTGCTCCACACGGGCGGCTTCAACGGCATATGAAACCCGCCGGACAGGAGAGAACGACGCATCCAGCTGCAAACGCCCGATCGGACGATCTTCTCCGCTTGACTCCCGCACGGCGGCTGGCTCGTAGCCGATACCGCGAGCTACCTTGAGAGTCATCTTGACCTCACCCTCTTTGGTGAGATTGGCGATCACATGATCCGGGTTCGCTATTTCGACATCATGGTCCAGGGTGATGTCAGACCCCAGAACCGGCCCTGCCCCCTTCTTGGCCAGGGTCAGAGTCGCCTCATCCCGGGTGTGCATGATCACAGCCAGATCCTTGAGGTTGAGAAGAATCTCGAGAACATCTTCCTGAACACCCTCGATAGAAGTGTACTCGTGGAGCACCCCTTCGATCTCGGCCTCCACTACAGCACTTCCAGGCATGGAAGAGAGAAGAATCCGTCTTAGCGCATTCCCCAGAGTATGCCCAAATCCGCGCTCCATGGGTTCCAGGGAGACTTTTGCATGTCGCTCTGTTACCGGCTGGACACTGACTAGACGCGGTTTCAGAAAATCGGTAAAGAATTCCGGCATTTCGCCCCCTATTACCTTACTTTGAGTACAGCTCTACGACCAGCTGCTCGTTGATCTCGGCCGGTAATTCAGAACGATCGGGTACACGCTTGAAGACACCTTTCATTGCCTTTGCGTCCACCTCTATCCAGTCCGCAACACCGTACTGTTCAGTCAAGGCCAGCGCGCTCTGTATCCGGGCCTGCTTTTTGGCCTTTTCCCTAACCGAGATCTCGTCCTCAGTATCTACCTGGAAAGAGGCTACATTTACTATTTTCCCATTTACCAGAATCGCCTTGTGACTGATCAGCTGACGGGCCTCGGCACGGGTACTGCCAAATCCCATTCGATAGACCACATTGTCAAGACGCATTTCTAACATCTGAAACAGGTTGTCACCCGTGGCGCCTTTGAGCAGAGCTGCTGATTTGTAGTAATTACGGAACTGCTTTTCCATAATTCCGTACATGCGGCGCATCTTCTGCTTCTCTCGCAACTGCAGACCGTAGTCTGAAAGCCGACGACGCCGGTCAGTCGTCTGACCTGGCTGCTTCTCCATCTTGCACTTGGATTCCAGCGAGCGCACACGGCTCTTGAGAAAAAGATCCGTTCCTTCACGCCGGCTGAGTTTACACTTGGGTCCGATATACCTTGCCATGTTCGATTACTCCGGGGTCAGACGCGGCGCTTCTTGGGAGGACGGCAGCCGTTATGGGGAATGGGTGTCACGTCACATATACTGGTTATCTTGAATCCCGCGCCATTCAAGGCACGTACAGCGGATTCTCGCCCCGGCCCTGGACCCTTGACGTTCACGTCCAGATTCATCAGGCCATATTCTTTGGCTTTTTCCGCTGCCCTGCCGGCTGCAACCTGTGCGGCAAAAGGGGTACTCTTACGGGAACCGCGAAATCCTGAACCGCCGGAAGTCGCCCAGGAAAGTACATTACCCTGGCGGTCCGATATGGTGATGATAGTGTTGTTGAAAGACGCATGAATGTGCGCAACACCATCGGATACGGTTTTTCTGATCTTCTTCCTTGAACGATTGGTTGGTTTTGCCATCTGGTTAGTCCTGGGGCCTGTATTCTCTATTTGTTCACCGGCTCACCCGGTAGACGTTTTTATCGCTTGATTGGACGACGTGGGCCCTTTCGGGTACGCGCATTGGTCCGGGTACGCTGACCACGGAGCGGCAATCCACGTCGATGCCTGATTCCGCGATTACACCCCAGATCCATCAGTCGCTTGATATTCATTGATATCTCACGACGCAGATCGCCCTCGACGGTTATCTTGGTTATCTCCGCGCGTAGCTTATCGACCTCTTCTTCAGTCAGGTCTTTGATCTTACTGTTGTGCGCGATACCCGCCGCATCGCAGATATCCGCCGCGCGGCTTTGACCGACACCATAAATAGAGGTAAGCGCAATTACCGCATGCTTGCGATCCGGAATATTGACGCCTGCAATTCGGGCCATCGGGTTGCTCCTGAAAAAACAAATCTCATCCACGCCACGCGCAGAAAACGCGTAACCTTATCTTGAACTAGCTAATAAATCAAGTGATTCTGTTCTATACGCCGTATTTACTGGACGATAAACAGTGATTTACCTGGCTGTCCTGCTTTCCAGAGCCAAAGAGCACCGCTCTTCGCTCTAGTCACAAGTAACTTGTGCAATAGGCACTATTTCTCCTGCATCCTGGTGCAGGGTGCCTTTAACCTTGGCGCTGCTTATGCCTTGGTTCTTTACAGATCACTCGTAACACTCCGTTACGTTTGACAATTTTACAGTTGCGGCAGACTTTCTTCACTGATGCCTTGACTTTCATCGTTATCTCCAACAATTAGTTCTTTATGCCCTCTGCGAATTACCGCAGCAGACCACCGGTCCCACCGCCGCCTTTCAGGTTGGCTTTTTTCATCAGTCCTTCGTATTGATGGGACATCATGTGCGCCTGCACCTGAGCCATAAAATCCATCACTACCACCACGATGATCAACAGAGACGTACCACCGAAGTAAAACGGGACGTTCCAGCCTACAATAAGAAACTCAGGAAGCAGACAGACCGCTGTGATGTACATTGCGCCCGCCAGTGTGAGCCTGGACATCACCTTATCTATATACCGTGCAGTCTGCTCTCCTGGGCGATAACCCGGTATGAAAGCACCGGAACGTTTCAAATTATCCGCTGTTTCCTTGGAATTGAAGACCAATGCCGTATAGAAGAAACAGAAAAATATGATTGCCACCGCATACAGGATGACGTAGATCGGCTCACCTGGCGACAGCTTGGCGACGATATCCTGAAGCCACCGCATGTTTTCCTGAGTACCAAGCCACTGGCCGATGGTAGAAGGAAAAAGAATGATACTTGATGCGAAAATCGGCGGAATAACACCCGCCATATTCAGCTTCAGCGGCAGGTGAGTGCTCTGTGCCGCAAACATTTTACGGCCTTGCTGCCGTTTAGCATAATTGACTGTTATGCGCCTTTGACCACGCTCCACAAACACAACGAAACCGGTAACCGCTCCCGCAAGGATAAACAAAGTCAGAACTGTCAGCGCATTGAGTTCCCCCGTCCTCACCAACTCCAGGGTTCCACCAATTGCTGAGGGTAGCCCAGCCACGATGCCAGCGAAAATAATCAGGGATATTCCGTTACCCAGACCCCGCTCGGTAATTTGCTCACCCAGCCACATCAGGAACATCGTACCTGTGACCAGGGAAACAGTCGCAGTGAACACAAATCCCGGTCCGGTCTGAATAACCACTGGCATTCCGCCTGCCTGCTGGCTCTGCAAGGCAATGGAAATACCAATCCCCTGAAAGGTCGCGAGCCCCACGGTGCCGTAACGAGTGTACTGGGTTATCTTACGCCGTCCTTGCTCGCCCTCTTTTTTCAGTTGCTCGAGCTTGGGTATCACCGCAGTCATCAGCTGCATGATAATGGAGGCCGAAATGTAGGGCATGATCCCCAGTGCAAACAGACTCGCTCGCATCAGGGCGCCACCAGAAAACATGTTGAACATGTCCAGGATCGTACCCTGCTGCTGGTCGAACAACACAGCCAGTGCGGTGGGGTTTACCCCAGGCACCGGTATGAAGGTACCAATCCGAAAAACCAGCAGTGCACCAACAACAAACAGCAGTCGGCGACGCAGTTCGGTTAGCTTACCTGCACCGGCAAGGCCGCCGGTTGCTGTACCCTGTCTGGCCATTTAGTCCTCTATCTTCCCACCAGCCGCTTCAATTGCTGCCCGGGCACCTTTGGTCACTGCCAGGCCACGAATCGTTACCGCTTTTTCCAACTTTCCGGAGAGTATAACTTTGGCTTTTTTAATCTGATGACCGACTATACCGGCTGCCTTGAGAGCTTTCAGATCCACCGCTTCCCCAGTAGTCACCGATGCCAGCTCATGCAGCCTTATCTCGGTAGACTCAGCCGACATCCGTGACTTGAAACCGACTTTCGGAAGGCGACGCTGCAAGGGCATTTGACCACCCTCGAAACCGACCATGTGATAGCCCCCTGATCGGGACTTTTGTCCTTTATGACCTCTTCCACCGGTTTTACCCGAGCCACTCCCGATCCCACGACCGATTCGTTTGGCTTCGGATTTTGCTCCCTTGGCAGGCTTGATGCTATTCAATCGCATATCAGGATTCCTCAACCTTAACCAGATAAGAGACTTTGTCCAGCATCCCTCGAGTTGCTGGTGTGTCTTCAACTGATATTTTTTGATTCAGGCGTCGCAGGCCCAGCCCCCTGACGCACGCCTGATGGCTTTTATGACGTCCGTTCATGCTACGAAACAGGGTCACATTCATCATCTTCTTATCCACCATGACTTACCCCAGTATCTCTTCTACCGTCTTTCCGCGCTTTGCTGCCACGGTTTCCGGGTCCGTCATCTGGGTGAGCGCATTGATGCTTGCCCGGACGACATTGATCGGATTGTTTGTGCCGATACACTTAGCGAGTACATTGTGTACACCAATCGCTTCGCAAACAGCGCGCATGGCACCACCTGCAATAATACCAGTACCGTCTGAAGCCGGTGACATAAACACTTTGGCAGCGCCGTGACGCCCGATTACCGGGTAATGCAGTGTATTACCTTTCAACTTCGCCTCGCGCATGTTGCGCCTGGCTGCGTCCATTGCTTTCTGGATGGCAATCGGCACTTCACGTGCTTTACCGGTTCCAAAGCCCACCCGACCATTTCCGTCACCAACGACGGCCAAAGCGGTAAAACCGAAAATACGACCACCCTTGACTACTTTGGCAACTCGATTGACGCTGATAAGTTTTTCGATCAGGTCGTCGCCTTCCGACGTTACATTGAAATTCGCCATAACCTGCCCCTCAGAACTGAAGACCGTTTTCGCGGGCAGCGTCGGCCAACGCTTTAACCCTGCCGTGATACTTAAACCCAGAACGATCGAACGCCACCTGTTCAACGCCTGCCTGTTTTGCTCGCTCAGCCACCAGTTTTCCCACTGTTGCCGCAGCAGAGCAGTTACCGGAAGCACCCTCGAGCTCTTCTTTCACCCCTTTATCCAGGGTTGACGCGCTAGCCACAACCTGAGAACCACCTGGCGCTATCACCTGAGCGTACATATGCCTCGGTGAACGAAAGATGGTCAGTCTATGAACCTCCAACTCCTGGATTTTGGCCCGGGCGCGACGAGCCCGGCGTAAACGTGCGCTTTTCTTTTCCATCGTTTTAGCCTTGGTTATTTCTTCTTCGCTTCTTTACGCGCCACATACTCGTCCGCGTAACGAATACCCTTGCCTTTGTAGGGCTCAGGTGGCCGGTAGGAGCGGATTTCCGCTGCGGTCTGTCCGACGCGTTGTTTGTCACAGCCTGAAACCACAATCTCGGTCTGAGATGGGGTCGATATACCTATGCCTTCCGGGATCTGGTACTCCACCCCATGAGAAAAGCCAAGTGACAGATTAAGGACTTTACCTTTTACCTGTGCCCGATAACCCACACCGATTAACTGGAGCTTTTTATCAAAGCCCTGGCTGACACCCTGTACCATGTTATTCAACAGGGAACGGAAAGTACCGGCCATGGCCCAAT
This sequence comes from Gammaproteobacteria bacterium, assembly GCA_024227135.1. GTDB lineage: Bacteria > Pseudomonadota > Gammaproteobacteria > Chromatiales > Chromatiaceae > JAHEHQ01. The sequence goes on from JAAELC010000738.1 coordinate 16,176, forward strand.
GGGCCTGACTGTTGCCAGTGGTCTTGACTGTGACCACACCATCTTTCTGATCGATGGCGACGAAATCATGCAGAGTACACTGCAATTTACCCTTCGAACCCTTGACCGATATGTCCCTGCCGGATATAGAAACTTCTACACCACCAGGTACTGCGATGGGACTCTTTGCTATGCGTGACATTGTGCTCTCCTCCGATCAGGCCACGTAGGCCAGAACTTCGCCACCGTGACCCGCGGCGCGAGCAGCACGGTCGGTCATGAGTCCTTTGGACGTGGAGATGATGGCTATTCCCAGGCCACCCTGAACCTTGGGGAGATCTTTCGTACCCTTATAGATTCGAAGCCCAGGCCGACTCACTCTCTGCACCATGGCAATGACAGGCTTTCCCTGAAAGTATTTGAGATCGACGTTGAGGGTTGCTTTGCTGCCTTCTTTCTGGACCGAGTAGCCAGAAATGTAGCCTTCTTGCTGCAGGAGATCAGCGACAGCAACTTTCTTTGTGGAGGACGGCATGGATACCGAGACTTTTCCCACTTGCTGACCGTTGCGCACACGGGTCAACATATCCGATATCGGATCAGACATACTCATTGTTGTAATCCTCGGGTCAGGCCGCTAATTCAATTGGCGCGATACCCAGATGACTTAATTAAATCAGCGACGTGCCGATGTATTCACGACCCGTCGAGAGGGCCGCAGATTATACACTACCAGCTAGCTTTTACAAGACCTGGTATGTCACCGCGCATGGCGGCTTCCCGTAGTTTGTTCCTGCATAGACCAAACTTGCGGTATACACCATGAGGTCTTCCACTCATCCTGCAGCGGCGCTGCTGGCGAGACTGACTGGCATTTCGCGGCATTTTCTGCAGCTTAAGCACAGCTTCATCGACCTCTTCGGGACTGCTTTTCGGATTATTGATAACCGCTTTCAATTCGGCACGCTTGGTAGCGTACTTGGCAGCTGTCCTGACCCGTTTCAGTTCCCGGGCGATCATACTCTTTTTTGCCATGGAGCAACCTTAGTATTCAGTTCTTGAATGGAAACCGGAATGACTCCAACAGAGCCCGTCCCTGTTCATCATTCTTGGCCGTTGTGGTAATTGTGATATCCAGGCCCCGCAGTGTATCAATTTTGTCGTAATCGATCTCAGGGAACATGATCTGCTCCTTTACACCCATGCTGTAATTGCCCTGCCCATCGAAGGACTTGGCATTCAGGCCTCGAAAGTCCCGGATTCGGGGGATCGCGATGTTGATCAGCCGGTCGAGAAACTCGTACATTCGCTCTCTGCGTAAGGTAACCTTACAACCAATGGGCCAACCATCACGGATTTTAAAAGCGGCGATTGACTTACGAGCCTTGGTGACAACCGGTTTTTGACCGGTTATCTTAGTCATATCGTCCACGGCAAAATCCATCACCTTCTTGTCACCCAGGGCTTCACCCACACCCATGTTTACGGTGATTTTTGTGATCCTTGGAACCTCCATAACGCTTTTAACGCCCAGTTTCTTTTTCAACTGACCCACGATCTCGTCGTGGTAGAGCTGCTGTAATCTTGCCATCTTAACTATCGCCTCAGACGTCCACGATTTCGCCGTTGGACTTGAAATAGCGCACTTTCCGTCCATCTTCCAGTGTCTTGAATCCTACCCGATCGGCAGAGGCCGTTGCCGGGTTGTAGATCGATACGTTGGAAATGTGCAGCGGCATTTCTTTATCCAGAATACCACCTGGCTCTCCCTTATTGGGATTTGGCTTGGTGTGCTTTTTCACCATGTTAACGTTCTCGACGAGCAATCTTTCGCTGTCGAGGACGCTCAACACGGTACCCTGCTTGCCCTTGTCTTTACCAGCAAGGACAACCACTTCGTCACCTTTTTTAATTTTACGCATGGCCTTTATTCACCCCTGCTTAGAGCACTTCCGGAGCCAGCGAGATGATTTTCATAAACCGCTCGCTACGCAATTCCCGGGTCACCGGTCCAAAGATACGGGTACCGATTGGCTGCAGTTGATTATTCAGCAACACCGCCGCGTTGACATCAAACCGGATCACCGATCCATCCTGACGCCGTACACCCTTTCTCGTGCGAACGATCACCGCATTGTAGATATCGCCTTTCTTTACCTTGCCACGCGGAATGGCGTCCTTCACGCTTACTTTTATTACGTCTCCAATTCCGGCGTAGCGGCGGTGTGAACCGCCCAGCACCTTAATACACTGGATCCGTTTGGCGCCGCTGTTATCGGCGACATTCAGCACTGTCTGCATCTGGATCATTGGTCTGTTCCAATCTAATAATTCTATTGCCTGAAAACAGTTGGTTGCTTCAGCGCGTTCCTCAGGAGGATTTTTCCAGAATCCTCAGCAGACGCCAGGTTTTGGATTTGGATAGTGGACGGCACTGCTCCACCATTACCAGATCACCTGCGTTACACTCGTTGGCCTCATCATGAGCATGCACTTTAGAGGAGCGGCGAATGAATTTGCCGTATATGGGATGCTTAACCCGGCGTTCAACCAGCACTGTGACTGTTTTATCCATTTTGTTACTGACCACGCGCCCCTGGAGCGTGCGACTGCTTGAAGTCTGCTCGCTGCTCATGATGTTTCACCTGCCTTCATCTGGTTGATAATGGTCTTGACTCTAGCGATATCCTTTCGCACACGATTCATCTCTGAAGGCCTGGCCAGTTGCCCTGTACCTCTCTGCATACGCAGGTTGAACTGCTCTTTGCGCAACTCTAAAAGCGTCTCTTCAAGCTCTACCGGAGTCTTGGCCCTAATTTCTGATGCATTCATCACAATACCGTCCGCTTCGTGAATGTGGTTTTGAACGGCAGCTTCGCTGCGGCGAGCCTGAACGCTTCGCGAGCCAGCTCTTCTGAAATACCTTCGATCTCGTAAAGCATCCTGCCTGGCTGAATCAGTGCAACCCAATACTCGACACTGCCTTTACCTTTGCCTTGTCTGACTTCCAGTGGTTTTTTGGTAATGGGCTTATCGGGGAATACACGAATCCACAACTTGCCACCACGCTTGACATGCCTGGTAATGGTCCGTCTGGCTGCCTCAATCTGACGCGATGTAAGCTGACCCCGGTCTACAGCCTGCAGTCCATATTCCCCGAAGCTGACTTTTCCGCCTTTCTGAGCCATTCCGCGATTGCGGCCCTTCATTTGTTTACGGAACTTTGTCCGGTTCGGCATCAACATGTCTTATGTCCTCTTGGCAGGCTGGTGCTTGGTCCCGCCGACCACTTCCTGCTCGGTATCTTTAAATACTTCACCTTTGAAGATCCAGACCTTTACACCAATCACACCATAAGTGGTTCGGGCCTCGGCGAACCCGTAGTCGATATCCGCACGCAGGGTGTGTAAAGGAACCCGACCCTCCCGATACCACTCACTTCGTGCGATTTCGGCACCGTTTAAACGTCCGGCTATATTAATTTTGATCCCCTCAGCGCCGAGGCGCATCGATGTTTGCACAGACCTTTTCATAGCCCGGCGGAACATGACGCGTCGCTCGAGTTGCTGGGTAATACCCTCAGCCACCAGCTGAGCATCGAGTTCAGGTTTCCTGATCTCTTCCACACTGATATGTACGGGTATGCCCATGCGTCTCGAGACTTCCCGACGTAGTGCATCGATATCTTCACCCTTTTTGCCAATGACGATTCCAGGCCTGGCAGTATGGATGGTGATGTGTGCGTTCTTCGCCGGCCTGTCGATCTGTATCCGGCTCACCGAGGCTTGAGACAACCGGCGGCGAAGGTAAGCCCTTATTCTCAGGTCGGTATTCAACAGATCCGGAAAGTTCTTACTGTCCGAATACCACTTGGACGTCCACTGCTTGACGATGCCCAGCCGAATACCGGTTGGATGTACTTTCTGCCCCATAGCGGCCTCTCTTGCCTTACTTATCCGAAACAGCCACGGTAATGTGGCTGGTACGTTTTAATATCCGAGCTGCACGACCCTTCGCCCGGGCACGAATCCTCTTCATGGTTGGACCTTCGTCAACCATAACAGTGGACACTTTCAGTTCATCGATATCCGCACCTTCATTGTTTTCTGCGTTGGCTATCGCGGAGTCCAGCACCTTCTTCATCAGGTCGGCGCCTTTCTTTTTACTGAATGTGAGAATATCCAGGGCCTGCTCTACGGGCAGCCCCCGAATCTGGTCCGCGACCAGCCGACCCTTCTGGGCCGCCAGATGCGCGTAGCGTAGTTTTGCCACTGCCTGCATGGTTCAATTCCCGATTATCGCGTTGTCTTTCTGTCTGCTGCGTGACCCCTGTAGGTTCTGGTCATCGCAAACTCACCCATTTTATGCCCCACCATGTTTTCAGTCACCAGGACTGGAACATGCTGACGTCCGTTATAAACTGCGATGGTCAGACCCACCATTTCCGGCAAAACCATGGATCGTCTCGACCAGGTTTTGATAGGACGCTTACTGTTGCTCGCCACCGCCTCGTCGACTTTTTTCATCAAATGATGGTCGACAAACGGCCCTTTTTTAATTGAACGTGGCACTTTAAACTTACCTCAGATCCGTTTATTTGCGATTGCGACGACGCACGATCATTTTATCGGTGCGTTTATTTGAACGTGTTTTGTATCCTTTAGTGGGGACCCCCCAGGGGCTCACTGGATGGCGACCACCCGAAGTCCGTCCCTCACCACCACCATGAGGATGATCCACCGGGTTCATAACCACACCTCGAACAGTGGGCCGTGAACCACGCCATCTCATTGCACCTGCTTTTCCAAGCTTGCGAAGATTGTGCTCGGCATTACCCACTTCACCCACTACCGCCCGGCATTCATTGCGTACCTTACGCATCTCGCCAGAGCGGAGACGAAGGGTAGCATAATCACCTTCTCGCGCAACCAATTGGGCTGATGCGCCTGCTGAGCGTGCTATCTGCGCTCCCTTGCCTTTCTTCATTTCAATACAATGTATGACGGCACCAACCGGGATGTTACGCATGGGCAAGCAGTTGCCGGGTTTGATTTCGGCATCGTTACCAGACATCAGCTTATCACCGGTCTTGATTCCCTTAGGCGCGATAATGTATCGACGCTCGCCATCGGCGTATTTCAACAGCGCTATGGTAGCGGATCTGTTGGGATCGTACTCGATACGCTCCACCTCAGCAGAAACACCGTCTTTATCTCGCTTGAAGTCGATGACCCTGTAACGCTGCTTGTGTCCACCGCCCCTGTGTCGGGTCGTTATATGGCCATTGTTGTTTCGGCCGCCATTTTTACTCTTTTTCTCCACCAGCGGCGCGTAGGGTTCTCCTTTGTGCAGCTCGGAGTTCACCACCTTGACCACGAACCGTCTGCCGGCTGAAGTAGGTTTGGTTTTAACAATTGCCATTATCTTGTGTTCCGCTTTAAATCGTTACAGTCGCGAGGTTCGCTCAGGAACCCGCTCCGAAATCGATGTCACTGCCTTCCGCGAGCCTGACGTAAGCCTTGCGTATATTATTTCGACGCCCCATAAGACTCCCGAAGCGCTTGGCTTTACCTTTGATGTTAACCACCCTGACGTTATCCACTTTCACTTCGAACATCATTTCGACAGCCTGCCGAATTTCCGGCTTGGTGGCATCCGTCGTCACACGAAAGACATATTGTCGATCAGCGTCAGCCGCGATGGTGCTTTTTTCAGACACCACTGGACTGAGTAATACCTGCATCAGGCGTTCTTTGTTCATGACAAACGCTCCTCGAGCTTTTTGACGGCACCCGAGGTCATCAGCACCTTGTCAAAACCGAGCAAGCTGACCGGGTCGAGTTCGTTGACATCGCAAACATCAACATTGTGTAGGTTACGTGCAGCCAGATAGATGTTCTCGTCATTCTGATCTGAAACGATAAGTACCTCTTTTACGTCAAGCTCTTTCAGCTTCGCTGCCAGTTCTTTGGTTTTTGGTGCTTCAACCCGGAATTCATCAACCGCAACCAGACGATCCTGCCGAACAAGTTCGGAAAGTATTGACCGGATAGCGCCCCGATACATTTTTCGGTTGACCTTCTGATCATAATTCCTGGGGGATGCTGCAAACGTCACACCACCGGATCGCCATATGGGGCTGCTGATGGTGCCGGCTCGTGCACGACCCATTCCTTTTTGCCGGAACGGCTTTGCACCACCACCACTCACCGATGCACGATTTTTCTGTGCCTTGGTACCGGCTCTGCCACCTGCCATGTAGGCCGTAACCACCTGGTGAACCAATGCTTCGTTATAAGCGACGGAAAAAATGTCGTCTGAGACTTGCAAGGTCTGGGCTTCCCCACCTTTGCCTGATTTCACATTGAGGTCCATCTTTCTTACCCCTTGTTCGCCATCTTAATGGCCGGCGTCACGATGACGTCACCGCCACGATGCCCAGGCACAGCACCCTTGATCAGCAGAAGATTTCTATCGACGTCGACACGGACGACTTCCAGATTCTGCGCAGATCTTTGTACACTGCCCATGTGACCCGCCATGCGCTTACCTTTAAATACCCGGCCCGGGGTCTGACATTGACCGATGGAGCCTGCGGCACGGTGAGATATGGAGTTGCCGTGGGTTGCATCCTGCATCTTGAAGTTGTGTCGCTTGACACCGCCCTGGAATCCTTTTCCCTTGGTGCTACCCCTCACGTCAACTCGCTGACCGGGCTCGAAAATATCTGCTTTGATTTCTCCACCGACTTCGAATCCGCCATCTTCGACGGAATCAACCCGAAATTCCCAGGACCCCCTGCCGGATTCAACCCCTGCTTTAGCCAGGTGCCCAGCCATCGGCTTGTTCACACGGGAAACCTTTCGGTTTCCGGTCGTGACCTGCACGGCAGTATAGCCGTCTGTCTCAACGCTTCTGAGCTGAGTTACTCGATTCGGTTCGACCTCGATAACCGTTACCGGCACAGAAGTACCTTCATCGGTAAAAATCCGGGTCATGCCGACTTTACGTCCAACAATTCCAATCGCCATTCTTCTTAACCTCAGTTCAGTTTGATCTGAACATCCACACCGGCTGCGAGATCCAGCTTCATCAGTGCATCAACCGTTTTATCGGTCGGATCGATGATGTCCATCAATCGCTTATGAGTACGAATTTCGTACTGATCGCGAGCATCTTTGTTCACATGCGGGGAAACCAGCACGGTGTATCGCTCTTTCCTGGTCGGCAGCGGGATGGGGCCGCGGACCTGCGCACCGGTACGTTTCGCAGTCTCAACTATCTCGCGCGCTGACTGGTCGATCAAACGATGATCGAAAGCCTTCAGTCGAATTCGGATTCTCTGGTTGGCCATATTTATATCTCAAACGTTACTCGATGATCTTGGCAACCACGCCGGCGCCGACGGTCCGGCCTCCTTCGCGGATTGCAAAGCGCAAACCTTCTTCCATCGCGATCGGTGCTATCAGCTTCACCGTAATCTTGATGTTGTCACCAGGCATCACCATCTCC
>JAAELC010000739.1 GCA_024227135.1 Gammaproteobacteria bacterium
GCAGAATACCCAGGACCGGTGCCCAAGTGATACAGGGAAAGCGTAGCGCCGGGATGGTTCAGATTCAAGGCGTGGAAAGGGGCGCATAGCTATTTTATGCAACCTTTTCCACAACGCAGAAGCTGGACCAAAAGACGAGCAAGACTAGATAATTATTTGTTTCCGCAGCCCTTATTCAGCGTCAGCTGAGTGCTCACCCTCTCCGGATTTAGATTTCTGCTGTTGCTGCAATAACCACATACCACTGTAGATTCCACCCTTGTCCAGCAACTCCTGGTGGGTTCCCTGTTCAGCGATACGACCCTCGGCCATGACCATGATACGGTCGGCATCGACCACGGTGGAGAGACGGTGAGCAATCACCAGCGCGGTATGGTTTTCCGCAACCTCGCTGAGCGTCTCCTGAATCGCCTGTTCGGTGTGACTGTCCAAAGAGGAGGTGGCTTCATCGAATACCAGAATTCGCGGCTTTTTCAAAATGGCCCGGGCGATGGCGATACGCTGTTTCTCCCCCCCCGAGAGCTTCAGCCCCCGCTCTCCCACCACCGTATCGTAACCCTGAGGCAGGGAATCGATAAATTCAGCAATGTGGGCCATGCCTGCGGCAGCCTCCAGTTCGGCCTGGCTGGCACCCGGATGACCGTACGCCAGATTGTAACGGATGCTGTCGTTAAACAACACCGAATCCTGGGGCACGATACCCATAACCTGGCGCAGACTCTCCTGGGTCACCGCTCTCACATCCTGACCGTCAACCGAAACACATCCGCCGGTCACATCGTAGAATCTGAACAACAACCGGGAAAGCGTCGATTTACCCGCACCGCTGTGGCCCACTACCGCAATTTTCTCCCCAGGATCGATACTGAAACTCACCTGATGCAGGATCTGGCGATCCTCCTGATAGGCGAAATCCACACGATCGAATACTATCCCGCCTCCTTGCAGTCCCAGTTCGGCCGCCCCCTCCGGATTGCTGATTTCCGGTTGGCGCTCCATCAATTTAAAAATCAGATCCATATCCGCCAGAGAGTACTTGATCTGACGGTAGACAATACCCAGAAAGTTCAGAGGGATGAACAACTGCAGAAGAAAAGCGTTAACCAGCACCAGATCGCCCACCGTCATCTTGCCATCCACCACACCAGCAGTGGCATGGAACATGATCAGAGTCACCCCAATGGCGATGATAGCCCCCTGGCCGAAGTTCAGTAGCGACATAGATGTCTGGCTCTTGACTGCGGCCTCCTCCCAACCTGAGAGCGTACCATCGAAACGATCCAGCTCGAGCTGTTCGTTGCCGAAATACTTGACCGTCTCGTAGTTGATCAGGCTATCAAACGCCTGGGCACTGGATTGGGACTCGAGCCGGTTCATCACATGCCGATACTCCATGCGCCACTCTGTAATCGCCAATGTGAACAGAATGTACACCGCCACTGTGGAGAATGTCACCAGGGTGAATATCGGGTCATAACTGACCATCAGAATGGTTGCCACGAGCATAAATTCCACCAACATCGGAATTATGCTGAATACCATATAGTTCAGGATGGAGCTGACGCTGCGGGTGCCGCGTTCGAGATCCCGGCTGATTGCCCCGGTCTGACGTTCCAGATGAAACCGAAGTGACAGGTTGTGAAGATGGGTCAACACCCGGGTGGAGAGGCGTCTCATGGCATGATAGCGCACCCGAGCGAACACAGCATCCCGCAGTTCGTTGAACAGGGTGCCGCTCAATCGCAGGAGTCCATAGGCCAACAGCAGGGACACCGGCAATACCACCAGGCGTTCATCGGCCGAGTCCATGGCATCGACAATATCCTTCAGCAGCAGAGGGATGCCCACATTGGCCATTTTTGCCAGCACCAGACAAACCAGGGCAATTAGTGCCCTCCCCCGATAATCCCAGATAAAGGGCACCATCCCACGGAGATTCTGCCAGTCTCTGCGGTCTGAGTGGGGGCGCGCGTCGGCTTGAGTGCGATGGGGGGACATGCGGGTACTCCGTCGATGTGACCGATACGGATTCAGTTGATGTGTCAGTTTTTGTTGGCGAGGCGCGCCACAGCAATGTTGTGGTGTCTGGATAAGGAAACAACCGTTCGCACTGTGCCTTGTTGCGAAACACCACGGGGGGCCCTGAGCTCATCCGTATCACGTTGACGTGATGACTAGTGTACTATCTCCGATGCCTCGGTCAATCGATTGGATTGGGACAACCGTTTCGACCACGTCATCCGGGAACTAACTGGGAACCAGTGGATTCTATACTAAATTCAGAGGGAGACAACGCCGCTGTTTTCCCACTTTTCAGGGTTGATACAATAGGGATATCCATTGACTCATGGTTCCGGCAGACACGGCCTGACAGACTGTTCGGCACTTCTGCTTCACCTTTCGGAGAGCTTTTAATGACCCAGGATTGCAGTTACAACGAACTCCATGCATTACAGGTGATGGACGACAGTATGGAACCTGAGTTTCCAAAGGACTGTATTATCGTCATCGAACCCTCCGAAGTGTGTTCGGAGGGAGCCTATATCATCGCTACCGTGGATGGGGAGCGCTGGTTCCGGCGCTTTGGGCGTGACCGGGATGGCCAGGGAAAACTGATTGCCCTGAATGGGCTCTATCCCCCGATTCCTCTGGAGGGAACCCGCTTTCAGATTGAAGGATGCATCGTCCAGCGCAACATCAGGCGTAAGATCAAGCACTACAACCCCTATCAGCCCGACAACAGCACAGCCCTGTCTTAGTGAGGAGACCCCGGATGTCGCACCACAGATGGGTGGGTTTACTGATTTCAGCCGGATTGCTGGTACTTGCGCTTCAGGGGTGCCAGGAGTCTCCTGTTACGGCCACGGGTTCACACCGGCAGAAAACGCCCCGGCAACACCTGGTGGAAGTGGAAGAAGTTTCCCGGCGGGGGGTGACCACCGCCCACGAACGCTCCGGCAGCCTGCGGGCCCGCCGTCAAGTACAGATCCACAACCAGGAAGAGGGGAAGATCAGTTTTCTCCCGTACTACGAAGGGGACCCGGTTGTCGAGGGTGAAGTGCTCATCCGCCTGGAAGATGGCCTGCTTGCCGCTCAATTGGACAAGGCCAGCGCCAATACCCGGCTGGCGCGTGTCAACCTGAACCGAATCAGAGATCTGATGAAAAAACGGGCGACGTCAGAGGACGAGCGGACCAGAGCGCAAACCGCGCTGGATGTGGCAGTGGCCGAACAACGGCTGCTTCAGACACGGTTGGAATACACCAGAATCAGAGCCCCCTTCAGTGGCATCGTGACAGCACGAAACGCCGAGCCGGGTGATGTGGTCGCTAAACACAGTCACCTTCTCACCATCAGTGATCCGAACACCCTGATGACGGAGATCCATGCCTCCGAACTGCTGCTACCCCTGCTGAAGCAAGGTGATCCGGTAAACGTTCGAATCGATGCCCTCGGTGACAAAGCGTTCCCCGGGGTGATTCAACGCATTCATCCCGCACTCAATCCGGTCACTCGACAGGGGGTAGTGGAAATCGCATTGGATCCCGTGCCATCAGGCGCCCGCGCCGGACAATTCGCCAGAGTAACTCTGGAAACTGCCCGTATCGAGCGCATACTTGTCTCATTTGAAGCGCTCAGGAGAGATACTGAGGGAGAGTACGTCTATCGACTCGAAGATGACAACCGGGTGGTCCGAATACCAGTGCTGGGGGGGATCCGGGTTGCAGGCAACATCGAGATTCTTCGGGGATTAGAACCCGGGCAACGGGTGGTAAACCGAGGGTTTCTGGGTTTGAGCGAAGGCCGGAAAGTTCAGCCTGTCAATACGAGAAACCGGGAATCCAGGTTAACTTCCCAATCCCCATCAACCCAATGAAAAGCACTGGCAAGGCAATGGGTGGAGGACTGGCCACCTGGTCGATTCACCACCCGATCGGTGTCATCATGATCACCCTGGCGGTCATGGTACTGGGTCTGTTCGCCCTGCAGAAACTGAATATCGATCTGCTGCCCCATATCATTTACCCCGACATCAGGGTGCGGATACTCGACCCCGGAGTGCCGGCCACCATTATGGAGGATGAAGTGACGCGCCAACTGGAGGAACAGCTGGCGATCACCGAGGATGCCATCTATCTGGAATCCCAGACCAGCGAAGGCCGCAGTGGTGTATCCCTGTCATTCGAATACGGCAAAGATATCGATCTGGCCCTGCGCGATGCGAGCACCAGACTGGATCGTGCAAAACGTTTTCTTCCGGATACCATCGATCCTCCGATCATTTACAAACGTGACCCCTCTCAGCGCCCGGTAGCCGAATACGTCATCAGTTCACCGCTGCGCAGCCCGGTGGAACTGAGAAGCTGGGTAGATTACAGCCTGGGAAAATGGCTGCTCAACATTCCGGGAGTGGCCGCTGCGGAGATTGGTGGAGGGCTGGTAAGGGAAATCAAAGTAGTGGCAGACCAGGAACGCCTGGCTGGGCTGCGGATGGACATACTGGACCTGTCCGATGCGTTGATTGCCGGAAATACCGAAACACCAGCCGGTCGACTCCTCATGGAGTATGGTGAGATCAGTGGGCGCACGGCCGGTCGGTTTCGCTCGGTGGAAGAGATTATCGCTCTGCCGCTCAGACTGGAAACTGAACAGGGAGACACCCGCCTGCTGCGGCTTGGGGAGGTCGCCCAGGTCATCGACGGCGCGGAAGAGGAACGGCTCAGAGTGCGGTTGAACGGTATGCCGGGAATCAAGCTATCGATTCAGAAGCAACCCCAGGCCAATACCGTCAGCGTGGTGGATGCCGTCAATGCCAATATTGAACAGCTGCAGCAGGAGGATTTGATACCGGAAGACATCGAAATACACAGTGTGGACGATCAGGCCCGCTATGTCCGACGTTCGTTGAACAATGCAGTGACGGCGGCTCTCAGCGGTGCGACTCTGGCCATGTTGGTGGTTTTTGTCTTTCTCGGCAGTCTACGTCGCACTCTGATTATCGGAAGCGCGATACCCATTGCGGTGCTGGTCACGTTCATCCTGATGTCCAGCGCCGGCTTGACTCTCAACATCATGACCCTTGGAGGGCTTGCGCTGGGTATTGGCATGCTGGTCGACAGCACCATTGTCATGCTGGAAAACATTTACCGGCATCAGCGACTTGGAAAAGGACCGGATGAGGCCCCGTTGCGGGCAGCTGCTGAAGTTACCAGTGCCATCGTTGCCTCCACGTCGACCAATCTTGCGGCAATTCTACCCTTCCTGTTTATAACCGGACTCGTGGGGCTGCTGTTTCGGGAACTGATTTTCACGATATCCGCTGCGGTCCTGGCCTCCATGCTGGTTGCGCTTACCCTGGTGCCTGCTTTGTCCGGGCGCATACCGGCCCTGGAAGAAGGCGCCATGCGTCGAGGGGCAAATAAAGTTCTGGAAGCCGCTCAGAACGGCTATGCTTTTTTGCTCGGACATCTGATTCGCCTGCCCTGGCTGGCTCCGGTTCTCTTTATCGTCACCCTGGGCCTGACTGTCCCCGGACTCCTGGAGCGTAAGCAGAACTTTCTCCCCACCATGGATGAAGGCAATATCCAGGTCAGCATCACGGCGGACAAAGGCATCAATATTCCGGGCATGAATGCCATCACCGCACGGATTGAAATGATCCTCAGCGCGCAGGACGAGGTCGAAACGGTTTTTACCACCGTCGGAGGCCATATTTTTGGCCGCTCCCAGCACGAATCCCCCAACCGCTCGAGTATCAGGGTACAACTCAGGCCACTGGCCGAGCGGGGAGGAATCAGCAGTGTGGACTGGATTGCAAGGGTTCGAAGGGAGCTGGTGGCGGCACAACTGGCAGGGGTAAGAGTGCGCCTGTACAGTATCGGCGTCCGCGGGATTCGATTCAATCGCAGCGATGACGACTTCGCATTGAGAATCAAAGGCCCGGAATTACAGGTCCTGGAGCAGATTGCCGACGATGTGCTGGAACGACTCAAGAACGTTCCGGGACTGCGGAATTTCAAACACTCAGCAGAGAACAAAAATCAGGAACTTTCGATAAAAGTCGATCGCCCCAGAGCGGCAAGCTATGGGCTGACGGTAGAGGATGTGGGCAATGTGGTACGCTTCGCGCTGCAGGGGCGTAAGGTGACCGATTACATTTCTGAAGATCGCTCCATCAATGTACTGCTCCGGCTGGACCAAAGCCAGCTGACCACCCCAGGTGACGTGGAGGAGATCATTCTGTTCAGCGAAACTGTCCCCCGGGTACCGGTTCGTCTGTCCGATATCGCCAGAATCGATATCGTTCCCATACCCTCCGCCATTCAACGTGACCGTCAGCAACGATTTGTCGAAGTAACTGCCTCCCTGGATGCAGACACCAATCTGGCAGAGGTCATGGCAGCTGCTGATGAACGATTGAATGACCTGGAAATACCCAAAGGATACAGCCTGTACGAAGCAGGCAATCTGGAGACTCTGAAAGAAGGGCGCAGTCTGGGTTACCAACTGCTGGGGATGGCACTGTTTCTGGTATTTGTGGTTATGGCGGTGCAATACGAATCATTGCGAAATCCCCTGGTTATTCTGTTCAGCGTACCTTTTTCACTGATCGGTGTGGCTATCGGACTGTCTCTGACTGATATTCCGATCTCCATGCCAGTCTGGCTCGGCTTGATCATGTTGGCGGGTATTGTGGTCAACAATGCCATTGTGCTGGTGGAATACATAGAAATCGCCAGAAAACAGGGGCTTTCCCCATCCGATGCCGTTGTCGAAGCGGCGAAGCTGCGCATGCGCCCTATTTTGATGACCACACTGACCACTGTCGTCGGTATGCTGCCCCTTGCCATGGCTCTCGGCGAAGGTTCAGAAATGCTGCAGCCACTGGCCATCACTATCGTTTCCGGCCTGCTGTTCTCAACGCTGGTGAGTCTGGTGCTGGTACCCTCGGTTTACCGTCTGATCACACCCGCTAGCGGTGCAGTGTCAGGCTAAGCACAGCACGTTTTCCCACTTTGGCCTAAAATACCAGAAGTTGCAGCCGCTAAAGAGAGCTGAATCATTTCTTAAACTTAGGTTCTCCAAACAATGACATTCGCACCCAACGGATGACACCGGAAAAGAAAAACTGGATAACCGGCTCGGGCGCCGTTGCTCGTACTGAAGGGTTGCAGCTTGGAAAACTCTATCGGGTAACCACCATTATCCTGATCCTGGCGTTTTTGGCGTATTCGATCAATACCTGGATTGTGGTTCAGCGGCAGGCTGAGGCCGAGTTGAGCTACATCGATAGCCTGTTCCGAAACGTTATTGAATCCGTATTCCAACACCATGAGAGCGTGTTGACGATACTGGGGCAGCGCGTTCTGGAGGCCGATGCACGCCATTACCCGGAACGGGCCCGTCCACTGATCGACGAGCTACTTCATCTTAACCCTTCCATGGCAGGATTCGGGCTGGCCGAACCCAACGGTCAACTGGTGCTGGTTTCCGGTATCCCACCGGGAAATCCGCTGCCTAATCTCCTGGCGCAATCGGAGTCCGCGACCACATTCCTCCAGATATTCGACACCGACCGGCTGGTTATCGGCTGGACCTACTACATGCCCTTGCTGAAAAAGTGGCTGATCCCCATTCGCATCGCCGTTCAGGACAGCCAGGGTAATATCAAACTCGTCTCGGCAGCGGGGCTGGATATCGATGCCAGCCAGGCGATGTGGAATGCCTTCGATTTACCCCCGGACATCAGTGTAACTCTGTTGAGAAAGGATGGTTTCGTACAGCTGAGCCTGCCTTTAACTCAGCAGGACCGGGAGGCTCTCTATTACGAGGTGACTCCCGGTGTACTTTTTTCCAGGGTTCACGAACCATTGGACCTGGATCCCTTTAATGAGGATGCAGTGGCGGTATCCAGCTATCTCATGGGTGACACCATGAAAACCTATGTCAGTTTCCCCAGGAGCCGCCTTCTTTCGAGCTTCGGCAGCCGACTGATCATGCCGGGGACACTGTTCGTGGCAGTACTCCTGTTGACCTGGTTTCTCTTTCGCAGGCTGCTCCGTAATCAGCGGGCCCACGATGCCCACCTGCTCCATCAGGCAAACCACGACGCACTCACGCAATTACCAAACCGCCTGCTGGTTCTGGACCGATTGAGTAAAGATCTGGCCCGTGCCAGACGAACTGGCGGGTTGGTCGCTGTCCTCTACACCGATTTGGACCAGTTCAAACGCGTCAACGACAGCTATGGGCATAAAACAGGGGATATTCTGCTGAAGTCCTGTGCCAGCCGTATTTCCGGAATCCTGCGGGATTGTGACACTGTCGGACGACTGGGGGGTGACGAGTTCCTGCTGATACTGCCGGACCTCCATTCGGTGAAAGAAGCCGAATCGCTCGCTTCCCGGATATTGCTTGGTTTCATGGAACCGTTCCAACTCGAGGGGCGCGAAATATTCAGTACCGTCAGTATTGGAATATCTGTCAGTCCCCAGGATGGCAACGATCCCGACACGATGATCCAGAATGCGGATACTGCCCTCTATAAAGCGAAAGACGAAGGACGAAACCGCTACCACTTCTTCCGGCAGAAGCTCAACCAGGAGGTAGCCCGCCGCATGGAGGTGGAAAGGGCACTGCGCAAAGCACTGAACTGCAATGAATTCGGCGTGGTATACCAGCCCCAGGTCTGCCTGAGGACTCTTCGATGGAGAAGTGTTGAAGCACTCATCCGCTGGAACAGCCCGACATTGGGATTTGTTTCTCCTCTTGAGTTTATTCCCATCGCAGAAGATATCGGTTTGATCGCTCAAATTGGCGAGTATGTTCTCGAATCCGCACTCAGAGACTTGAAACTTATCCATCAAATAGATCCCGCTTTCTGTATCTCGGTCAATGCCTCCACGCACCAGTTTCGCAGTTCAGCTTTCGTAAAGAATACTTTAAAGTTGATGAAAGAACTGGATATACACCCCGAGCAATTGGAGTTGGAAGTCACTGAGAGCGTTCTTGCCGATGGCGCGGAACAGTTCCACGGGCTGCGTGAAGCCGGAATAAAGCTGGCCGTAGACGATTTCGGAACCGGGTTCTCTTCGCTGAGCTATTTGAAGAAAATCCCTATCACTACGCTCAAAATCGATCGTGCCTTTGTCAAAGACCTGGAAAACGATCTCTCAGATACAGCCCTGACTACCGCGATAATTGCTTTGGCAAAAGCACTGGGGTTGCAGACCATTGCCGAAGGTATCGAGACCGATTACCAGCATTCCTTTCTGAAAAAACAAGGCTGTTGCATGGCTCAAGGCTATCTGTTTGCCAAGCCTATGCCTGTGGGAGAGCTTCTTGACAAACTGCGGTTGGAAATCAATGAATCCCTGGTTGTCAGTGGGCAATTAGCATTGAATTTACCGAAATTTCCGATTCATAATTAATACCCTCCGAATACTCGATCTGCATCGAATCCTGTGTAACCCGGTCCTCTACCCCCTTTTCGCACCAGCGACTTACTCGCGTCACCAGGCTTTACTATCCCCTGGACCACAGGAGCATCATCCGTACTGAAAGTAACAGGACAGCAGCGGTGGCACAAAGGAACAGGATGCCCACCAACCCGTACCAGACACGAAGGAACCCATGCTTCAGTCTTTTTATGAAACCCGGGCTACCAACGGATTTCCCAGGAATCGAGAGAAAAGCAGTGACAAAGCTGTAGGTACTCAAACTCCAGAGAAGAACCAGATAAGCCGGAATGAGGAATCTATCGCCAGACAGAGTTTTGGGGGAAAATATGATTCCCATCATAGCGATAAAACTGACCAGACAGAGAATGGCCGCTGGAATGTGCAGAAAACTGATTTTCCGGGCAATGAAATTAAGCCGCTCGATCATCTATCCTCCAATTGCCGATCGATCTTGAAAGTCTGGTCAATCCCATGCCGTGCTCTCTGGAAGTATAACGACTTGATCCCCCCACACAGATTTAATCGACTACTATCGAATCTGTCAGTTTTTTTTACACCTATTGGAAATGACTACTATCAAAGTACATTAATTCCTTGATTAATCATAGCATTAGATAATTGGTTCAATTGTTACTTAAAAGATCCGGATAGTATTAAACAAAGATAATGGAATCAGGGGGAGTTTTACATGTACAGAAAACTACTGAGATGCTTTGCTGCCGTTTCTTTATTCGGCATGGGACTGACAGGTGCTTCCGGCGCAACGCTTTACAGCAACATGTTTGTGCTGGGGGACAGTCTGTCGGATGTGGGGAACCTCTTTCTCGCCACTTCTTCGCCTGGGTCACCCACGCCACCCCTGCCTCAAAACCCACCCTATTACAACGGACGATTTGCTGGTTCCGACACTTCCAAATCTCGGACTGGTGCCTGAAATCCGGGCTTCTGGTCCTGGCGCCCAGCAGCTTGCAGCCACAGCAACCCAGATTTACAACGACATGGTGGATGCTGGACTGGCCGGCATCAGCGCCAATATCACCCGGCTGGATACCTTCCAACTGCTGACAGATCTGGTGCAGAATCCCGCAGACTTCGATCTGCCGGCGGATATTGATGTGGAAAATCCTTGTTTCACCGGTTTCGTGGCGGTACCCGGAACCGTCTGCGGTGACCCGGAAAACTACGTGTTCTTCGATCGGATCCATCCAACCCACGTCGTCCATCAGGTGCTTGGCAGTCAAGCTGCTGCCGCTGTTCCAGAACCAGCTCTGATTGCCCTGATGGGTCTGGGCCTGTTGGGCATGGCCTGCAACAGACGTCAGCGTAAAGCTATCGCCTGACATACCAGGCTGGAGCCTCTCGTGTCTGGCCGCCCTCTGCTCCGATCATCGGAACGGAGGGTGATCGCCGCCCATCGGGGCTATCTCAAACAAAGGGGGCTGCTCCGGAATGCCCTTATGCTCTGACAAAAGCCCGGGATCAAAAGGATAAGCAATGCTCGTCCTGGAAACACTGATTCCCCTCACCCTGGGCTTTTTCTGTGGAAAAGGTGTCTACCCACCTTTAAGAATTTCCTGCAGTTTCTGCAGGAACTCAAGCTTTTCGTTTTCCACGGGTATATTAGCGACAATTCGACTACAAAGATCCGATCTATCCAACGCCTTGCTTTGAGCCCGTTTGACGATTCGCGATGCCAGCGGACCAATATACTGAGCCAGCAGACTACTGATCTGCTTGAGTTCTACCTCGGACAAGACCTCTTTCCGGGCTGCACCTGACCCTCTACTCGTATCCACAGCCGACGTCAGACTGGACACGTTGAGAGAGGATCTGAACTGGGTTTGCTCCACCGCTTTGGGGATATGGGTAGCCAGTGCCTCCAGCAGTGAGTCGATATCACTGCACTGTTTTGCATACTTCTTCACCAGCAGGGATGCCATTGGACCCACATACCCTGTAAGCACCCCTTCCACCTGCGAGATCACGGATGGAGAGATTTGAGAAGAAAGCTCCGGGGATGAAAGGGACTGACCGAAGGTCTGCTGCAAACCTTCCAGGGAAGTCCGGCCCGACTGTAAAACAGTGGAGGAGATTTCCTCGATATCCGGTGTATGCTTGCGGTCCGGGGACAGGATTGATCCCAGCGCGTGGGAAAAATCTGCTGCATTTTCAAAACGCAGGGTCTGATCGTTCTGCAAAACATTTTCCAGAATTTCACGGATTCGTTCTGCCACTTCTTCTTCCTGGATTGCCGCCCCCAGCTCGCCTCGCAGCGTCGCACTATCCGGAATCTGGGACTGGAAGCGTTTGCCGGTCAGAATCTCGTAATAAACCACCCCGACCGAATACAGATCGGAGCGATTATCGACAACCGCACCCAAACGCCCTTCGGGAGACATGTAACCCGGTGTACCGATCACAAATCCAGCCTGAGTAAGGTCGGAACTCAGCAATCTGGCAATCCCGAAATCTGCCACCTTTACCTGGCCGTTATCCAGAATCATGATGTTGGCGGGTTTGATATCCCGGTGGACCACCCCTTTTGTGTGGGCATGTTCCAATGCGTTGAGTACCTGAAACACAGTGTCCGACGCCTGCCGGAACGGCAACTGTTTTTCCTGGCGCATCAGACTCTTCAGATCGATACCCTCGATATACTCCATGACGATGTAGTGGGTATCGGATATCACGCCATAGTCGAACACCGTGACGATATTCGAGTGCATACAACGCGCTGCGGCCTTGGCTTCCAGTCTGAACCGAACCGCCAGCTCTTCTCCCATATCCTCGTCCAGAAGATGGCTGTGCAGCACTTTAATGGCAACCGGTCGCTCAATATCTTCGTCAAAGCCCTTGTAGACGACCCCCATCGCCCCCTGACCCAGAATGTTATCAAGGCGATACTTACCGAGATGACTCATGGCCGGCATACTAGACATAGTCAGTTCGCACCGCTGTCACACGTAAGGGCCGCGGAAATTAATAAGTATCCAGAAATTGCGCTGGATGAACTGCGCAGCAGTGAATGGCCTGGGCAGGATGCCCAGGACCGGTGCCCAAGTGAAGCAGGGAAAGCGTAGCGCCGGGATGGTTCAGATTCAAGGCGTGGAAAGGGGCGCATAGCTATTCTATGCAACCTTTTCCACAACGCAGAAGCTGGACCAAAAGACGAGCAAGACTGGATAATTGTTCTTTCCGCTGCCCTAAGCTTTCAATGCATTTGTTCCCTGAACACACCATCCTCATTTCCATCATTCGGAGGCCTCATCACCTGTTTCGAATCTGTATAGAGTATCCATATTTGATCAGGTAGTGGTCTCATCGAGCATTTCGAAGGCGTTGGTCAGGCTTCTATGCATGCGGTTGAAGGATTTGGCCAACGACGAGATTTCGTCCTTACCCTTGATCTCGAATTCGGCGACTTCGAGTGCCCCCATACTCACACGATCGGCCACTTCGGCCATCTGTCTGACCGGTTTAATAATGATGAACTGCAGCAGCAGATTGAGTAGAACAGCAATCAGCAGGAATACACCCATCAGCGATAACATGAATATAGTAAAAATCCTGTCGGCACGGGCAAGTGGAAGAGACATGGGTACTGAAACGATCTGAACACCAACCACCTCATTCAACTGCCAGCCAAAACCGTTCGCATTACCATAGGTCTCGATCAAGGTCGCCGGGGCATTTGCCGGCGTGCTGTGGCAGGTGAGACAGGCTTCGTTGGTAATCTGAATGGGATGGGTCAGGTAGAGAAAACGACCGGCGGCCGTATCCCGCTCCACAATCAGCTCTTTCTGGTCCGGATTGTTGCGAAACCAGCTCACGATATCCGATTCCCACTCCGTAGCACGGTCAACTGGATTAGTCGGGTTGAGTGTGGCCTCCTTGTAGCTGTAGTCCGGATACTGTTTCTGCAGTTTGTTGATGTACTTGCGGGCTGAGTAGGCTGGTACGGTCTGGGGTAGAAACTGCCGTTTCTGCTGCAATGCCAGCAATGGACGGATCTCCGATACGGTATACCCTCGCACGGCGAGTGCACTTTCGAGCATTATCCGCGCACTGTCCAACACCTCTTCCCGTGCATTTTTCTGCAGCAGGTGATGAGCAAAGAAACCGGATGCCACCACACCCAGAAGCGTTGCCATACCAAGTATCAGATTGAATTTTATTCTTAATGACATCGTTTTATCCTTATTCTTTCTGAGTTCTTGTGATTCATACTGAAAGCTGTTTATGCCAGCCGTTACATGCGTTCACACTCTCGCAGTGCCTTAACTGCATCAGAAAACCCGTCAAGGGGAAAGCGTGCCACCTGAGTCTCGGTAACCGGCCAGGTAGGCCAGAATCCCAACTTCACCAATAACTCGCCGCCATCGGTCATATTATCGTAAAGCATCTTAGTGTCGTCATCGAACATAGCCACCGTCTCTTTAGCCAGGCCGCTGAATGGGTGAAGTGCACCACCTGGGATCTGAATGCCAGTCTCCGGATAGCTTAAGTCCAGTTTCGAATCGGAGTTGACATACAGTGACAATGAGGTGAGCAATAATTGAATATCGCTCCGGTCATATCCATCCGAAATATTGACCGGTCTGGAGGTCAGAATACATTGAGTTTTCTGGTTGACCGGATTTACACGCCGATCGAGGGACCATCGCCCGGAAAAAGACATGGGAAGGTTCGACATATCCAGTAAAAGGGTTTGGGAAGGCACCATCCCCGACTCAGCTTCCTCGGAAAGCAATTCCGGTGGAGGGATCACCATAGCCACCTTTTCGTTCCCTATGCTCTCCGGTGCATCCGTATCGCTCTCCCCTTGTCCACCCGTACCGGAATGGGATGACGTGCTCCCTCCTTCAGCGGAAACCGCCATTGAAGCTTCCGTGTCCGCTACCGGGGTATCCTCTTCGTTCGAGGCATCCTCAACCTGAGTGGTCGATACTGAATGGGAAGTGGCCTTGTCGGCCACAGCAGATTCCTGGGTGACAGCGGGTGGTTCGGATTTGCTGGATGGAACCACCTTACGGGCGGTCTCCGATGAATCGTCCGCACCAACACTGACTTCCGGTGCCGCAGCTGTCTGAGATCCGGATCCCCCAGTGCTGCCGGAGGGTTGGTGATACGATAATGAGGAGCCCTGCTTTCCCTCCGTTTCACTCACTGACATTCCGGCAGAATCAGGCTCGTCGCCGGTGCTTTCAACCAGGGGTTTACTCTCATTGACCGGTTGTGATACGCAACCGGACAGCAGTATCAGAATCAGCGTAAGCAGAATCGTCTCGGGCAAGGTACGCATGGACAGACCTTTGTCGGTTTAATACCGAGCATTTCTATCAAGATTTACCCTGAAGCATACTACTTTTTCCATAAACAGGGTAAACAGTTCATATTTTTGCACATAACAATATAAGCAAAAGGGGGTATCCACTTCACTGGCCCGAGCCGCTGTCCTGCACGATTTGCCGTGGCCTTCCTGGATAAAGCTCGTCAATTTATGCAGTTTGATGCAATAAGTGGGAGAAGATTAGCGCCTGAAACACGAAATTGTCTTATCCTGAGATCTCAGGAAACTCTAAAGCCAGTGAAGTGGATACCCCCTTTAAGCAAATTGACATGTCCTACCTGTAGCTATCATTTGAAACAACAAGTGAATGGGACGATGCCGGGACATTCTCAATCTCATCTATCGATCAGGCCAGCGGCAAGATAGCAAGAACCCGATGAATGCGACCCAACCCCTTTGCCGTTCCCTCAAGAAGGATTCAGTGTCGATACAGAAAAGACCATACTGGTTTTATTGGGGGTTAGGAGAGGACCTGTAACGTGGAAACTCAAGAGAGTGGAAATCACAGAGCAGTTTTAATGCCCCTGCCGGACACTATTCCAGTCCTGCAAATGGGGGCAGACTGAAAAGAAAAAGTGCCTGCTTAGGATGATCTGAACAACTGCCGGTTCACCGTTCCCAAGCAGGCGGGAGCAAAAGTACTCATCCCCATCCTACCCGGCGACAGAATGGAACTCGCTATCGGTTCAGTAGAGAGAACCGGTATGATCCTTTACGGTCGCCGGGGGGGATAGTCCATTATCGTTGGGTGTCAGGCTTTTTTAAGTGCCGGCTGACCCCTCCGCCTGACCCCTACCATCATCAGTCCCAGTCCGGAAGCAAACAGCGCCATTGTTGCGGGCTCCGGTACCTGGCTGATACGGATACGGATACGGATACGGATACGGGCGACAGGATCATCTGCTCCAGGGATAAAATCGATAGTGGTTCCTGTGGCAGTATCCGTGTTCAGAAAGTTATTCAGACCCGATGAATCAACAAAACCCACTGCGCAACCCTGATTTTCGAAAACTGTTTGCCGCTCAGATAATTGCCCTGCTCGGTACGGGTTTGAGTACGGTGGCGCTGACGCTGCTCGCCTACGATAAGGTGGGTGGTAACGCGGCATTCGTGCTTGGCACCGCACTGGCATTTAAAATGACGGCTTACGTGCTGTTTGCACCTGTCATTGGAGGACTGGCCCATCGCTTCCGCCGAAAACCCTTCCTCTTAATCCTGGATCTGGTTCGGGCGGGGGTCATTCTTGCTATCCCGTTCGTCACCGAAATCTGGCAGATATACCTTTTGATTTTCATGCTGAATCTGTTTTCGGCCGGCTTTAAACCCGTGTTTTCAGCCACCATCCCCGACCTGCTGGTCGAAGAACGCCAGTATACGCGGGCACTTTCCCTGTCCCGTCTCGCCTATGATCTGGAAACCCTGTTGAGTCCTGTGCTGGCCGGTCTGGCTTTGTTGTTCATGACGTACACCGGATTGTTTGTCGCAAACGCCGTGGCCTTTCTGATCTCTGCCACACTGATCGCCTGGACGGTGTTTCCGTTAGACCCGAGTATCTACAGATCAGGATCTGTGTGGGACGAGATAAGTTTCGGCATTCGCTCCTATCTCAAGACCCCACGACTGCGGGGGTTACTGGCACTCTATCTGGGGGTGGCCAGTGCCAGCGCCATGATCATCGTCAATACCGTCATCTACATTCGCGAGAACCTTGGGGGTAGCGAATCCGACGTTGCCGTGGCGTTGGCGTCTGCCGGAGCAGGCTCGATGATTGGGGCACTCGGGCTGCCAGGCGTGCTCGACCGCATCCCGGAGCGCCAGGTGATGTTATTCGGCGCCTGCATCATGGCAACGGGACTTTTGCTTACATCCATCGGCCCCTCTTTCCCGGGTGTGCTGTCCATCTGGTTTTTCATCGGTTTGGGCTGGTCACTGGTTCAGACTCCTGCTGGGCTTGTAGTAAACCGCTCATCGTCGCCCGCCGACAGATCTGCTTATTTCTCTGCCCAGTTTTCACTTTCCCATGCCTGCTGGCTGATTTTCTACCTGGCAGCCGGGTATTCAGGAACATGGTTGGGGGTGCAAGTCACAGCTTTGATACTTGGCATCGTCGTGCTGATATCCGCCGTCCTCGCCGCCATGCTATGGCCGAAGTATGATGAGACAGTTCTGGCCCACACCCACACGGAAACTTTTCACGAGCATAAACATACCCATGGACTCCATCACCGTCACGACCATGAGGGCTGGGAAGGGCCTGAACCACACACCCACCCACACCGCCACCTGCCCGGTCACCACACACACAGATACATCATCGATGATCACCATGCCATCTGGCCGGAATCCCCCTCCCCGTAGATGGAAACCGGGTCTGCCGGCCTCTGCACAGCCCGCTCTCCCGTTGCTCAACCCAGCGCATAAAAAAACCCGTACCGGGACGGGTTGATTGGACAAACAAAAAAAGCCGGCGACTCCCGTCACCGGGACTGGAGAGGGATGCCTTGACTTCTGCCCTGCTGTACCAGACATCCCCTTCGATATCTGGAGGACCGGATTGAATCACCGTGTCGTCCGACCCGAGCAGGTCACCCGCTTTAGAGCACCCTGAAATTCTGCAGTGACCAGGCGGCTCTCTCTTCCGACTGCAGGGGGCGGATGTTGCGCCCGATCTGGTGATCCACCTGTTCGACTCTGGGTACCATGCCCATCCCGTTGGCAACCTGTATTGCCAGACCTGGACGAGCATTAAGTTCCAGTATCAAAGGCCCCCTTTCCCGGTCCAGCACCACATCGGCTCCCAGATAACCCAGCTCTGCGACTTCATAACAGCTGGCCGTCAACCGGATCAACCCCTCCCATTGAGGCACTTTGATATCGGCCAGCCGAGCCCCCGTATCCGGGTGAAACTCTACGGGCAGACCATGTTGCACGGCCTTCAGCGCATAACCGGTACCGATATCCAGGCCCACACCCACGGCTCCCTGATGCAAGTTGGCCTTACCATCGGAAGCACGGGTGGAAAGTCGGGTCATCGCCATTATCGGATAACCTTTGTAGACGATTACCCTGACATCCGGAACACCTTCAAAGGTGAAGTCAGTAAAGGTGTCGGAAAACTCCACCATCTGCTCGATCATGGCTACATCGGGTTTACCACCGAGGGAAAACAACCCGCTCAGGGTGTTATTGATGTGGCGGGCAACGTCGGTAAACGTAATCAGTGCACCGCTGGGTTTCACATAACGATCACCATCGCGACCGACGATCACCAGAATACCCTTGCCACCACTCCCTTTAGATGGTTTTATCACGAACTTCTGATGGGGCCTGAGAAAATCCTGCAACTCTTTGAGCTGGCCCGTGAACTTCACCACGCCTATCAGGGGCGGTACGGCAATACCTCCCTCCTCGGCGATGAGTTTGGTTAACAGCTTGTCGTCCACCCGGGGATAGAGATGACGTGGATTGTTCTGACCGATATAGACCACGTTGCGCATGTTCATACCGGCGATACCGGCTTTTCTGAGCTTTTTCGGGGTTGCAAGTTTGAACATCACCCCTCCTTTGACAGCGGCTCA
This sequence comes from Gammaproteobacteria bacterium, assembly GCA_024227135.1. Lineage (GTDB taxonomy): Bacteria > Pseudomonadota > Gammaproteobacteria > Chromatiales > Chromatiaceae > JAHEHQ01. Next base: position 18,390 of record JAAELC010000739.1, read on the forward strand.
AAACGCCGCAATTCGCTCAAACGATAGCCGGTATACTGTCCGATGGAGAGGATGATCGCCAACACCACCAGTAACAGTTCCGGGAAGGCAAAAAAGAGATATGCGATATGACGTTCTGTCATTACCAGGTAGGCTATCGAAGCGGTCAGCAGACTGCCGCCACCTTGAATCATCACCTCTTTGGCACCCTCTTCTTCCCAGAGAATCGACATCCGCTCTATGGTCCAGGAGATAATGATCATCGGAAAGAAAGTAATACTCAATGCAGCAGTCAATCCCATTTTGAAACCCATGACGCTGAGACCGATGTATAAACCGATCACAACAATCAAAACTGCCGCTATCCTCGGCACCAGCAATAAATTCAACCGACTGAGATAACCCCGAATCAATAATCCTGTGCCAACCACCGTCAGGAACAGCACGATACCAACCAGCAGGGTGGTCTGAACGAAAGCCAGAGCGATCAGGATGGGCATGAAAGTACCGGATGTCTGCAGACCGACCAGGTTGCGCAGGATAACCACCACCAGTGCACCAATGGGAATTAACAGCAACATGGAAAACGTCTTTTGAACATCCACGGGTAAGGAAAAAATGGAAAAGTCCACCAGCCCTGCATTCTGTTCCCGGCCCAGATAGGTCGCCACGTTTCGGGCTGCACGCTCATCGGTGATCACCGAAAATATGACCCGGGAATCCTGACCACCGTACACATCCAGCAGTGACTGATCACCCCGTTGCCAGGGCAGAAAGGTCTCTGGAATACTGATACCACCGCCCTTGGGATCGATAGCCACCCAGGCTTCGCCATCGAATACTTCAATCAGTTCCAGCAGCGCCTGGCGCTTGGTATTCTCTCCCAGTGTAATGCCCCGGAGCGGCCGTGCTGGAACATTGGCGGAGGCCAGCAGATCCAGTAACAGCTGGTTTCGGGCAGACTCTCCCTCCACACCATGCAACAGAGCACGCACGTTATCATCAGGATTGCTGCCATCGAGCAGCTTGATCAAACCGGCAGCCAGTGTCACCGCATCGGCAGAGTGAAAAAAGGCGCTGGCCAGGACGGTGTCGGCTGCCGTTGCTTTAGGTTCGTGGAAACGGGGTTTCTCCGGTTTCCCGGGTTTCTCACCTTCCTGAACGAATGGTTTGCCATCCCCCCGATAGACTTGCGCCCGATAATAAACCGCCTGCGGCCCTCTCGCCTCCCTGGTCGACCAGACACCCCGTGCCTCGGACTCTCCCTGATCCAGCCGCTGGTAACCGTATCCGGGTGACGCGGAACCGGATTCGATAACCACCAGGTTCTCGGTATCCTCAGGTAGATTAAGCGACACTTTCGCTGGCTCACCCCGGGCCTTGAACTGCACCTTTGCCTCCACCGTCCAGACGGTTTGGGTCTTTCCGGGGATAATCGGAAATCCAAGCTGCCAATGTTTGTAAGCCGCCAGGCCCAGACCGAGGGCCACCAGTACTGCCATCCAGACATAGAGTTGAATTTTGGCCTGCATCAGGGCTTCTCCACAGCGCTATCGGAGGATTTCTGGGTGTATTTTTTGCTGACATCCACCACGGCCAGACCACGCAGAAAATCACGACCGATCAACAGTGGAAACTCGAACCCGGTCCGGTCCGCCAGATTTACCGTTATCTGTCGCGTCACCTTTCCCAGGGTGAGATCTGCTGCCACCGCAGGGCGCCGGGTGAAACCATCCTCACCACGTTTCTTGATCCTGGCAACACGGGCAACCGGTCGTTCCAGCGGGTATTCCTTTTTCTGATCAGGATTCATCACCGTAAAACGTACCCAGGGTTTACCATCCCGTTCAAACTCCTCGATGTTGGCGGCAAAAACAGAGGTGGTGGCGGCGCCCGTATCGATACGGGCGTTGAAAGTGGCCTTCAGGGCAGGAATATCAATATACTCCGCCTCCCCGATCACCAGCTTCTCGTGAGAGGCATTATCATTAATTACCCGTTCTACTTTCGGCGGATCGACAGCCTGCACCTGTAAGGCGAACAATGAGCTGAAAACAACCAGCACGAAGTTTAGTTTAGATTTAGTCAGACTCAAGTGACCTCCAATAGAAATCGAGTGAATTCAAACCAGAGTAGACCAGGGGTGTCGTCTCTCTGTTAACTTGACTGAGTGGGTGGGTGGAGCAGGGTTCGGTGGGCTTGTATCGAGCTTCATGGAAAAACCACCGGCCGATATCGGCTGCCACCTCCCAGTCAGGAAGCGCAACTCAGTCCAGCAAGACCAGCCAGTACACCCGGAGGGTGCAGGTGGTATCCCCCCAACACCGCTGGCCAATTCTGAAAGAATGCCCTGAAACTCATTCAGTTACTCTCAGATTTACCTTTCTCTTCTATCCCCAGCTGTTCTGCTTTGCGTTCCACCGCTTCCTTTTTTTCAGCAGCCCCTTGCTGTTCAAGCTCTTCGAGGGTTTTCTTACTGCCGATCCGGAAAATGGCAAAACCGGGACTGACAAACTGGTTTTGGGCTCTTCCCAGAACGGTTCCATCGAATGGCGCTGTCACTTTATGGACAGTATCCCCCACCGGATCGATAATCTCAGCCAGGAAATCGCCGGCCTTGACCGTATCACCCAGTTTCAGACTGTTGATCAGAATTCCTCCCGCATCAGCGCGAATCCATTCGCTGCTGTAATACACGGGCTGGGGCTGCAGCCATCGGCTGGCCTTGCCGAGCATCCCGATCGAACTCATAAACGACTTCAAACTCTTGACACCGATATCGACTTTCTCGGGCTCCAGGCTCAAAGGGCCACCGATTTCCGCCACCAGCGTGGGGATTCCAGCGGCGGTGGCAGATCCCCGCAGGCTTCCCGGCGGTGCGATATTCTGAAGCACCGTAATGGCCCCAAAGCCTTTGGATAGATCCGCGACCTGCTTGACCGTCAGATCGACCCGCAATTGTGGCAGGTTTTCCCGATAGAAAGAGCCGGTATGAAAATCCACCACCGCATCACAGCGACGAATGATCTCATCGAAGAGGGCAAACGCCACCCGGCTGGGATAGGACCCTTCAGGACTGCCAGGAAAATAGCGATTCAGGTCCCTGCGATCCCCGATATACCGATCGCGTCGCCAAAACCCCTCCAGATTCACAATCGGTACCCCCACCACAGTCCCGCTGAGTTTCTCCGGATTGAGCCCATGGGTAACCTGCCGGGTTATCTCGATTCCATTGAGTTCGTCGCCATGGATCGCAGCCGTCAGGCATAGAACCGGACCCGCCTGACGCCCATTGACTACGATGACCGGTGTCTGCACTGCAAACCCGCCCGGTGACTGGGGTGATGACCAACGTAAAGTTCGACGATTTCCAGGCTCCACCACCGAACCGATCAACTGAAAAGGCTTTGCCTGGGTTTGTGTGAACTTGTCAGCAATATCATGCTCTTCGTGAACTACCGCTTCTGTCAGCACGGGCACATCCTCATCCTTGCCATTAGCAACTTCCGTCGCCAGCACCGGTGCTGTCAAAAAAAGCGTAATCACAACAACCCATGACTTGAACATTGTTGGTTCCATAATCAAAACGGTGAGTCCCTGCGACGGAATAAAGGAGTCAGGCCGGAATGGCACTTACTTAAGCCAAATAGTCGTCATTGCGAGCCCCTCACCCCGCTGCGCGGTCACAAATCGATGAAGAACTGCAGGTTAAGTTCTTCAAGAGGCACGAAGCAATCTCCAGAACCCCGGCACGACAAGGGAGATTGCCACGCTTCGCTCGCAATGACGGGGCTTTTAAGCGTAAGTATGTGCCATTCGA
>JAAELC010000740.1 GCA_024227135.1 Gammaproteobacteria bacterium
TGATCCCATGGTTGTATCAGATGCTATAATACTAGACCTGACCCCATGACTCAACGGACCGTTGGCGGTTTGTCGGCAGCATCCCTATAATGCCCCTTTTTTACAATTCAGATGGTGGGGTGTGGAAATGGCGGAGAAAATCACAGACTCCGGTCTCAAGATCGAAGAACTGGCTGAGGGTGACGGAAAAGCTGCTCAGGCGAAAAACACGGTCACTGTGCATTACACGGGCTGGTTGACGGACGGAACCAAGTTCGATTCCAGCCTCGACCGGAGCGATCCTTTCAGTTTTCCCCTGGGTGCCGGGCGGGTGATTCGCGGCTGGGACGAAGGTGTGGAAGGAATGAAAGTGGGAGGGAAGCGGAAGCTGACCATACCGTCCCACCTGGGATACGGTCGCGCCGGTGCCGGTGGTGTGATTCCCCCGGATGCCACCCTGGTGTTCGAGGTTGAATTACTCGATGTCAACTGAGTTAAAGTCCCATCTGCCCCCGGCCGAGGCCATCGGCCAGCAGATTCGGCTGGTTCTCGCAGAGGACCTGGGTACGGGGGATCTCACCGCCGAACTGATACCGACGGACTCCGAATCCTCGGTTCAGGTGGTCTGCAGGGAAACGGCAGTCCTCTGCGGAACAGCCTGGTTCGCGGAGGTGTTCAGGCAGTGTGATCCGGGAATCGAACTGGAGTGGTCGGCCGCAGATGGTGACCTGGTGTCTGGGGATCAGGTGCTGTGCCGGATGCGGGGTAAGACCCGGGCGCTGCTCACCGGAGAGCGTACCGGTCTCAATTATCTTCAGACTTTATCGGGCACCGCTTCCCTGGCCCGGCGATATGCCGAGGCGGTGGCGGGCACGGGGGTGCGCATCCTGGATACCCGGAAGACCCTGCCCGGCCTGCGCCTGCAACAGAAGTATGCCGTGGTTTGTGGTGGCTGCCATAATCACCGTATCGGGCTGTATGATGCCATATTGATCAAGGAAAACCACATACTGGCGGCGGGTTCCATCGCCGGTGCCATGGCAGTGGCGCTGGAACGTGCGGGTGGTGTGGAAGTGGAAATCGAGGTGGAGAGCCTGGAGGAACTGGAGCAGGCCCTGGGTGCGGGTGCGAAAAGAGTGTTGCTGGACAATTTCGATCTCGACCAGCTGCGGGAGGCGGTTGCCCTGAATGCCGGCCGGGCAAGACTGGAAGCTTCCGGGGGTGTGGGTCTGACAGCCATCCGCGGAATTGCCGAAACCGGGATAGACGATATCTCCGTCGGTGCCCTGACCAAAGACGTAACCGCAGTGGATCTGTCCATGCGCTTCGTGTAGCCGGGGGTTGTTATTGCCTTCCCAGTGTAGTCAGCAGTCCGTTTCCCCGCGGCCCTTATCCTTGATAACAGGGATGTGGTCTGGGAGAGGGAACGGAATCTGCCTCCCCGGGTCTCATTTCTGTCGATTGCCATCCTGCCCCGCCGGCAGGGATTCTTACCACAGACTTGGAAAACAGTATCCGATTCTCAATTATTTCAATCCAACTAAAGGAGTCTTTATGTCCCGTTACCTGCAAACCTGTGCCGCATTCCTGCTGATTGCCATCAGTGCGAATGGTTTTGCGCTGGAACTTGAGAGTGAGCAGCAGAAATTCAGCTATGTGCTGGGTGTACAATTTGGTCAGCAGCTTAAATCGGAAGGTATTGCCGTGGATGGCACTGCTTTCGCTGCAGCTATCAACGACGTATTGTGGGGTAAGCCCTTGCAGATGACCATGCCGGAGATGCAGGCCGCCCTGCAGGCGGGCCGCCAGAAACTGATGATGGAAAAACAGGCTAAGGCTCAGGCGAAGCTGGCGGCCGGGAAGGCGTTCCTGGAGCAGAACAAGACCCGTGAGGGGGTGGTGGTATTACCTTCCGGTCTCCAGTATATCGAACTGAAAGCGGGTTCCGGTGATTCGCCGGCTCCTGGATCCAAAGTCACGGTGAACTATCGGGGAACCCTGATCGATGGCACCGAATTCGACAGTTCCTACAAACGGGGCGAACCTACGAGTTTCAGCCTGGACGGCGTTATCCCGGGTTTCAAGGAGTCCATCTCCCTGATGAAACCCGGTGCGAAATGGCAGGTCTTCATTCCGTCCAACCTGGGCTATGGCCCAAATGGTGCCGGGAATTCCATTGGTCCCAACGAAACCCTGATCTTCGAAATCGAGCTGTTGTCGGTAGCATCGGAGTAAGGGCCTCGGAAAATATGATTTGTCCCAAAATGGCGCCGAATTGTTGTCCAGATTCAAGGCGTGATAAGGGGCGCATAGCCGTTCTATGTAACCCTTGTCACAACGCGGAAGCTGGGCAACAAGGCAAGCCAGATGGGATGAATCATTTTTTTCCGCGGCCCTGACGCCCGGTACCTGATGGTGTTATCTGGCGCAACGCCATCAGAGTCCTCTGAGAAACGCCGGCCGTATACCCGGCGCGCCTCCGAGCACCGCTTGTATCTGTTGCAGCAGCCTGTCCCGGTCCCGGGGCAGGTTACCGGCCAGGGCCAGGGCATTGGAGGCATGGTTGGAGCGGAAGATCACCGGAGCCGGGGGTTGTAATCCTTCGATCAGCCTTTCCTGCTCCAGCAGAATGCGCCGGTCATCCTGCATCTGGAAAGGCTCCCCGAATTTGTGATAGAACTCCTCCCTGATCTCTCTCTCCAGGTGCAGCTGGAGGGTTGAGAGATAGGTCAGGGGAGCCTCGCTCAGCAGTGCCAGCGTGCCGTCGATGTGTGTTTCCCAATGCTGTCTGCCTCCCAGGCCCAGAATCACGGTGCCTGATACCTTGAGCCCGGCCTGATCTGCCTTGATCATGGCATCACCCGTACTCCTTCGATTGGCACCTTTGGTAATTTTTTTAAGGATCAGGTCGGACCCCGATTCTATTCCCAGGTAGACCAGCTTGAGCCCCTGTTCTCTCAGTTCCGTCAGTTCCTCCACGGTTTTTCTGCGCAGGTTGGAGGGAGTGGCATAGCTGGACACCCTGCTGAATGCGGGAAAGAGCCGTTTTACCCGCTCCAGGATTTTCATCAGGTGCTCGGTGGGCAATGCCAGTGCGTCACCATCGGCAAGGAATATCCGACGGGCATCCGGCCAGGCCGATGCGGCATCCTGGAGGTCGGCGAACACCTCTTCAAGGGGTCTTGCCCGGTAGGTTTTGGAGCGATACATGGAACAGAAAGTGCAGCGATTGAAGCTGCAACCCAGGGTCGCCTGAATAATCAGGTTGTTGCCTTCGCTGGGTGGCCGGTAGAGCGGGGAGTCGTAGTTGAACATAGTCTAATTCTCCGGAGGCAGTACCAGGCGCACACCGCTGAAGCCGATGGTTCATTTCACGGGTCAGCTGGCCCAGCGGGTGGTGGCTTGTCATTGGCTTGTTGATAAATTACTGTTTTTGTCAGTTTGCCGGAACAGCCCGGTCGGCAGCCCAGTTTCGTAAATAGGCGATTTTCTCACCCATGACCACAGAGAGGGGGCTGGTTCGCTCCAGTTCGTCCTGCAGGTGACCCGTATTCAGGGTTTCGTCCTGGGCCTGGGCGGCATAGAGTGCGGAGACGATGGACTGTTCGATCTCCGCCCCGGTAAAGCCTTCGCTGGTGTGGGACAGGGACTCCAGATCGAAACCGCTGGGTGCTAGATTGCGTACCCGCAAGTGTATCTTGAAAATCTCCAGGCGGCTCTGGCGATCGGGAAGATCGACAAAGAAAATCTCGTCGAGCCGCCCTTTTCGAACCAGCTCGGGGGGAAGCTGCTCGATGTTGTTGGAGGTGGCGATAATAAATATGGAGGCCTTGTGTTCTGCCATCCAGGTTAACAGCGTGCCCAGAATCCGGCGTGACACCCCGTCATCGTTGCTGTCCAGGCTGATGCCTTTTTCTATCTCATCCATCCAGAGCACACAGGGTGCCATGGTTTCGGCCAGGTCCAGCGCGCGCTGGAGGTTTTTTTCGGTTTCCCCGATGAACTTGTTGTAGAGGGTGGCAAAGTCCAGGCGCAGCAGGGGAACCCCGAAGCTGCCGGCCACCGCCTTTGCCGCCAGGCTTTTTCCTCCCCCCTGTACACCCAGCAGCATGATGCCCTTGGGCCGGTCTAGGGAAGCGATACCCCCGGAGAACGCCTTGCGCCGGTGCTTCAGCCATTTCTTTAACTGCCGGAGACCAGCAACATCAGAAAACTTCGCGGTGTCATACTCGAAAGAGATGATACCGTCCTGGTTGATCAACTCGTATTTCGCCCGCATGATCCGGGGCAGGTCTTCCTGGCGGATTGCCCCGTCGTCCTCGATGGCAGAGCGGATCAGTCGGCGGGCATCCGTCGCGGTGACTCCCGTCAGGTTATCTGCCAGTTGCTCCACCGCCCGGGAGTCAGCGGATACCGGCCGCCTGGAACGGCCCTGCCAGCGCTCCGCCTCCTCGTTTATCAGCCGCTTGATCCCGGCCCTGTCGGGCAGTTGCAATGAAAACCTGACAGTGAGATGCCGGATCTCAGGGGGGGTGGGGAAGTCGTAGCTGAGGAAGATGAGGGTGCGCGGTACCGTCTCGTAGCCCTGGGCGATCTCTTTGATCAGCCGGATATGCAGCGGATCCTGCAGGTAGGGGTGGAAATCCAGCAGCAGGTAGAAGCCCGGCTGGGAGACGGCTTTGATGTGTTTGAGCACATCGTCCGGCTCCGCGTTGTGCTTCTGGGCGTCGAAGTCCAGCCCCAGTCGCTTGAGGCCTTCGGAAACCGACCACTGAAACATGGGGTGATTCAGGCGCATGGCCAGTCGTGTCAACAGCTGCACCACCCTCGGCTCTTCGAGGGATTCAATCACCAGGATCGGGTTTCGGGAAATCAGTACCAGTTCGAAGTCGTGGAGGTCCTGCATGGGATCAGTCCGGGTAAACAGTTACCCGGACTCTACCAGCCCGGACCAGCCAGCGCACCTGCGATCTGTTCAGACGCAGCCGGTCGGTTTCGGTAACCCGCCGTACTTGGTAATCGGTTTCATGGGACCGGTCATCCAGAGCTTGAACATCTCTTTCTTGTCCGCACCCAGATACTTGGCGAATTTGCGGATGGGGGGAACCGTGGCGTGTTCTTCATAGTAGTTGCGCGCCTGCAGGATCTGCTCCCACTTGGCATCGTCCAGCTGAAAATCGTCCGCTTCAGCCATCGCTTTTGCGATTTCGGGGGTCCAGTCATTCATGTCCGCGAGGTAACCGTCGCCATCACGTTGGGGGATTTCAGTACTCAATTCGGTTCTCCTTGGATAAAACACAGTAAAATACTAGGTAATGGTGGGGATTGTATGCATAACGATTAAGATGTCAACTATTGGGGTAGTTCGAGGCCCGGTATTGGTAACTTCGGTCCATATGACCTTTTCGAATTGAGATCAATCAATGCGCGAACGGGACCAGATTGATACTTTAACCCCGATTGCTACATCACGAGCAGCGGGATTCCCCCGGATTGCGCCGGAGGGCTGATTTGGATCTGTCGTTACCTCTGGCTTTTACCGTGGGCTTGTTCAGTTCGCTGCACTGCGTGGGTATGTGCGGCGGTATTATGGGTGCACTGAGCTATGGTTTGTTGCCGGAAACCCGTAACAAACCCCCGCGAATGTTACTGTTTCTGGCTGTGTACAGTCTCGGGCGAATTGCCAGTTACGGTGTGGCCGGGGGGCTCATGGGCTCGGTCGGGGGGCGGTTGCTGGAATGGCTTGGACCCGGACAGGGGCATCGCTGGCTCCAGTTGTCTGCGGCTTTGATCGTGGTGCTGATCGGTCTGCATATCGCCGGCTGGTTACCGAAGCTGGCCCAGGTTGAGCGTATCGGTGTGCCGCTGTGGAACCGGCTGGAACCCCTGGGGCGGCGTCTGATGCCCGTGGATACTCTGATAAGAGCGGCAGCCTATGGTCTGATCTGGGGATGGTTGCCTTGTGGGCTGGTCTACACCATGCTGATTTCCACGGCGTCCCATGCGGGTCCTTTGAGTGGCGCGACCTACATGATCGCCTTTGGTCTTGGTACGATACCGGCGGTGATGGCCACTGGCCTGCTCGCGGGCAGACTGTTTCGCCTTGCCAGTGTCCCCTACCTGAAAGCCACGGTTGGTGTGGTCATCGTATTTTTAGGCTTGTTGACACTCTGGTATCCAGAACTGCTTGAACTGAAAACGGCCCCAGTGCCCGTAACGGACGTAGGAAATTAGACAGGAAGTAAGTCATGAACTTCAAAAACACGAGTATCAAGGGAGATGCCCCCTCGTTTTTGCGTGTGGTCAATGCTGCGCGTATGGTAGCAGGCACCGGGGCTCCGGTATTGATCTCCGGCGAAGAGGGCGCGGGCAGGGAGACCCTGGCCCGGGAAATCCACCATGCGAGCCCCCGTCAGGATGGACCTTTTGTGGTGGTGAACTGTCCGGTAGTGACCGGACCGGAGTTGCAGCAGGCACTGGAGTCAGGAGCCGCCACCCTGTTTCTGAATGCATTGGGAGAGTTGCAGCCCGATGCTCAGATGGTGTTGCTGAGCTATCTGGAGTCAGGTGAGTCCAGGGTTCCGAATGCCGCCCATCCGAGAATCATCTCGTCAACCAGCGCTGATCTCACCGGGTCTGCGGGAGAAGGGACGCTGCGGGAGGATCTTTTTTACCGACTCTACGTCGTGTCCCTCGAAGTGCCATCCCTGCGGGAAAGGGAGGGGGATATCGTCTTGTTGCTGAAGCACTTCACCGCCGGGCTGGCCGGCGTTCATGGTCGCAGCGCCCCCCGTTATTCGGTAACGGCAAGAAATCTGCTGAAGCGCTACCGGTGGCCGGGCAACGTACGGGAACTCAAGAACTTCTGCGAGCGTATGGTGATTCTGATGGCCGGTCAGATGATACAACCGGAGAATCTGCCCTCGAACATTCGCAACGGAGTCGGGCAGAGCAGGCGCGGATCCCGCTTCATCCTTCCGGCGGATGGGATCAACCTGCAGGAACTGGAGAGCGACATGATCCGTCAGGCGCTGGGTCTAAGCGGGGGGAACCGCAGCAAAGCGGCACGATTACTGGGAATTACCCGGGATACACTCCTGTACAGAATTCAGAAACACGCTATCGAAAGCTAGCTCCAGAAATCAGCTGTCAACAGGTCGTTGCAGGCAGCAACCGGCTATTCCCCCACGGGCGGGAGAAGTGGTTGATGGGGGGACTGTTAACGACGCGAAGGATGCCATCCAGCAAGGTGGGTTGCTTCGCTTTCATTCCGGGGCAGCATACAACCCGGTCAGAGCATCCCTGAGGGTTCGGGCAGCGACCGGCGTACGGGGTGTTTCCCCACCCGGTGTTTGAGGGGCGCAATACCGGACTGCTCAAACAGGGACCCCGCTTGTGGCACTAAACCGGTTGAATGGTGTAACGTTGCACTTCCTTACACAACCGGGAGGCAGCGCCCGTGCCTATCGCCTACATATCTCACCCTGAATGTCTGCTCCACGACGTGGGAGGGGGACACCCCGAGCGCCCGGCGCGCCTCAGCGCAATACAGGATCAACTGCTGAGTTCCGGGATGGAATTCGCGATCAGACAGCTGGAGGCTCCTGCGGTCAAACGTGAGCATCTGGACCGGGTACACGATCCCGATTATGTGACCGGCATACTCACCGAAGCCCCCTACGAAGGTATCCGCCGGCTCGACAGCGACACCGTCATGATGCCGAAAACCCTGGATGCCGCGTTACGTGCCGCCGGGGCGGTGGTACATGGTGTCGATCTGGTGATGGAGGGCAAAGCCGGTTCTGCATTCTGCGCCGTGCGGCCACCGGGGCATCACGCCGAACGTCACCGGGCCATGGGATTCTGTTATTTCAACAACGTAGCGGTGGGTGCCGCCTACGCCCTTGACGAGCTGGGTCTGGACCGGGTTGCCATCATCGATTTCGATGTGCACCACGGTAATGGCACGGAAGAGATTTTCCAGCAGGATTCCAGGGTGCTTTTCTGCTCCAGCTTTCAGCACCCTTTTTACCCCTTTACCGGCCACGAGTCTGAAACCGATCACGTGGTCAATATCCCCTTGTCCGCGGGAGCCGGTGGAGAACAGTTCAGGGAGCAGGTTGAAGCCCACTGGCTGCCGGCGCTGGAAGAGTTTCAGCCCCAGCTGGTGATGATCTCTGCCGGATTCGACGCCCATGCCGAAGACGGAATGGGACAGCTGCGCCTGCGGGAACCGGATTATGCCTGGGTGACTGAAAAGCTCAAATCCATCGCCGACCGCTACGCCGAGGGCCGGGTAGTCTCCACCCTGGAAGGCGGATATGCCTTGAGTGCGCTTGGCAGGAGCGTGGTGGCGCACCTGAATGCACTGCTGGGGAACTTGTAGGGGCAAGTGGCGAGTTTCAAGTTTCAAGTTTCAAGTTTCAAGTTTCAAGTTTCAAGTTTCAAGTTTCAAGGGGCGAGTGGGGTGTGGTGCTCGCCTGGGTAGATGCCTGTTACGTCTCGGTCATACCCTTCTTGACTACCCTGCATTAATAGCAGATTTCACCGCCAGACAAAGGGGATACAGGCTCCTAGCGACTGGCATTCGACCAGAGATATCCCCTTTGGCTTGATAGATAGTGACATGGTGTGCGGGTAATCAATGGTGATCAATAAGAACAACGGCTCGCTTCCTCCCCTGTGGCGAACACCCTTCATTGTCATCGTGGCGGGCTGTCTCATCGCCATGGTCGGGTTCGGGGTCCGGTCGAGCTTCGGCTTGTTCATGGATCCCATGACCCTGGCAAATGGGTGGGGCCGCGAAACCTTCGCACTGGCCATGGCGATCCAGAATCTGTTGTGGGGTATCGGCGTACCCCTGGCCGGTGCCATCGCCGACCGGCGGGGCGCCGCCCCGGTGCTGATTGCCGGGGCCTTGTGCTACGCCCTCGGGATTTACGGCATGGCCGGGGCCGACAGCAGCATGGCACTCCATCTGTTCGGTGGGGTGCTCACTGGACTGGGGGTGGCATTCACGGGATTTGCCATCGCGCTTTCGGCGATTGCGAAAGTGGTGGGGCCGGACAAGCGATCCCTGGCTCTTGGATTGGGGACGGCGGCGGGATCCTTGGGTCAGGTGGTTTTTTCTCCCCTGGCACAGGGCTTTATCGGTCACTTCGGATGGTTCAGCGCACTGCTGATCATGGCGAGTTTTACCGCATTGATCATCCCGGCCGCGTTGCTGATTCCCCGTATGACGTCGGCAAAAGGGGAGGCGGAATCGGATCAGACTCTGGCCGAGGCCCTGAGGGAGGCAGTCGCACACCGGGGTTACCTGCTGTTAACCCTCGGTTTTTTCGTCTGCGGCTTTCATGTTGCCTTCATCACGGTACATTTCCCTTCCTATGTCAAAGACCTGGGAATGGCCGCGTCGGTGGGAGCCACCTCACTGGCGTTGATCGGCTTCTTCAATATTTTTGGCTCATTCGGTTCGGGTGCAGTTGGACAGCGCTGGAGTAAAAAAGTGGGGCTGAGCTGGATCTATCTGTTGCGGGCGGTGGCCATCTCCGCCCTGATGCTGGCGCCGAAAACCGAGCTCACTATCTATCTGTTTGCCGCCAGCATGGGGATTCTCTGGCTCTCCACCGTGCCCCTCACCACCGGTATCGTCGGACAGATCTTCGGTATGCGATATCTCTCAACCCTGTTCGGTATCGTGTTTCTGAGCCACCAGTTAGGTAGCTTTCTGGGGGTCTGGCTGGGTGGCTATCTCTTTGACACCTATGGAACCTACGATGCGGTCTGGTGGGTTGGAGTGATCCTGGCTCTGGTGGCTGCTCTGATCCACATGCTTATCGATGAACTGCCCCTGCCGCGGCTGCTGGCCTCGGCTGTCGTACCGGAAGGGCGATAAGGAGAGTCATCACCGGTTTGTATAAACCATGACACCTGTCAAGCTTCCATGGTTGTCTCAGAAGCTACAATACTAGACCTGACCCCAATGCGCGGGTGAGTTCTTTCAGGGAACTTACCACCAGATCGGCATACTCGTTCCACAGGTTGTCTCCCTGGGGGTCGAAATAGACCGTCGTGGTGCCCGCATTCCTCCCGCACTGCACATCGAACAGAAAATCTCCGATCATCACGGTCTGGTCAGGGTGGCCCTGCCAGCGATTCAGCAACCGGTGAATCCCGTCGGGATCCGGTTTCGGGCGCACGCAACCCCGGCTGATCACATCTTCATCCGAAAAGAACTTGTCCAGGCCGCAGCTGGCCAGGGTTTTCATGGCGCTGCCCCGGGCGTTGCGCGTCAGAATTCCCAGATGGAATGCTTGACGACAGAGCTGCTCCAGCAATTCCCCGGCACCCTCCTGGGCCCGCGCGCTGGCCGCCAGATCCAACTCGATGGCATCGAGTTGCCGCATTCTGGCATCGGCCTGAATGGCAGGCAGCCTGTCTAATGCCTCCAGGATGGGTTCATTCAGCGGCAGATCCAACTCGGCCCGAATAGCATCGAAATCGTGCTGTGCCACGGTCAAGGTGCCATCCATGTCAAAAATCCAGTAACGTTTTCCCTTCAGCATTCCGGCTGCTCTCATCCCCTGGTGGTAAAAAGATAGCTCGGATTGGATCTTACTCCAGAAAACCAACCCCTTGCCCCCTCATTTTGAGACATTCACTGGCTTCCACTCAACCCCTGGTTTCCACGCTCTGCATTCCGCAATCCCCGGCACAAGTGGCAGTTTGATTTACCGGTATGTCAGCCAGCGAGATTTCAAACCCTATCCACCCACTATCCATCAGAAAGAGGGTTTAAAAACCATAAGGAAATAGATCGTGACCATGGCGGTGAATGCCGGGATACCCAGCCAGAACCAGAGTCGTGCGTAATAATGGTAAGGTTCCTCCAGTGCTCTGGATTGTTGTAACGCAGCAGTGGATAGATCACGCATGCGGATTTGCAGCCATACAACCGGCAACCAGCAGGCGCCGGCGATCAGGTAGAGAACCAGGGTGGCTGCTATCCATGGTTGATCGAGTGGAATACCCAACAGATTGATCAGCCACAACCCGGTGACCGGCTGTATGATGACCGTGGGAGTGGTGAACAACCAGTCAGCTGTCACCACGGTCTTGTTTACCTGAGCGATGGCGGCGAGATTGCCGCCCCGGTCTGCACTCCATTTATAGAAAGCACTCCCCAGTCCGGTGCCGAACAACAGGGTGGCGCTGAGGATATGAATCAACTTGAGTAATGCGTAGTCCATCGGTTTTCTCTCTCAAGCACCATCAGAATCAGGGTGGCAACGATCAGTGGCAGGTTCTTGCTCAGGGCGCCGAAGGGGTGTATCCACTGCTCGGGCAATGAAGCGGTGATTACGACGCTGTACAGCAGAATAATTCCAATCTGCACCAGGGCTGTCAGACGTACCCGAAAAGCCATCAGGGTAGCTGCTCCGAGGATGATGTCGGTGATGGCGGCACCGTAGAGCATGATGGGCTGCCAAATACCTTCTATTCCGACCCTGGCCAGCATGGAGTAGCTCTGCTCCACTGGAAATACCAGAGCGGAAATGACACCGGTAAACAGCCAGACAAATGCAATACTCAGGCGCAGCATGGGCCGCAGCACACAGAGTCCCGCGTACCAGCGGTCGGCCTGTTGCGCCGGGGTGGCGGTCAGCGCCTGGTCCAGGCTCCGGGGCATGAAACCAAAACGGCTGACAAAGGGCTGGATGTTGGCCGTGTTACCGGTTTGCAGCATCCGGATAGCGTCCGTCGGGGCTGGTGCAAGGCCGACGGGTTCGCCCCAACCCGTGAGTTTCAGAACGACCCGGTAAGGAATGGACAAGAATCTTGGGCGACCCAGCCCCAGCCAGCGGCGCAGTCGAGTGTACAGATCCCCCATGGAGACCGGTGATGGCCCCATCATGCTGATGTCTGCCCTGAGGGGGGATGTCGATTCAACCAGCTGGGTGATTGCTTTCGTCAAGTCCTCCACATGAATGGGTTGAATCTGTTGCTCGCCTTTATCTATCAGGGGTACCAGAGGCATCCCGGCGATGGCCTTGAACAAGCTCATACTCCTGGCGCCCGGTCCGTAGACGATTGACGGCATGACGACAGCCCAGTCCAGCTTCATTTCTCTAAGACACCGGTCTGCGGCG
Source organism: Gammaproteobacteria bacterium (assembly GCA_024227135.1). Taxonomy (GTDB): domain Bacteria; phylum Pseudomonadota; class Gammaproteobacteria; order Chromatiales; family Chromatiaceae; genus JAHEHQ01. Next base: position 12,129 of record JAAELC010000740.1, read on the forward strand.
CGTTTGCTCAGGTGGTACGGACTGAAAGCAGTTTCGTCCGCACCCAGGGCAGAGATCTGGATCACCCGCCTGACCCCCACCGCCTCACAGGCCCGGAACAGTGTCACCGGCCCAAGGGTGTGCAATGCCTCGAAGGTCTGTCCGCGACTTTCACGAATAATCCCCACCGTATTGATAACCACATCTATCTGCCGTAACCGTGGAATCCAATCAGCAATCCCGTGATCTGTGGAAAAATCTGCTTTTGTGGTTTCCAAACCTGGCCAATGCCCATGGGTGGCTGCGGGATGTCGGACACACATGCTCACCTGGTGGCCGGCCTGCAGCATCCCTTGTACCAGGTGGCTGCCGATGAAGCCGCTTGCGCCGGTGATCAGAATACGCATGGTGTTATACCCGGTGCCGGGCGAATACCGAACCCGGGTCTGGTTTTAATACGATTGATACGAGAAGTGATGATGTATCCATGACAGTTATGTATTTCATTTATTTCTGTATTAACAGAAATAAATGGGTAAATGAAGATCACTTACTCCCCAGAAAGCCCTGCACCCTGGCACCCAGTTTGATCAGTTTCAGCAGCGTGGCGTTGGGCAGTACTTTTATCTGCTGGTGCCAGGTGTCCAGCGTTTCCATGAACTTCAGAACATCCCGGATACGCTCCTTGACCTCTTCCGGCGTCTGTTTATCCGATTCACCATCAAGCACGCATTCACGTAAAACCGTCAGGGTCGGGTCCAGTTCTCTTTGTTTGCGTCCCTCGATGATAGTGTGAAACAGTTCCCAGGGGTCTTTCATTGTCGCAAAGTGATCACGCCGGTCACCCAGCAGATGAACCACTCTGACCAGTTTCCAGGCTTGAAGCTCCTTGATACTGGTGCTGACATTGGAACGGGCCACCCCCAGGGTCTCTGTGATTTCTTCTGCGTTCATGGGGTTGGAGGCGAGGTAAAGCAGGGCATGAATCTAGGCCACCGATCGGTTCACTCCCCAGCGGGTCCCCATTTCACCCCAATGGAGGATATATTTCTCCATGATCGGTGTCAGTTTCATCTTTAATTCCAGTAATTTCTGTATTAACAGAAGTTACTGGTAGTGCGGGAGGAAGTCAAGCCTTATTGTTATTCGATCTCCAGGCTCCCTCGCTTCGGGACTTTACCCCTGTTACACCCCATCCACATTACGCTGCAACCAGAACTCCAGCAGCGCCAGGTGCCACAGCTTGCTCCCCAGAAGACGGGTGTGGTGCATCTCGGGTGCGGCCAGCAGCATATCCACGTAGGCCCGGGAATAGAGGTTACGTTCGATACAGGCGCGGGACTGGAGAATGTCCCGCATGAAATCCAGGAATTCCCCCCGCACATATTTCAGTGCCGGCATGGGAAAATAGCCTTTCGGGCGGTCGATGACCGCATCGGGCAGCAGCCCTCGGGACATGGCTTTGAGGGGGTATTTCCCCCCTTCCCGCAGTTTCAACTCCGGCGGGCAGCGGGCTGCCAGTTCCACCAGTTGCTGATCCAGAAAGGGCACCCGCGCTTCCAGACCCCAGGCCATGGTCATGTTGTCCACCCGCTTGACCGGGTCGTCCACGATGAGGGTGGTCACATCCATGCGAAGCACCGCATCCATGAAAGTATCGGCTCCCGGTTCCGCCAGCAGCTCGGCAATTCGGGCGGATGTGTGATCGTCTCCACGATACGCCCGGGATACGGTGTGGCGGTACTCTTCGTGGTCCCGGTCGAAGTAATGCCGGGCAAAACGCCGGAGCGGCGTGCCTTCGGTCTCGGCGTTCATCCTGGGGTACCAGAAATAACCCCCGAACACCTCGTCGGCACCCTGGCCGGACTGCACCACTTTGATCTCTCTGGAAACCTGTTCGGCCAGCAGGTAGAAAGCGACCGCATCCTGCCCGAACATGGGCTCCGCCATGGCATCCACCGCTTCGGGCAGACGTTTCAATACCTGGTCGTTGGGAATCAGGTATTTGCGATGACGGGTGTCGTAACGTTCCACCACCTGGTCGGAATACTCAAACTCGCTGCCTTTCTCGGAAGGGTGGTCCTCAAATCCCACCGAGAAGGTGCGCAGGTCCGAAACCCCCGATTCCGCCAGCAACGCCACCAGCAGACTGGAGTCCAGGCCACCCGAGAGCAGGACCCCCACCGGCACATCGGCGATTTCGTTGCGCTTCTGTACGGCACGGCGCAGGCTGTCGTGGATCGATTCCAGCCATTCGGCATCCGACATCGGTTGTTCCGGCCGGGTTGCCTCGAGTTGCCAGTAACGGCGCTCGATGGATTGTCCAGAAGGGTCCAGCGTCATGCAGTGGCCCGGTGTCAGCTTTTTGATCCCCTGAAGGATAGTGTCCGGTGCCGGAATAACCGCATGGAGGGTGAACTGATGGTGAAGGCCCACCGGATCGATGGTGGTATCGATACCTCCACCGGCAAGCAGCGCCTGGGGATTGGAGGCAAACCGGAAGCGCTCCCGGTCAAAGGTGTAATAAAGCGGCTTGATCCCCATTCGGTCTCTCGCCAGAAACAGGGACTCTTTGTGCTGGTCCCAGACCGCGAAAGCAAACATGCCGTTGAGGCGCTCGACACAGCCCTCACCCCAGGCGTGCCAGGCTTTGAGGATCACTTCGGTGTCCCCCGTGGAGTAAAAGTGATACCCCATCCCCCGCAGTTCTTCCCGAAGCGCCGGATAGTTATAGATGGTGCCGTTGAAAACCAGGGCCAGCCCCAGCTCCTGGTCCACCATGGGCTGGTTGGCATGTTCCGACAGATCGATGATAGCCAGTCGGCGGTGGCCGAATCCCAGCGGGCCGTCGCTGTAACTGCCACCATGATCCGGACCCCGACGTTCCAGCCGGGCGGTCATGCGTTGGATAGCCGTCAGATCGGCCGCCTTACCGTCCAGTCTCAGCTCACCGCATAATCCGCACATAGGTCACTTCCTCTACCAGCAGCCTGCAGTCAGCCGTCGACACGGGTTCATCAGCGACTGCACCGAGCCGATGAACCGGGTTTTCATTCAACCGGGAGGGTTGAGTCACCCAGGATCCTGTGATCAGTTACCGGTATTCAGGCAAGGCATGAACCCCTCCCCTGTACAAAGCCAAAGGCGATAGCCATCCCTTTTTCTGACGGCAAATTATGCCATACTCGAAACCCGACCGAACCCAAGGAGATGAATATGTCTATCAGAAATATACTAATTGCCCTTTCTTTTTTGTCCATGACCTGTCTGGCTCAGGCTGCCGATCTGGTGAAGAAACCCAGTGCCGGGGGTGTTCAGGAAACCATGGATAAGCTGGAAGCCATCGTTAAAAAGAAAGGTCTGACGGTCTTCAATCGTATCGATCATCAGCTGAACGCACGACAGGCCGGAATGGATATGGCCGAAGCCCAGTTGCTCGTTTTCGGGAACCCCAAAATGGGAACCGCCATGATGAAGCAGGACACCGCTGCGGGATTGGACCTGCCACTGCGAGTACTGGTGTTTCAGGACAAAGACAAAAAAACCTGGATCAGCTATCACAACCCCCAGGCGATGAAAAAGAACTTTCAGCTTGAAGGGAACCCGGCAGTGGACAAGGCCACAAAGGCATTGGGTGGTATGACCGACGCGGCGTCCAAGTAAGGGCCGTGGAAAAAAATAATTATCCAGTCTTGCTTTAAGGCTACCGGTCCCGTTCTTGCAATACGGCAGCATGGGACTAGAATGCGTGGCCAATATTACCGACTAATACAGTAGGTAATTAACCTTATCATTCGTTTTCCCGTATAGGAGACAAATCAACATGGCCCACGAACTACCCGCTCTGTCGTATGCAATGAATGCCCTGGAGCCCACCATCTCCCAAGAGACTCTTGAGTATCACTACGGCAAGCATCACCAGACCTATGTCACCAACCTGAACAATCTGGTGCCGGGTACGGAATTCGAAAACGCCTCTTTAGAGGATATCGTCAAAAAATCATCCGGTGGTGTCTTCAACAATGCGGCCCAGATCTGGAACCACACCTTCTACTGGAACTGCCTCAGCCCCAACGGCGGCGGCGCACCATCCGGCGACCTGGCGGCAGCCATCGACAAAGCTTTTGGTTCTTTTGATGAGTTCAAGAAGGCCTTCTCCACCTCCGCGGCGACCAACTTCGGTTCCGGCTGGACCTGGCTGGTACAAAATGGCGACGGCAGTGTGGAAATCGTTAACACCGCCAATGCCGGCAACCCCATGACCGACGGCAAGACCCCATTGCTGACCGTAGACGTGTGGGAACACGCCTACTACATCGATTTCCGTAACGCCCGTCCCAAGTACCTGGAAGCAATCTGGAATCTCATCAACTGGGATTTCGTGGCAGGTAACATGGCCTGATGCGGGTGTAACCTTCACCACCCCCGACACTTTCCGGTGGCAGGGGTGGAAGAACATTGAAAAAGCCGGGTATTGCCTGAATGGCACTGACCTTAAGCCAAATAGCCGTCATTGCGAGGCACGAAGCAATCTCCAGAACTCTGGCACGACCAGGGAGATTGCCGCGCTATGCTCGCAATGACGGGGCCGGGCTGTGTAAAGATGGGGGACAGGTCTCCCATTGCTCACTTACATTAGCCAAATAGCCGTCATTGCGAGGCACGAAGCAATCTCCAGAACCCTGGCACGACCAGGGAGATTGCCGCGCTATGCTCGCAATGACGGGGCCGGGCTGTGTAAAGATGGGGGACAGGATTCCCATTGCTCACTTATATTAGCCAAATAGCCGTCATTGCGAGGCACGAAGCAATCTCCAGAACTCTGGCACGACCAGGGAGATTGCCACGCTATGCTCGCAATGACGGGGCTATTGATCTTGAGTAAGTGCCTTTAGGTATTGCCTGGTTTTTTTCTTCCTTTCCCACGCGCTCCTCATTCCCCGGGGCTGCATTTCTTACAAAGCAACAGGTAATTGATGATGATGACCATGCTCACACTGCACCAACTCGGTGTCATCGTATGGATTGGAGGGATGTTCTTTGCCCACATGGCTTTGCGGCCAGCGGCCAATGAACTGCTGGAACCACCGGTTCGACTGCCACTGTTACATCAGGTGCTCAAGCGGTTTTTTCTATGGGTCTGGCTCGCAGTTATCTCGATTCTGGTCTCCGGATTCTGGGTGTTTCTGGGAATCATGAAAGGGCAGGCTCCCATGTACATCCATCTGATGGCCGGGTTTGGTCTGCTGATGGCAATCATCTTCTTCTACATCTACTTCGTTCCATTTCGCGCCATGGGGAAGGCTCTGGATCAAAACGATCTGCCTGCAGCTGGATCACGGATGGTAATGATCCGCCGTCTTATCGGGGTCAATCTGGTCATCGGGTTGGTTCTGGCGGCACTGGGGGGACTAAAGCTGTTCTAGCCGGTCGGTCCGATAGGCGTCCACTACAACCCCGCCAAATCCATGCGCAGTACCGGATTTTCCGTGCGCAATATACGGGCCTGTGGGTTACCAGGAAGGGTTTAAGGCATGATTTCCAACCCTGGATGGTGACCTCCCCGAGTGATCCCGGAGCCTGCCTGGTTGGCTCCAAACTGCGAACCGCAAATCGAATTTTCCCCGGGAACTTTAAAACTCCCCTCGTTGCCCATATCTTTCACCGGAACACACAAATCACAAACCAGAGGTATTTTGATGGACGTATTGGATCGAATCAAAGAGCAGGTCGAGGGAAATCCCATCGTGCTCTACATGAAGGGGACCCCCCAGTTTCCTCAGTGCGGGTTTTCTTCCCGAGCCGCTGCTGCGCTCCAGGACTGCGGTGTCAAATTTGCCTATGTCAACATACTGGCGGACCCGGAGATTTTTGAAAATCTGCCTCGCTATGCGGACTGGCCCACTTTCCCCCAGCTCTATATCAACGGTGAATTAATCGGCGGGTGTGACATCACCCTGGAAATGCATGAGAGCGGTGACCTCCAGAAAATGACTGCTGAAGCCGCCAAGGGCTGGCCCGAGGAAGAAACCGAGCACTAGTGCTTTTTCGATGCACCACTTGCGGAACTATCCGCAATGGCCAATTTGAAGCAACGGTCGACTCCCCCCAGAATAATGCCCCGCTGGGATGGGCATTTCCCGCCTGGGAGCCTGTCTGAGAATAGGGGCCGACCGGTTTTTGCTCCTGCAAAACCGGCACTTCCGCCATCCATGGCGGTCGTAGCGAGGGAAAGCTGGTTTGAGCTAGATTTTTTGATCATTTGAGGCGAATATTGGGCATATTTAACGATTACATCGGCAGGATGCCGATCTGACGGCTTTAGCCGCCCCGCAGGGGTGCGGCACAGGGATGTGCCACATCAAAATGATCGGAGAATCTGGCCAAATCCAGCTTTTCCACAGTAGGCTCACTATTCTCGGATAGGTTCCTACCAGGGGCTGGGTGGGAAATCCACAGCATCTCAAAATCCTGGTACTCGTCGATTGAACATCGATCCATGACCCACCCCGCCTGAGCAGGAATACTGAATCCCCATCGCTAGAGCACATCCTTATCTTCTCCGAACTGCCCACTGTCTCACCACGCCGGAATGCAGCGACAGCGCCTCTGGGATAAACTCCACTCCATACCCCGGCCGATGCCCAGCCCATTAATATAGGGTCGTTACACAGGATAGGAAGGGTTGGGGCGGTATCAACCCCCATACGACCAGTGGAATCACTAAAGAATATCCCCAAAGCGCTAAGCCAAATAGTCGTCATTGCGAGGTACGAAGCAATCTCCAGAACCTCGGCACGACAAGGGAGATTGCCACGCTACGCTCTTGAAGAACTTAACCTGTAGTTCTTCATCGATTTGTGACCGCGCAGCGGGGTGAGGGGCTCGCAATGACGGGGCTTTTAAGCTTAAGTAAGTGCCATCCAACCCAGAAGCAGGACACTCGAGGATATGAACAGATTCAACAGCGACTTAAGGATTAAAGGATTACTGGTTTCCCTGTTTGTCGGTATCACGCTTGCCGGGTCGCTGGTCGCCGGCGCCAATGCCGGTGATATCCTCAAGACCGAAAAACTCGCCGACAATGTTTACGCACTGGTTGGCCCCCTGACCAATCGTACCCCGGAAAACCTGGGTAACAACGCTAGTTTTGGTGTCATCGTCACCGATGACGGTGTGGTGCTGATCGACTCCGGCGGCACCTACAAAGGGGCGGAAATGATCCATTCCGCCCTACGCGGGATCACCGACAAACCGGTCAAAGTGGTGATCAACAGCGGGGGGCAGGATCATCGCTGGCTGGGCAACGGTTATTTTAAAGCCCGGGGTGCCCGTATCATCGCCAACGACAAAGCGGTGGCAGATCAAAAAGCCCGTGCCCGGGATCAACTTTCGGGCCTGGCCATCCTGGTGGGCGCCGCAGGGCTGGAAGGCACCGAACCGGTCTATGCCGATGAGGAGTTTACCGAGAGCAGGAAACTCGTCTTCGGCAATACCCCCATCGAAATTTATCATGCGGGCCATGCCCACACCCCGGGAGACAGCTTCATCTGGCTTCCTCAACAGCGCATTCTGTTCAGCGGGGATATCGTCTACCTGGACCGCATGCTGGGTATCGGCCCCCAATCGGCCCACCTCAGCTGGATCAACGCTTTCGAAACCATGGCCGCGTACCAGCCCAGGACAGTGGTTGGCGGACACGGCACCCCCGCAGCCCTGTCCAAGGCCAGATCCGATACTTACGACTACCTGGTGTTCATTCGCAAGGCCGTTTCTGAGTTCATGGAACAGGGAAACGGTATCGAAGATATCGGCACATTAGACCAGTCCCGCTTCGGTTACCTGGAAAACTACGACACCCTGAAAGGTCGCAACGCGCAACGGGTCTTCGAAGAGCTTGAGTGGGAGTGACCTATCAGACTGTACACGGCCATTTCCAGAGAAAAACAGATAAAGGCCGGTTCAAGAAAGGCGAAAATCAACTTGATTGAACGTCGCAATCCAGGGTGGAGGGATCTTTATACGGAGGTTTGTGACTGACGGAGATTGCCGCGTCGCTACGCTCCTCGCAATGACGGGGAATGGTCGGGCGCAGACGTTCAATCCTCGAATCTCACCATCCGCTTTATTATTTGCAGTAAGAACTACCAGGAAGGATGCTGAGTATTCAGCGAAAACCCGAGTCACTTCGGTAAGCGGACCATCAGTTTGCGCAGCGTAGTAGTCTGAATACGATCCAGGGCTGCCCTTGTCCCCGTCATTGCGAGGAGCACAGCGACGTGGCAATCTCTGGAACAACCCACCGGACAAGGAGCGTTCCAGTATGCGTGAATGAGTACGTGATAAAAAACAACCGGCTGTATACATTGTGACCAACAAACCAGCCGGCACATTTTCGGTAAGCGGACCATCAGTTTGCGCAGCGTAGTAGTCTGAATACGATCCAGGGCTGCCCTTGTCCCCGTCATTGCGAGGAGCACAGCGACGTGGCAA
>JAAELC010000742.1 GCA_024227135.1 Gammaproteobacteria bacterium
CTCGCATACCGGTTGCTCTCATAATTGCATCCTCGGGATATCATTTGTATGGGTCGGTAAAATTCATCGTGCGCCTCGATTTAGAACAAAAAATATCACCTAAGGACAGGTAATAAATAACAGAACAATATGGAAGCGAAGAAAAGAATCACCTGGCTCCGACAGCAGATTAACAAGCATGCCCATCGCTATTACGCCCTCGACGACCCACTCGTATCCGATGGCGAATATGATCTTCTGTTCCAGGAGCTTGTCAAACTGGAAGCGAAGCACCCCGACTTACAGACGCCCGATTCGCCCAGTCTGCGGGTTGGCGGCCCTCCCCTGGACAAATTCCAGCAGGTGAACCACCGCATCCCCATGCTCAGCCTAGAAAATGCCTTTAATGAAGCGGACCTTCTTGCCTTCGAGGAAAGATTGCTCCGCTTCTTAAACCAATCCTCTCCCCTCTCCTACGTGGCAGAACCAAAACTGGATGGCCTGGCGGTTGAGCTTGTCTATCAGAATGGTGTCCTGATACAGGGCTCCACCCGTGGTGACGGAATCACAGGCGAGAATATCACAGCTCAGCTACGCACCATCCCCTCAATCCCGCTGCGATTATTGTCACAACCCGAACCATTACTTGAGGTGCGCGGCGAAGTTTTTATGGACAAGGCTGGCTTTGAGAGGCTGAACATCCAGCAGACCCAAGCAGGAAAGCCCCCTTTTGCCAATCCACGCAATGCGGCCGCCGGCTCCCTACGGCAACTTGATCCGGCAATAACCGCACAACGGCCCCTGAGGTTTTTCAGCTATGGTGTCTCCAATCCATCCGCCAGTAAATGTACCACACAATGGGAAATGCTCGGGCACCTTCAACAGCTCGGCCTCCCAGTCAACACGGACACGCGGCATTGCCCGACTATTTCTGACGTCATTGATAGTTTTACGGATTCGCTCAACACCCGCCACACCCTTGATTATGACATAGACGGCATGGTGGTGAAGGTAGATCATTTCCACCTCCAGGACAGACTTGGCAACAAGGCCCGCGCCCCTCGCTGGGCAATCGCCTGTAAGTTCCCTGCAATACAGGCAACAACGCAGCTCACCGATGTGGAATTCCAAGTCGGCAGGACGGGTGCCATCACCCCCGTGGCCATCCTTACCCCGGTTAATGTTGACGGAGCCATGGTCAGCCGCGCAACACTCCACAACCAAGACGAACTAACACGCAAGGACCTGCGACTAGGTGATACCGTGCTCATACAGAGAGCCGGAGATGTCATCCCCGAAGTTGTCAAGCCTATTACGAGCAAGCGAACAGGAACGGAAAAAAGTATCCGACTGCCTCGCACCTGTCCTGTCTGTGACCATGCTCTTGTGAAACCAGAAGGTGAAGCGGTTACAAGATGCCCCAGTCCGCTCTGCCCCGCCCAAAAGCTTCGAACCCTGACGCATTTCACCTCCAAGGCAGGACTGGACATTGAAGGTCTTGGGAAAAGAAACATGGAGCAGCTTTTTGAATTGGAGATCATTCGGGACATTCCTGACATTTTCACCCTTCAACACCGACAGATATCTCACATCGAAGGTTGGGGAGAAAAGTCAGCCGACAACGTTATTGAGGCGATCTCAATAAAAAAACAACCC
>JAAELC010000743.1 GCA_024227135.1 Gammaproteobacteria bacterium
CTGCTGCTGCTGGATGAGCCTACCAACCATCTGGATCTGGACGCGGTTATATGGCTGGAAGAGTGGCTAAAAGGCTACGGGGGGACCTTGATGCTGATCTCCCATGATCGGGATTTTCTGGACGCGGTATGCAATCACATCACCCACATAGAGCAGGGAGGCATCCGGCTCTACAGCGGCAACTATTCTGCTTTTGAGCGAATACGAGCCGAGCGGCTGGCCAATCAACAGGCCGAGTACGAAAAACAGCAACGAGAAGTAGCGCACATCCGCAGCTATGTGGACCGGTTCAGAGCGCAAGCCACCAAAGCCCGCCAGGCACAGAGTCGCCTCAAGGCGCTGCAACGCATGGAAATGATCGCCCCGGCCCATGTGGACTCCCCTTTCCATTTCCGGTTTCCCGCACCCGACAAAAACCCGAATCCTCTACTGGGACTGGACCGGGTTTCGGCGGGATACGGCGAAACCCGGATACTGAGCCAGATCGAACTGAACCTTTCGCCAGGGGACCGGATTGGATTGCTGGGGCCCAATGGTGCCGGTAAATCCACCCTGATCAAACTGCTTGCCGGTGAAATTCTCCCCCAGGCAGGGATCAGGAAAACTGCCCTGGATTTAAACTGTGGCTACTTTGCACAGCATCAACTGGATCAGCTACACTCCGACCAGACCCCCCTGGAGCATCTGCGGCGGCTGGATCCCCTGGCGAAAGAGCAGGTGCTGCGAAACTATGTCGGTGGATTCGGTTTTTCCGGTGATCGTGCCGACCGGGAGGTCGCCCCCTTCTCCGGTGGTGAAAAAGCACGACTGGTCCTGGCCCTGTTGATTTACAAACGCCCCAACCTGCTGCTGCTCGATGAGCCGACGAACCACCTGGATCTGGAAATGCGCCACGGATTGAGTCAGGCACTCCAGGAGTTCGAAGGCGCCATGGTCATCGTCTCCCATGACCGGCATCTGCTGCGTATCACCTGTGACCGGCTCCTACTGATCCACGACGGCAGGATCGAAGAGTTCAAAGATGACCTGGATGCCTACCCGCGCTGGCTGGCCAGTCAGAAGCGGGAGATCCAGCTCGAGTCCATCGATGAAACAGATACCCGGAACCCGAGTGCGGTTGCGAGAAAAGACAAGAAAAGGCGGGAGGCGGAACAGCGTCAGCAACTCCAACCGTTGCGTCGCCGATTAAAGCAGCTTGAGAAGAACCTGGAACTGCTTGCCGGAAAACAGACCGAGATGGAACAGACTCTGGGTAACACGGAACTCTATGAAGCGGCGAACAAGACAAAGCTTAAATCGTTGCTGATGGAGAAAGCGTCTACCGATGAAAACCTGGCAGCAACCGAGGAGGAGTGGCTGGAGGTGAGCGAGGAACTGGAGCAACTGAAAAACCTGATGGAAGGCTAAAGAAATTGCACGACTACTCATCAGTCGCAAGGGTAGTCTGTTCCGGAAGACACCGTCGATTCCCCATGTAGGCCTGGCTTTGGCATCCCTGCCAAAGATACTTCCCCGCAGACCACCCATGCGGGGTTAGCAGTTACGAATTTGTAAGGGGAATTGCATAAACAGGGTTTTAAATCCGCGCCCCCTCAAACGATCATCAGAGCAGCCCCAAAGCCAGCACCGGAAACAGAATCAACAGTCCCAGCCGGGCAACGTCGGACAGCACGAAAGGAATCACCCCTTTGAAGATTTCCTTGACCGGTATGTCGGGTGCAACAGTTTTTATCACGAACACATTCATTCCCACCGGAGGGGTGATCAATCCCAGCTCCACGGTGATCACCGTGACGATACCGAACCAGATCGGATCGAAACCGGCTGCGATGGCCAGAGGGTAGACCACCGGTACCGTCAACAGTAGCATGGCAATACTGTCCATGACGCAACCCAGCAGAATATAGAGCAACAGTATGGAGAAAAGCACCGCATAGGGCCCGAGGCCCATGACCTGGACGACGTCTACCAGGGTATGTGATATTCGGGAAACGGTCAGAAAGAAGCCAAAGATCTCCGCACCGATGATCATGAAAAAAATCATCGCGGACATCAGTAGAGTCTCTTCCAGTGCCTCTTTGAACTGCCCGATAGACAATCCCCGGAACAACGCAATTACCAGTGTTCCCGCCGCACCGACCGCAGCCGCTTCGGTGGGTGTAAACAGGCCACCGTAGATACCCCCGATAATAAATGCAAAGATCCCCCCGAACGGTATCAGCCCTTTGAGGCCTGCCAGCTTCTCGGCGATACCGGTGGGCTCTCCCGGCCTGGCCAGACCCGGCTTTATTGCCACCACCAGTGCGATGGCAATACAGTAGAGCAGCAATCCCAGCAAACCGGGCAGAATACCCGCGACGAACATCTGTCCTACGGACTGCTCGGTGATCAACGCATAGATCAACAATGCGATGGAAGGTGGAATCATGATCCCCAGGGTTCCACCCGCCGCCAGGGTTCCCGTTGCCAGGGAATCCGCATAACCCTGATTTCGCATCTCCGGCAACGCCACCCGGGACATACTGGCAGCGGTAGCCAGGGATGAACCGGAGATGGCGGAAAATACCCCACAGGAGGCAACGGCAGCCAGCGCCATCCCTCCTCTCCAGCCGCCGAACAGCTTTTTTGCACCGGAGTAGAGCTCACGGGACATACGGGCCTTGGAGGCAAAGACCCCCATCAGGATAAACATGGGAATGGGGCTGAAACCGTAGTTGGTCAACGCCTCGAAAGGCCCCGTTTCCAGTATGGCGACAGCGGGCCCGAACGCAACGATCCAGGAGAAACCAACAAACCCGGTCATGGCCATAGCCAGGGCCACCGGACATCGCAGTGCAATCAACAGCAGCATGCCAAGGATACAGACCACGCCGATTATTGAAGCGCTCAAGATGGTTCCTGACGGGTCCGCAGCTGATGCCATGCCACCAGAATCCCACGCAGCGCCAGCACGGTTGCCGCGAATGCAGCGATACCATAGAGCCAGGTCATGGGAATCAGCAGGTCCTGAGTGGTTTCTCCGGATCGAGCCACACGGCCCATGGATTCAAAAAACCGGACCGCCATTCCGACCCCAAACAAACCGAACCCCAGCGTATAAATACCCGCAAACAGGGATTTGAGCCGACCATCCATCCGTTCGGTAAACAGATCGACTATTACCTGGGAGCGACTGACCGAGTGGGGCAACGTGAACAACACCATGAACAGCAAGCTGTAACTGACCACCTCGACCCCCCCCTGAAAGGTGATATCGACCTCCCCACTGCTGACCCGAAAAATCAGGCGGGTGATAACGTCCAGCAACACCGTCACCATCATACCGATAAGAATGACACCGCTCAGTGTGTGCATCCAGTGCGCCAGTCGCGCCACTGCAACACCAATAAACTTCAAAGAATCACATCCTCGAGCCTGCAGTCAGCGCACATGCGGACGCCTGGCAGTCGTCCACCGGTTTCACCAAACGAGGCTACCCCCCTATCCTTCAAATGCTGACGGCCAGTATAAAATTTCCCCGGGCAAACCATGAGCCAATGTTTACGATTCCTGCTCAGGGGCAAGTTGCTGCCAGCTCCAGTGCACGGGCATAGACTCCACGTACCGGTTTGCCCTTTTTCTCCAGCCCTGCCAGGTATGACTCCGTTGCCCTGCTGAGAATCGGTTTCCAGGTTGGGTTGTTCGCGCCTCCCTTCACGCTGTAAATTTCATGCCCTGCCGCCAATGCAGCGTCACGGCCTTTGACGTCCAGGGCATCGAACACCTGTGCTGCTCTGGCAGACCAAGCTCTGCCGGAGTTATCATCGATCACCTTTTTCAGATCGGGTGGCAGCCCCTCATACACGGACTTGTTCATGGTGACGACAAACGACAATGTATAGAGGCCACCCACTTCCGTGTGCTTTGTCGCCAGCTCGTTGATACGAAATCCGAGGGCAGCTTCCCAGGGAAGGGAGACACCATCGATGACACCTCGCTGCATAGCCTGATACGACTGGGGCGCAGGCATACCGACCGGCTGAGCACCCAGCTCATCCAGCAGATGCCCCACTACCGTGGTCGGCCGCCGAATACGCAGCCCCCCGAAATCCTCCGGTCGGGTCACCAGTTTATCCCGGGTGTGTATATGCCCGGGACCGTGGGTAAACAGGAATAACGGCCGGGTATCCTGGTATTCCCCGGCAATCAGTCCTTCATCGTAGAGTGCCTGGATAATGCAGGATCCGTGGGCTGCATCCTTGACCACTCCCGGAAGTTCAACCACCTGGGTCAGGGGAAAACGGTTGGCGGTGTAACCCTGAACGGTGGCCGTCATATCGGCAATACGGTTTTTAACCGCTTCGTATTGGGCAGGAGGCCTGGCCAGAGTGGCCGACGGATAGACTTCCACGCTGATACGTCCACCGGACTCTTTCTCCACCTCGTCCGCCCAGGCCTGGTAGAGCTGCTTATGGGTACCCGAAACCGCGGGCCAGAAATGGGCAAAACGCAGGGTAACTTCCGCAGCAGAAACCGGCGTCACCAGAAACAGGGCAATGAGAGAGAAAACGACGACCGCGAGTAATTTTTTTTGCATTGATCCCCCAGGACGGGGTATCGATGCCCCCCCGCTCAGAATAGTTAACTTGATACAGTGTAACCGCTCACCCCCCAGAGATTACCCCCCATGGGCGGTCTGTGGAGGAAGTGTCTCTGGCATGGATGCCAAAGCCAAGCCTACAGGGAAGTATTGACGGCGTCTTCCGCAACAGATTGCC
>JAAELC010000744.1 GCA_024227135.1 Gammaproteobacteria bacterium
CAGAGTGAGGCCCCGGGCAATTGGTTTGACTGCCACGATTGCCGTGGCCGTTCGGTCCAGAAAAACTGGCTGGGCGACCTTGAAGGGACCAGCCTGGAAGATCATGCCGGAAACAGTCAATCGCTGTACAATGTATTGTTGGGCGGGGAAATTGCCCAAGGCTTGAGTGCCTGCGATGTGATTTCATTTCCCCTGGGACAGAGTGGCCCGGTTCTTTCTGGTGTGGTCTGGCGTCTGCTGCTGGAAGGGGATGCAGCCACTGCAGCCGAAGTCGGCGAGAATCTGGCTGTGGCCCGGGGACGAAAACAAGGTTTGTTGATCAACCCGCACATGGAAGCCTGGCTAATGGCCGGAACGGAGAACCGATGAGTTTCACGAGACACTGGAGAGAAGAATGTGGAGTGGTGGGGCTGGCCTCCATTTCCGGGGCCGCCGAATTGGCCAGTCTGGCTCTTCACGCATTGCAGCACCGGGGACAGGAAAGTGCTGGTATCACCTCATCGGATGGTCACCGCCTGCGGACCTATAAAAAAATGGGCTTGGTGGCAGATATCTTCGACGAAGAAAATACCAAAAAACTGCAA
>JAAELC010000745.1 GCA_024227135.1 Gammaproteobacteria bacterium
CCTGTTGAGGACAGTACGACCGCTCTGTTTGGCTTGTTTGAAAATGACGGAGGGCATTTAGAAACAGCACTCGGACCCTCTGGTCCCTGCGGGCCGACTTCACCCTGGTCACCTTTCGGACCTTGGTCTCCAGTATCGCCTTTATCACCCTTAGGCCCCTGCGGTCCTTCTGGCCCAGTCTCACCAGTTTCACCCGTGGGATCGAAATAGCCAAATAAACGAATATCATCTAAAGCGAAATAGTCAGAACTCGTATCGGGATCAGCGAGCGGTATCCATCTTATTGAATAGTCACCGGGCGGTAGCGTGCCGCCGGGGACGGGGTAACTCTCCAGTTCGAAGCCCTGCACGGTGTTATCCGCCGTGAAGGAACCCAATCTCTGGTAACCCGAACCCATGTCGATCTGCAGCTCAACTTCATAATCTGGGTAGGTTGGAGCCCAATTGCTATGGTTATGTTCATGCCGAAACTCGATCGCATCCAATACGATAGGTGCGGCAGTAGTGAAATCAAGCTGCGGGTAATTCACTTCACCAGCAAATCTTGTAACCGACACTTTATATTGCGGTAATCCGAAATCTTCTGCACCTGCTCCCCAGTGACCAGCGGGAGGGCAGCCACCTGGATAACAAGCATCACCCATACTGAATTCACTGTCGTTCAAGGGGGCGACCGCGAAGGATTTTTCCCCGACAGTCTCACCTAGGGCGAAGTTTTCAAAGTTGAACTCAAGTAGTAGAAATTGCGCGTGTGCGCTTGGCGATATCAAAAGAAATCCTACCGTCAGCGCGCTGGTAAGGAAGAGCCTGCGAGCCACGCGCCAGCCTCTCGCCGGACTCTTGACTGATGAAAAGCCGCGTATGAATTTGATCGGATTCATTACATGCCTCCTAAAGTACACCCCACTTTAATATGTTGGTGTTGGGGCCTGTGGCATCGCTCCTGATGGTTTAAACAGGGGGTTTCTGTGGTGGCGTGAAGTATGAAAGACACCAGGTAATCTGAATGCGTAGTGAGCCGATGGCAGCAGGACAGCGTCCTCCAACGGTTGAAGATGGGGAATTTGTGAGTGTCGCAGAAAAATGAGGGGTGATGGGTAGGAATCGATAGACCGTAAAGGACACCTGACTATGGAATACAGCTCACACCCCCCCCCACTGCAAACCACCCGGTCTGAACCCCTGGTCATCTGTCCCCCTAACCTCTACATCTCTCCCTGAGCAGGAGCATTAACGTGCCTCCTAATTATATATATAGGCAAAAAAAAATTGGGTATTTGCACGATCAGGCATCTACATTGATATAGATCACCTAAATCCAGAGCAAAACTCCTCTACCTTCCAGAGTGTAGCGGACTGCCATTGTCAGAAGGCACACCACGAACGTCTCTTCCGGGTCGGCAATGGTCTATTGCAGTGCACAATCTGACCGTCAGCTTCATGGAAGGAAGACATGACGCGCAGGGTTTCTAGCATCTATCCTGGTAAATCCTCAGAACAGCCAGACAGCTGACCGTCATACTTGAAAGAGTCAGGCAACAACAGGATACGAACCACGGTTTTCATGCTGATTTAAACCGTGGTCTGCGACGAATGGCACTTGCTTAAGCTTCAAAGCCCGTCATTGCGAGGAGCGCAGCGACGTGGCAACGGCGGCTCTGGGTCGACAAGAGACTATTGCACCGCACAAATCGAATGTCCGCTTACTGGAAAGGGCTCGGGGTCTTGCTAAATACTTAGCATTTCCCTTGGTATTTCTATCTGGAGACCATAAAGCGGACTTTCAGATCACCGAATCGAATAGCCGCTTTCGGTAGAGTCGAGATGTGGCGCGGTGGTCTAAGGCTCAGCCTATCTGTTCCCGCCCCTTTCGTCTGGCGGTGCCTCAATAGCTGTACCATCACTCCGTTTCCACATCCCGCTCGTCGCACCGGA
>JAAELC010000746.1 GCA_024227135.1 Gammaproteobacteria bacterium
CTTGCGGATTCGCTGGGAGTTTTTCAAGCCCCAGAGCTGTGTAGGGGGCTCATCGAAGATATGAATATAGCAAGGCATTGGAAGTTGAGAGGTCCTGCTCAGTCCTTGGATCGATGGATGCACTGCTGTCCCGCCGGTTAAACCTTTGAACGGAAGATCGCAGACCGGAAAATTCGACAGCCCGATGCTGCCCGGTGGCCCAAGCCAATCGTTGAACTGGTTATGAACCGAGCCGGCTAGGGTATAATAGCTGGATGAATAGCGCAAAGTCCGCTGACTTCGCCGGTAATACTCGAAAGACCGGGGGCAGCGCCTCGTTCCAGGGAGAAGAGGCGTACTCGTTTGCTCATCTGTCGGATCTGCATCTGTCCGATCCCGGGTGTGTCAAGCCCGGTGATCTACTGAACAAACGTCTGCTGGGTTATCTCTCCTGGCGTTCCCACCGGCGGAAAGAGCACCGCATGGAAGTGGTGGATGCACTGGTACGCGATCTGGAGAACCTCAATCCTCGACATATCGTGATTACCGGTGATCTGACTCATCTCGGATTACCGGAGGAGTTTGCCCAGGTTTCCCGCTGGCTCAATTCCCTGGGCTCACCCGGGGAAGTCACGGTGATTCCCGGGAATCATGAGACTTATATCAAGACGCCATGGGCTGGCACCCTGGGCCGCTGGACCCCTTACATGGTATCCGATGGCGCTGCTGCCCCTGCCGGTGGTCTATTTCCCAGTCTGAGAGTTCGTGGCGGTATCGCCTTTATCGGCACCTCTTCGGCCAGGCCATCGGCTCCTTTCCTTGCTGTGGGCAGTCTCGGTTCGACCCAGCTTCATGACCTGAAGCATCTGCTGGCGGAGTCCGGGCGGCGTGGTCTGTTCAGAGTGCTGCTCATTCACCACCCCCCCCTGAAGGAAACCCTGGGCAGGCGAAAATCCCTGACTGACAGCAAGGCGTTGCGCGCTGTTCTGCGCAGGCAGGGGGTTGAGTTGGTGCTCCATGGTCATGCCCATCGTCCGGCATGGGGTCTGTTGAAGACGGTGGCCGGTACCACGCCGGTTGTCGGGGTACCCTCGGCATCGGCGATCGGTCTCAAACCCGGGCGTCGGGCCGCTTACAACCTTTGTCGTGTTGCACCCAACGGGCAGGGGTGGGATCTGTCGGTGGAATCCCGCGGGTACTCGCCAGAGTCCGGAGAATTTCATAGAGCGGATGGCGACTCAGCGGACGCGTTTTACCATATAGAGCGTTAGCAGGAGTATCGCGGCAACCGGCACCAGGGTCGTCAGCAGCGGACTCAGGTCCAGCATCAGTCCCATGTTGGCGATCAACTGCTTGATCAGCTGAAAACCGATACCGGCGATGGTGGCGAGGATCACACGTTTTCCGGCACTCGATGTGCGCATGGAGCCGAAGACGAAGGGGAAGGCAAGCAGAATCATTGCACCGATGGCAATTGGCAGGCTGACTTTCTGCCAGAACACCAGCTCGAATCGCTCCGTGCCCTGCCCGCTTGCTTCCAGATACCTGACATAATGGTAGAGATCCAGGGGCGACAGACTCTCGATGGGAAGCTCCAGGACCTGCAATTGTTTTTCCGTGAGGTAGGATTGCCAGGCCAGTTGCTTCTCCCGGCGGGTCTCCACGGTCCCCTCTTTAAAGTTTTTGATGACCAGGTCTTTGTACAGCCAGTGTTTCTTTTCGCTGGTGTCCGCTCGATCTGAATGAATGTAGGTCTCCAGTCTTTTGCCTTCCGGGTTGAATTGGAAAACGTGAATATCGGCAGGTACCAGTCCGTCGTGTATGTTGCGAACGTTGATGAAGCGATTGTTCTGGCGAATCCAGAATCCGTGCCGCTCAACCAGGAGATCTCCCCCTGACATCGCTGTTGACTGGAGCTTTATGGCGTATTGCTGGAGCGAAGGGGTGATGAATTCCATCACGAGAACTGTCAGCAGTACGAATAAAAAACCCGTTTTGAATGCCGCCAGGCCGATCCTCCAGATCGAGACCCCTGCGGCCCGCATGGCGGTCAGCTCGCTGGTCTTTGCCAATCCTCCGAGCGCTATGCTGGTTCCCAGCAGGGCAGTGAACGGCATCAGGTCCACCAGGTAGCCCGGCATCATCAGTGCCTCGTAAATCAATGCATCGGCGATCCCGTAATCCCCGATCCCTATATCGTCCAGCTGTTGTACCAGGTCGAGCAGCAAGAACAGGGGGAGCAGCACCAGAATCACCAGCAGGTACCCGCGGACCAGGGCTAAGCCGATATATCGGTCAAGAATGGTCATTGTCGCGAAGTCTTGGGTTTCGGTAACATCAGCAGGAGGATCAGCAATGCCAGCAGGGCATTAGGCCACCAGAGCCCGGGGATTACTCCGACCACACCCTGTTCCACCCAGTTTTTGGCCATCACGCTGAGGGTATAAAAAATGGCATAGATGAACGCTGCGATGATGGCTTTACTGTAACGACTGCTGCGTGGCGAGGTGCGGCAGAGGGGGACGGCCAGAATACCCAGCAGCATTGCCGTGGCTGGGGTGGTAAAGCGCCATTGCAGTTCTGCCAGGTCATTGGGTCGATCCGAGCCGAACAGCGCCAGGGTGTCGGCGGCCTTGCTCTTGTAGTGGTACAGCCTGTCATCATCCCCCTTGAGGAGTATTGAGAGGTCTTTGAAATTCATGCTGACATCGAGGGTCCCAAGCTGGTCGATGTGGTAACCCGCTCCATTTCGAAATCGCAGCACTGGTGGGGCAAAGGGGTCTGTGACCGGCTGCCAGGCCTCTTCTGCCTGGATCACGAGAACCCGTCCATCGATTATCTGGTAGAAATAGACCTGCTCGAGGCGATGCTCAGCGCGGTTTATGCTGTTGACGTAGATGACCGTGCCTGACTTTTCGGCAGAATAAAACTGGCCGGATTCCAGCTTGTCCAGGTTGAATTCCGCTTTTGCCTGTGCCCTGAGCAGGAAGCTTTCCTGATAGGCCCAGGGACGGACCACGAGAGAAAGTCCGGCCACTAAAAGCGCAATGACCAGAAAGAACCAGAACACCCGATGCAATAGCTGTACCTCGCTGATTCCCAGGGAATGGATGGCAACGATCTCGTTGTCACTGTACATACGGCCGATGCCCATCACTACCGATAGATAGAGAGCGACTGGCAGCAGGACCTCGATGGCGATGAGGGATTTCAGCAGGGTCAGGTAAAAAACGGTGGATGCAGGCATCAGCCCGGCCGCGGCCGCTGTTGTATACCGGGCGGCATTGTAGCTCATGAAGATCATCACCAGGATTATCGTGATTGTCCCCAGTGGGCTTGCAATTTCACGAATCAGGTAGCGGTTCAGGATCAATGGGCTGTATCTGCTGTATTCGGGTTAAAAGTTATCAGGTGAGAGATGTTCTCACGGCTCAACCCCTTAGTATAAGGCTAAATGCCAGTCGAACCACAGGGAACGGCAAGCCTGCTCATCCAGTATACCTGGATGAATTTGGTGTAATGCGCACTTATTGAGTAAAATGAACGGTTTGGCAATCCGTCAGTGAAATGGAAGCGGGCTGAGTTAAGGGTCCCAGGACAAGCAGTTGGCGCGATCAGACAAGGGTGGAGTGGGTTTTTTGCCCCATACTTCCAGCAGATACAACGGGTGTTGCGGCCCATGAATCAAATTCCAGATCAACGACGAGATCGAGCAATTATGAAAGCAATTATCCTGAGCGCGGGACATGGTCGGAGGCTGTTGCCGATGACGGTGGATATCCCGAAGTGTCTGCTTGATATCCATGGAAAGACCGTCGTGGAGTGGCAGATCGATTATTTGTTGGATAATGGCATCGACGATATCACGGTCGTGGTGGGGTATGGTGCCGATCTGGTCGAGGCAAGGCTCGGTGCGGGTTACGGACAGGGGAGGGTCAAGACCCTTTACAACCCGTTTTTCGATATCGCTGACAATCTTGCCACCCTGTGGATGGCCAGGGAGGAAATGACCGGGGATTTTGTTCTCTTGAATGGAGATACGCTGTTCGAGTCCAGAATACTGGGAAGTCTGCTGGAGTCACACCGCAGACCGATTACGCTGGCTTGCGATATCAAGCCGCGCTATGACTCGGATGATATGAAAGTCTCCCTCGAGGGTCACCGTCTGCTCAGAGTCGGGAAGGATCTGGAGCAGGGGGCTGTTAACGGAGAATCGATTGGTATGCTCCTGTTTCGCGATCAGGGCGCCGATCTTTTCAGGGGTGCCGTGGAGAGTGCCATGCGCAAGCCGGTGGCACTCAAGCAGTGGTATCTGTCAGTTATCGACGGGCTGGCTCCCGGACAACAGGTCTGGAGTCATTCCATCCAGGGAATGCAGTGGCAGGAACTCGATTATCCGGTAGACCTGGATCGGGCATTGAAGGTCACCGCCGACTGGATAGCGACAAAACAGAAGCGCTTACAGGCATTGTAATCTCCTGCTGAAACCGGGATTCAAGCCTCACACTGCAGGTCTGTCTGAGGCTTTTCGTTCGGCCAGCAGTTGATTCACAAATGCCAGGTCATTTTCGCTGTCCACGTCCACGGCGGCCTCGGGATAGGGAAGGATGACTGCTCCCACCCTGATTCCCAGAATCCCCGACACCCGTTTAAGCGCCTGCTCCAGAGTGAGTCTGTGCAGCAGATACTGGATTACTGACCACCAGCCCAGAATGCCAACCACCTTCCAGGGCTTTTTTCTCTGGCTTTCCACTTTTCTCCAGAAGTCCGGTACCGAGCGTGATGCCGGGGTCATCAGTGCAAACAGATTACAACTGCAGCAGGGGTTGTCCCTGAACCGCAGCACTGTTCGCCTGACACCGGGGAATCTGCTGCTGACCAGTTCGTGGGGAGCCAGGGCAACAGCCAGGTCATAGTCCGCCGCCTTGGCCTTTCCGCAGAAATAATCGACTATCCGGTTGTTCAGTAGTGCATGATCCGCCGTAGTCAGAAGCATTGGCTGTGAAGGGCTGAGACCCTCTAATGCAGCGGCGACACTGGCACTGGGGCTTTCACGGTTTTCCATCCATTGATAGCTCCCGGCATCGATACCGGCTCGCAGTGGCGGACTGCTCTCCAGAATCGGTCGGGGAGGGCCGCACAACAGTCTCGGTCCCACTGCATGGCTTCGGGCCAGGGCTTTCAGGACGCTCATGACCATCGGGGTTCCGTCTACCGGTGCCAGTGCCTTGCATTTCACCCCCGCTGCCCGAGCTACCGGGTCATCCGGATTGCGATCTGCCGCCAGGACCAGGGCTGTGAAAAGTTCGTCGGGGGTTTCTTTGCTCATAGGTGCCGTCCGGGGTCTTCTGGCAGAAGCTTTTGAATGTCCAGACCAGTGGTCAGAACCGTCCAGGCATTCCTCCCTGTGGGTGTTCCGAGATACAAGCTTTGATCCGTTATTCGAGATTTCGCTGCAGTCTTCGAATTCATAGTGCGTCGTAACTTTACAGTACTACCTCGACACGTGGGCTGTCCTGATCCGATGCCTCGAACTTGGAGCGGCACTCCCGAACCCGCTTGATGTCGGCACGTTTTTCCTCGATCAGGTACCGGCGCACGTTTCGCTTTCGCTCAACGGCCAGTTCAGTCAGCGCCTGGGTTGTCTGTTCTGCCGGTTTCGTCGCCGATTGCTCTGCGCCACCTTTCACCGGCGCCGACGCAGGTGCCGGAGATGTGCCGGTTTGCTGCAGGTACTCCAGATCCCTTGCGGTCGAACGGCCGCATACGCTTACCGACAGCTTGGGGTGCTCGGTAAGGAGCTGCGCCAGTTCATTTCCATAGCTTCTACCCGCATCGCTGAGTTCAGCAGACCCGGGCTCGAACTCGATGGGCACGAAGGACGGGGCGCTTCCCTTGGCGAGTCCTGACATGAAAGAACCCACCATGGCCGGCGGAAAAACCTTTTTCAAGGCTCCCCCGATGGCTTTATTCACTGCCAGGCTGATATCCACGTCTGGCTGGCTCAGGGTACCGCTGACCGGCAGCGTGAGTGAAATACGGCCCTGGTCATCCTGTAGAAGACCAACCGCCGTCTCCAGCGGCACCCCCACGGCCCCGGTGACACGCTCGGCCTCTTCGGCGCTTAAGGGCTGGAAGGTGACATTGTCGAGTTGCAGGCCGATCTCGCCCAGCAGCTTGCCCCGGGTGGATTTCCCTGCGATTGCTGTATCCAGCTGGCCACTTTCAAGGTGCACCCCCGACAGTTCAGTCACGTAGGGGGAGAAACTGGACAATTCCAGATTGTCCACTGCCAGCTTGAGATCCAGGTCTGCGGTTTCCCCGGCGCCCCGGGTCCAGCCCTCCAGATTGATATGGGTGAATTCGTTGACGTCAGCGGCAATTTTCAAATTGCTGCGCTGATCCGCTCTTACCGTATTCAGGTTTCTGATTTCCACTTGCTTGAACACCGTATCGATTTTGACATTAGGTGTGACCATGTCGTCCCGGAAGCGCAATGTGGGATTTCCGGTCAGGGCGAAACGCTTAAGATCTATCTGGACGCCAGAAGATGGGGTGGTATTTCCTGCGGCAGTTGACGCGATCTTTCTCTCCCCAGGCCCGGCCACCCCGGACTCCAGGGCGGTCAGCAAAGAGGTGGTTGCCCGTCCATCGATGGTCATCCCCTGGTTTTGCTGAAACTGTCTGATGGCCGCTGCCGTGCGCTTTCCCATACGACCGTCGATCGGCCCGGGATTATGGCCGAGCTGCGTCAGCAGAGTCTGTACCCGACCCACATCGACTTTTTCCGGTGCCCGGATAGCGGGGGGCGGTGGGGCGGTGGGGCGCTCTGGGATATCTTTTGCCCCGGAGGATTCTGCTTTCTCCGTACCTGTAGCGTCATTCTGCAGGAAGTCAGCGAAAAGCGACCGCTTAACATGCATGTCCAGCCCGTCGATGATCAGGGCATCCACATCGTATCGCGCACTGTCATTCGCCCGCAGTTTGTTGAGTTCCGCATGCACAAATTTAACAGCACCCTTTTTACCCTTGTCGAACTCGGTCGTCAGTTTGTCCAGAGCGGTTTCACCTTCTGCCTGCCAGTGAAAGGTGCTGTTTCCGGCTTCCAGCACTGAACGGTTGAGATGAGTGCTCGAACTTTCAAGGGTCAGCTGGACTTCCGGTAGATTCTGGTTGCGGTAAACCAGAATGGAAGCTCCGCGGGTCTGCTCCCGTGCGCCGTTCAACTGCAGCGAAACCCCACCGGTCTGAAGCTTCAGGATCAGCTTGTCCATGGCGGTCTGCAACTCGGCGATATTCAGTTCCCCTTTCTCGCCCTTGCTGGCTATGTTTTTCAGCGAGTTGCTGCCGGATATCTCCAGGGTCAATTGCCCCTGTCCTGATGCCAGATTGAGGCGTTCGAGCGCACTCCGCCATTGTGCGATCTCGATGTCGCCCGCCTTCATGCCGATGTGGATGTCAGAGAGATTCGACGTAGTGTCCAACCCCAGCTCTACCTGCCCCTGGTCGGATTTCAATGCAAATTGCCCTCCCTTGCTCGAAAACCGGAGTATTTTGATAGCCGAACTGGGTGTGATGAGCGACTCACCCACCAGATCGCCCATGCCGGTGTCTGCCATCGAAACTGCTTTGGAGGCGGTCAGGGATTGCAGCATCATCATCAGTTCCGCCAGGCTGTCCAGGGATATCTCAATGGGGCCTGAAAACTCGATATTTTCCAGTTCCAGTACCGGTTGCGCAGCAATACTCAGCAAGCCGTCCTCCAGGTAGGCCGCTTCCAGTCCGGTGAGAGAAATACGACCCGCCCGACTGGCATAGCGACGTTTTCCAGTGCTTGCCTTGCCAGTGCCCAGGTTCAGGTCCAGATCACCCTTCAACTTCAATTCCCGGGACTCGCTGAAGCTGTAGTGCAGATCCAGGTCCAGCTTGGCTTTATCGATTGCCAGGGTATATACATTCTCCCGTTCATAGTCCGCCTCATGAATCTGAATGGACCCTTGGGTATGTCCCTCCAGTCGCCCCGACTCGTACAGTGTCACCTGGTACTTGAGGTCGGCATCGTAATTGCCGCTTTGCCGATCCAGCCCCAGGGGTCCGATGAATCTGGCAAGCTTGGGTACATCCGCGTTTTCAGTGCGCGAGTCGATGGTGAAAGTGATATCTGTTGCGAAGAGCCTGGCTTCGCCACTCCAGTTCAATAGAATGTCGTTCACCCGGGCAGCGAGTTCGAAACGCCCTGGCTGATCTGCTGCCCAGTTTTGAAACTCCGTCAACGCCAGGCGGTCGATATCGATTTCCAACTCACCACTATCCCTTTCCTTGAAAATGACTTTCGAGTCCCGAAGCTCAAAGACATCGATGCCTGCGCTCCATGCTGCACCCACTGCTGTGGAGTGCCCCGCAGTTTCGTCTTGGGCGATCCACTGGTTCAGTGGAATTCCGTTCAGTTCGAATGTGCCGTTTTCGTCGCGGGTAATGGCCAGATCGACCTGGCGCACGATCAACCTTTCAATGGAAACCCGCTTTTTCAGAAGGGGGTTGTATTGCAGGGAGAGACCGAGCTCTGCCAGCTGGCCCTGGCTGGAAGCACCTGCTCCGAAGCTTACCGGCCCGATCCACAGTTCGCTGGTCCATGGGTTTATCCTGAGGGTATCGAGACCATCGTGCTTTATACCCAGCGCTTCCAGTTCGTCGGCGATCAGATAGCGGGCGGTAAATTGGGGGGCATAGGAAACGGCAAGACCCGCCAGGGCGATAATGGTAACAACAATGAAGACCCGCTTGAGCAGCGGGCGTCCCCTGTGGCGCACTTTACCCGATGAACTTTCGGAAGCCATCTTAGGTGTCGGGATTTCGTCTGATTCACCCATGGGTAATCCACCCTGTCGTACTGTAGTTCATTTAGCTAACCCCACCCCTGGAAGAAAGACGACCCGCCTTTGATCCAAGCCTGGTCCGCGGCATCCGCCCGGCAGAGTCCTCAGTGTACTCTACCCCTGTGGAGTAATTGTAGATGGCTTCAGACCATCCTCTGCCAGATTTATCAACTCTTCCGTGCCAGACAAGGCAAGCTGCTTAAGGGTAATCCCGCTCAGGGCTCTTTCGCGACTTGCTTCGACGGCCTGGTCGATAGCCGTGATATTCGGGTCGGTGATCGAGGGAAGAGTGTAGGACTTCGCGGGCTGAAAGGTTTCGACCCGTCGCAGGACTTCGGCCACCGTCGTCGTATCCAGGGGTATGGCCGGCACGTATCGGGGCTCTCCTTCGTCTGTTTCAGCCAGGATACCCAGTTCGATCAGCAGGGCAAGCCGGCTCTCCAGTACATGACCCGGGATGTCATAGAGTTCCGTGAGCTCTGTCAGGCTGTAGGGTTCTAGTTTGTCGTAGAAACGTTTGCCGGTCCGGGCGATCAACGACAGCACATACTTTGCGTTGAGCGTGGGGTTGAAATGAACTTTTTTCAGTCCGGTGGCAACGATCTCCGGGTGCTGCTGATAAAAGGCGATGCTGGCGCCGATCAGCAGTATCAGCCAATTGAGATAGAGCCAGATCATAAAAAAAATCGCAGTTGCAAAGGTCGCATAGACTAGCTGATAGCTGGACGTGTCCGACGCGTAATAGGCAAAACCGAAACTTAACGCCTCCCAGAAAAAACCGGCGACAATCCCTCCGGTCAAGGCGGCACCCGGGTGCACCTTGGTATTGGGTATGAATGCGTAGAAGAAGGTGAAGGCCGCGATCACCAGGGTGAAAGGCACGAAACCCGCAGTCAGGTCCATGAGGGGACCGATGAGCGGAGTAGTGGAAAGTCGTGTCATGAGCGAAGTGCTCATTATCGTGCCGGTTGTCGCCATCGCTGCAAAGATGAGCAGTGGACCGATAGTGATCGCAGACAGAAAAGTGGTGAATCTCTCGACGAAAGTTCGGGAGACCCGGATACGCCACACATAATTGAAGGAGCCTTCGATTTTCTGCATCAGGGATATGACGGTGAATATCAGAAAAGCAAGACCGACTGCACCCAGTACGCCCACATTCATGTTGTTGACGAAGCCGATGAGGTTCTGAGTCAGTTCTGCCGCTTTTTGTTCACCCAGGGGCTCCAACGCCTTGCGCAGCGGGGCATCGAGTTGATTCTGAACCCCGAATCCTTTGAGTATGGAGAAACTGAGTGCCAGAAGGGGCACCAGTGACAGCAGCGTCGTGTAGACCAGACTCATGGCGCGCAGGCTTAACTCGCCATCAATAAGGTCCCGAGCCAACAGTATCAGCGTCCGTGTGGTTCTGACGATGAAACGCTTCCAGGTGGGGTCGTGTCTGTAATCACGATCCCAGATGTGCTTCTTTTCCAGGTCGCGGATAAAATCGAGAATCATCGAAGTTTTCAACTCCAACTCGGTACCGGGCGAACCGACAGGCCCCTATCGTAGCAAATTTACATGGGTGGGTGTCGAGATGCCATAAACCGAAGCGTCACGGGGAATCAGCGGACTTTTCAGTCGCTTGTTAACCGAAAGGGCTTGCTAACCGAAAGGCTCGTTAACCGAAAGGGTTTGTTAACCGAAAGGTTGTCACCGGATGTCTGATGATTGCTGAAAACAGGAGGGGGTCTGGCAATCCTGTACCCACTTTTTGATTTAGTGATTTCAATCCTTGAATCGTGCAGTTATTTCTGTCACGCTGAATAACTGTTCCAGACAGATTTCTCGTGTTGTGGAAAGGATTGAACAGAAGCAGGTATACGCCCCTTTTGCATCCTCGGCTTCGTGAACGGTGCATCCATCACCACTACTCACGCCTTGAATCTGAACCGGAATCCGTTGCCGTTTCTGGATGTTCATTGATTTTCTCGATCCTCAGGTCTGGCCAATGAAAAAGATAAGGATTTCAGTCTGTATCGCCGGCGCGCTCTCTTTATGGGCGCAGCAGGTGATGGCGGTGGGCCAGATCGATGATAAAGCGGGCTGGGGTTTCAAGCTTTATTTGAACGCCGCCTATGGGGATAGCCGTTCGCAGTTCAGTACCGACAGTGACAATGCCGTCACATCATCTCTGGACAGCAGCGGGGAAAACGTCAGTGGGTTCGCTTTGCGCCCTCTCGTGCGCTTGGATTACACGCTGTCTGACCTCAAAACCCAGTTTTTTGTGGGTCAGGGTAAAGGAAACGTGGTGCGTGGCCAGTTTCAACTCGAAGTGGGTGTTTCTCACATGCTGGGTGAAAAGGCGTTTCTTGAGCTGGCCTATTTTCCTGAACTGCCTGGTTTCAATAAAACCTGGGAAGATCCGTATGTTACGGGTATTGCCAGAAGTAAGACCGATCAGGATACCCAGGGTTTCCGCATTCGTTGGCAAAACGCCTTTGACACCCCGTTTACCGCCAGATACGCCTATGCTTCCACCCGGATCGAGGACGAGCTGAGCGGACAGTTTCTGGGCTTGTCCCTGACTGAACGCTCAATGCTGGAGCGGGATGGTGACTATCACCGACTCACCGGCGAGTATGACCTGGTTTACGGGAAAAAGACCAAGCTGACACCGCTTTTCAGTTATACGCGGGGCAATACCGACGGTAAAGCGTTAGGGTACGACGGTTATCAAGTCGGGCTTGAGGTCAGTCGGGCCTTCAATAAGCGCCATTTCGCAAGCGTTTTCGTAGACTACGAACACAGGAGATATCTGGATTCCAATCCGATATTCGACCAGCGTCAAAAAGACGATGCGTTCGGTATCAGCGCCACTTATGCCTACAAGGCCCCGTTTGGCTGGAAGCATACAAGGATCATTGCCCTGGCCCGATACGATCGATCCAGCTCCAATATTTCCTTCTATGAGTCCAGAGGAGGCGGTGTCGCCATCGGATTTGGTTGGGACTACTGATTCCGTAGCGTCCCTGCGTCGGAGTACAGGCGTTTATCGGGGGAGATAGTGCGGGGTGGTTTTTGCGTCAACGAAGTCCCACCGTCGTTTTCAGAGTGGTATTGGCAATTCCCCTGTCCCAAGCCACCTGCCCCGGCAGCAGGCGGTCTTGAAACAGTCGTACGGGTAACGATTCCGTTGGGATGGGGGGGGTGTCAAACCGCTTTATTCTGGGGATCGGTTTCTGGTAACGCCTGCTGGTGTCCGGGATTTTTTTTCCCTGTTTCATAGCGACCCACATGCTCGCCCAGATAATCCAGACGCGCCCAGGAGCGTGAAAGTTTCCCTGACGATGTACGCGGCAGGGTATGCAGAGGGACCAGGTCCACCAGGCAATCTATTGACAGCTCCAGGTAAAGAAGTCGTTTGAGTCGCTTGATCAGGTCATGGCGTTGTTTTGGCTCTGATATTCTGCACTGCACCACGAGTACGGCCTGTTCGTCACCATCGGGGCCGGGGATTGAAAATGCCAGTGCATCGTTGGGTCTGATCTCCGGCTGCTCCTCAGCAATGTATTCCAGGTCCTGGGGCCAGATGTTTCTTCCATTTATGATTATGAGATCTTTCTGGCGGCCGGTAAGGTGCAGGCGGTCAGTCACACGATATCCGATATCGCCTGTGTTGAGCCAGCCATCCGGGGAAAGCACTCTGGCTGTCGCATCGGCGTCTCCAAAATAGCCTGACATGACACTCGCTCCCCTGACGTGAACGACGCCGGTGTGACGTTCGGGCAGTTCGTTACCCTTGCTGTCCCGTATCTCCATTTCGAAGCCGGGAAGCGCTATTCCACAGTCCACATAACTGCTGATATGCTGTTCTCTGGTGTCTGCAGGATTGGAGCACCAGTGTGAGGGTATGGCGACCCCGGATCGGGATAATCCGTCACCGTCGATATGATCAACGGCGATACCTGAGTCCAGAGGGGCGAAGCTGACCGCGAGGGAACACTCCGCCATGCCGTAGCATGCGACCATCGCCTTACGGTTGAATCCCGCCGGTTTGAGTCGTGCGGCAAATCGTTCGATCACTTCCGGACGAATCATTTCCGCGCCGACACCGGCTACCCGCCAATGGCTGAGATCGAAACGTTGTGCCTCTCCGGGGCGCAGCCGGCGGGACACCAGATCGTAGCCAAAAGAGGGCCCGAAGGATATCGTGGCCTTGCTTTCGGTCATTCTGTCGAGCCAGATACGGGGACGCATGGCAAAATCCCGGGCGCTCAGGTAATCCACGGATATCTGGCACGCAAGCGGTGCCAGTACCAGGCCCACCAATCCCATGTCATGGTAGAACGGAAGCCATGAAACGCACCGGTCGCCAGGCCTGATCTTTACACCATCCCGAATGATTGCAGTGAGATTACTCAGGATCGTCTGCTGTGTAATCATCACACCTCGAGGAAATCTCGTGCTTCCGGAGGTGTACTGGATGTAGGCCAGGTCCTCCGGTTCGATAGCCGGGAGATCTACGTTGGTGTCCGGCAGGTCATCGAAGGAGGACGTCTGGCCAACGAAACGCAGCCCCAGCCATTCGGTTGCTTCCTGGAGAAACGGCAGCCACTCCGTGGGTGCCATGGCGATCTTGGCACGGCAGTCGATCAGCATCCCCCGGAGGTGGTCCACGTAAGCACGATGGCTCCCGAGATTCATTGAAATAGGCAGCGGCACCGGTACCAGTCCGGCGTACTGACAGGCAAAGAAGAAGCGCACGAAATCCGTGTTCGTTTCCGCAATCAGAGCCATGCGCGACCCTTTAGGCAAGTCGAGGCTGAGCAATTTCCTGGCCAGTGCATGTGCCTGGGTCCGGAGGGACTCATAGGGTAGCGCGCAACCCAGTTCACCGCGACGGGTATAGAAGTTCATGCCCGTTTCACCCCGGGCAGCATAATCCAGCGCTTCTCCCAGGCTTATGAAATCGGCCATACGCAGCGGCAGATCGTGTCGGGTTACTGTTGGCTTCATCAGAACATCCAGCACTTCTCTTCTCATAGAGTGCGTAGTGTGTTAATAAGATTAACGGAACGAACCTCAACGGGTCGTTCTCGCAGTGGACGGGGTCATTGCCACCCATTGGGCTGAATCGAAATTCCAATGCCTCGTCTCGAAGCTAGATTAAGGCCAATATCCTCAAAGCTGATATTCTTTGGATGCCAACTTGTTGTCTTTCCGCGACGCCGATGGCCGGGTACCGGTTTCAGGGGGTGAAAAAATCGATAAGTCATTGATTGGTGGTGGTTGTCCGGGGGCGTCGCATCAGGTTCGATGGTCGTATAATGCCGAAGCAAGTGGTGTTGATTGCTGTATCATCGAGTTGATGGGATCAAACTGTCCGGCGGGCTATAGCTGCGGACAGCGGCATGTTACAGCTCGCGAGCGCGGGTGATCTTTGTATTGGGGTAGCCATACTATCAGGGGATTTCCGACAAGGTATCAACTATGTACTCATCTCTGCTGGCATCCACTACCCTGGTAGTGTGGAAAGCCCTCGAATCCTACGGGCTCGACAGTGCAACCTTGTTCAAGCGAGCGGGGCTGGACCCTGCTCAGGTGGAAAACCCGCAGGCGCGCTATCCCTATTCAGCCGTTCGAAAACTGTGGGAACTGGCCATCCAGGAGAGTGGTGATCCTTGTTTTGCGCTGATCGCGGCTCAGCAGTGGCACCCAAGTAATTTTCACGCCCTGGGTTATGCCTGGCTGGCGAGTCACAGCCTCAAGGAGGCTATGGAACGTTTGATTCGCTACTTTCGTGTGGTTACAACGGATCCAGAGGATTTATCGTTGCTGGAACATGATAAAGAGTATGAATTCGTCATCGACACATCGTCGGTAGTTTACCGGGGGCTGGATGCCGAGTATGACCTGCTGCTGGCTCTGGTTCTGGATGCATGTCGCCTGGCCAAGGGTGATGATTTTCGTTCCAAGCGCGTTTGCCTGCAACGCCCCCCACCCTCCTGTGCCGAGCGATACGAGGCATTTTTCGGATGTCCTGTGGAGTTTGATGCGCCGGGATACCGTATGTTTTTCGATAAGTCATCCCTCGACCAATCTCTTCCGACCGGTAATGCTGAGATTGCCAGGGCGAACGACCAGGTGATTCTGACTTATCTATCCCAGCTGAATCGAAGCGACACTGTCATGCGGGTCAAAGTGGCTCTGATCGAACGCCTTCCTTCCAGCATGGTTTCCAAGGAGGATGTGGCGGATGTATTGAACATGAGCTCACGTACTTTGCTGCGAAAGTTGCATGACGAGGATACGAGCTTCAAGCAACTGCTGGATGAAACCCGCAGAGAGCTGGCGGAGGAGTACATTAAGAATCCAGAGGTCTCTATTGGCGAGATTACCTATCTGCTGGGTTTTTCCGAGCCCAGCAATTTCACCAGGGCATTCAAGCGGTGGACCGGCAGGGCTCCGATCAGCTTTCGCCGCAGTCACGGTGCTCGCCTCTGAACCCGTTTCTGGCTTGAAACCGGCCGTATCGAGCAGGAAGCATCATATCTTCGCATCGATGGGAACTGCGACGGGTGCTTTACCCTTTGTGCTGCAGAAGGGTACTCACGGCCATGTCGGCGGCTTTCTGCAGGGAGTCCGCAGAACTGCCGCTCCTCGCGAGGACGGCGATCCCATACAGTACAGATGCAAGGTAGGTTGCCATCTGATCAATGTCGACAGTCGGGGGTATACTGCCTGCTGCCCGCTCCTTCCGTAAAACAGCCTCCAGAGCAGTCAGGTTATTGCTTGCCAGCTCTTTGAGCGTTTGGGTAATCGCTTCAGGTAAGGCGTGGCTGTTCGAGTCACAGGTACTTTTTACGAATAGACAACCCTGGGGTAACCCGGGATCGGTTACCAGCTTTATTACTGCCTGCAGGAAGGCTTTCAGGCGATGCTCCAGGGGTATTTCTTCAGATACGTTCAGCTTTTCCCATCGTGGACTGCCATAGTGTTTCATGTAGTGATCGAGGGAAGCTTGGAACAGATGTTCCTTGTTGCCGAAAGCGTTGTAAAGGCTCGGCTTGTTGATCCCCAGGGTTGCTGTCAGATCACTGATGGATGTGCCTGAATAACCGTTTAACCAGAAAAGCTTCGTGGCCTTGTCCAGGGCTTCCTGTGTATCGAAGGTTTTCTTGCGACCTGCATTCATGGAAAGCACCGTTTCTTCACTTAAGACTTGACATTATGTACCAATCGGTAAATTATCGCAATTCTGTACCAGTCGGTACATTTATCATCATCGGGAGCATTCTTCATGAAAACCATTCAGGATCGCGTCGTCCTTGTCACCGGCGCGAATCGCGGTATCGGCAAGGTCATTACAGAGGCGTTTCTACGCGCCGGTGCAGCAAAGATTTACGTGGCAGCGAGAAACCTCGAGTCACTGAGCTCATTGCTCAACGAGTACGGAGATCGGGTCGTACCGATACAGATCGATCTGAATCGCCCTGAGACCATTGTTGCGGCCGCTGCCCTGGCAGGAGATGTTGAGATCCTGGTAAACAATGCTGGTATGCTGAAGACAGAAAGCCCGTTGTCGATTGATGCAGTCGAGGCACTGCAGGCTGAAATGGAAGTCAATGTCTATGGATTGATGCGGGTGGCTCAAGCGTTTTCGCCTGTACTTAAAGCGAACGGTGGAGGGGTGCTGGTGCAGCTCAATTCTGTCGCTTCAATCAAAAATTTTTCCGACCTTGCCACCTATTCTGCATCGAAAGCCGCCGCTTACTCGATAACCCAGGCATTGCGTGAGAAACTGCAGGATCAGGGTACCCGGGTGTTGAGCGTGCACCCCGGTCCTATCGATACCGATATGGCAAGGGATGCGGGAATCGGAGATATTGCCGAACCCGCAACACTCGTGCCGGAGGCTATTCTGGAAGCTTTGTCGGCCGGAGCTTTTCATGTATTTCCGGACAGTATGGCGAAACACTTTGGTGATGCTTACGAGAGTTTTGCGACCAATATCGTTGAAGCGAATTTATCAGAGGGTTAGGGTCGCGAAAATTAATAAATGTCCAGATATTGCGCTGGATTTTGGTTCAGATTCAAGGCGTGGAAAGGGGCGCATAGTTGTTCTATGCAACCTTTTCCACAACGCGGAAACTGGGCCAAAAGACCAGCAAGACCGGATAATTATTTTTTTCCGCGGCCCTTAGTCCCCTGGGGAGGCTTTTAGCCGGAATGGATACCAGTCTCCCGGTTAAGATTCGTCAGGCAGCAGAAGGGTCTGGGTACCTGGTCGACGTGCCGATGATGGCAATGTCGAGCAGGCGTGTTGCCCCGGGTACTGTGTACAGGAAATGATCGTTTTCTTTTCAGGTGCTGTAACATCTGTTTATTGTTACAGTGGGTGACAGGCTAAACGGGTATACCGTCGCCCCGAACATTCGCTGTTCTTTGCCGAGTGGATGGCTGTGCTGCTATGGTTTCCCGATCGGAGTTGCCTCGATACCTGATCCAACGTCAATACCATGCGAAATCTATGTAGCCTGATAGTTCTCCCCAGTGCTTTTCTTGTACTGGCATCCTGTGCCACTATTCCGACGGGTGAAGTATTGATCTCAGGATACGGAAGCGAAGAGACCGAACGGCACGCGAGTTGTCTCTCGGTAACCCAGGATGAGCTTGGAATCGTGGAAGCAGTGCCAGGGGAGTTGGATCCTGGTGCTATCGATCTGCTGGTATGGAACATTTACAAGGGGAATATTGACGGGTGGTTGAAAGATCTGGATCACCTGAGCCTCAACAGGGATCTGGTGATCCTGCAGGAGGTAAAACTCGACAGAAGAATGCAGGAAATGCTGGCAGAATCCGGATACCATTGGCGTCTTGCCACGGCGTTTCATTACCGGGACCTGAAGACAGGAGTGCTGACCGCATCCAGTGCAGCGCCTGTTTTCAGTTGTATGTACCGGGTGCAGGAGCCGTTGATCAGAATTCCCAAGTCAGTACTGGTCACCCGTTATGCTTTGGCCAACCATGAGCAACAGCTGCTGGCGGTTAATATTCATGGCATTAATTTTGAATCGAATCACAAGGGGTTCAAGACCCAGCTGACTTCCCTTGGGCACATCGTGAATGAACACATAGGGCCGGTGATCGTTGCCGGTGATTTCAACACCTGGAGTCAGGCACGGGTTGACCATTTATATAAACTGGTGGACAAAGTGGGGTTGAAACCGCTGGCTATAGAAGGTGAAAATCGTACTCAGGTCTTCGGGCATAATCTTGACCTGATTTTTTATCGCGGCCTGGTACCCGTTGAGGCCGGGACCATGGCTGTGGTCACTTCTGACCATACTCCACTGGCAGCACGTTTCGTACTGGAAAAAAGTGAATAGTCCAACTCATGATTAAGCCCGGTGTTTTTCTCATTTTTGCAGGTTTGATCCTGGCAGGCGTCTCTTTTGCCGGAATTGCCGGCAGTGCCGGTTATCCCCTGGAAATTTCGCATTTACTCAATTTCATCGAGCGTTCGGGTTGCATTTTCATGCGCAATGGTGGCGAGTACGACTCGAAGGAAGCGCGGGATCATATCGAGCGAGA
>JAAELC010000747.1 GCA_024227135.1 Gammaproteobacteria bacterium
GGGATTTTCAAAACTCCCCTTTCACCCCGAAGCGCCAGATTGCCGATGGACACAATGGGTTTACCCTCCTTGGATTTGATCCCGTAGATCGGATCATCGGCCCGAAAGGGTAATGCGACATGAGAGAGGGAGTAAATATCCTGTGGCCAGGAGAGTTCAAGGTCTGACTCCACTATTTCTGTGGTACCTGGTTGTTTACTCCGTAATACCACCTGGGTACCGGCATCACTGGAGTTGGTGATCAGTTTCAGAGTGAAGGGAAGGTCGCGATCCCTCTCAAGACCCTTGATAGCGGCAAATGGGTCAGATTCCAGTATCGGTTCGATTTCGGTGAAGCGGTTCAGGTCGAATAAGACCAGTTCGTGATTTCCTTCCGGCAACTGCTCAAACAGCCCCTGAACCAGTGCGGTTACGGAGACTGTCGCGTCAACGACTGATGAAAAGGCCAGTATGGGCGGGAGATCTTTGAGCTTCCCTGTCTGTCCCAGTTCCACTATCTGCTCCTGTATCTCGCTGGTCAGTCGATAGACCAGGTCACCGGCATTGACTGCGAATGAACCATATTTGTAGGGGTCGTACTCGGGCAGAATGGAATTCCAAGCGAGTTTTTCAAGCCCGAGTAGATGCCCGAGTCGAGCCTGCCAGACGGCCAGTGCAGCCACGGACGTTACGCCGATGGCCGGAGAGACCAGTGCCAGTTTTTTCACTTCAGGGAGACTGTCATCTTCAAGCGTGGAGAGTGCGTACTGGACTGCCAGTGCGGCACCGTTGGAATAACCCACGATGTACAACGGCCGATTTTCAGTCCGTTCTGCCAGATAGACCATAGCAAGACGAACCGCCGCCGCCATATCCTTCCAGTGGATTTCAATCAGTCCCGAAGGTGCGGTGCCGTGACCTGGTAACCGCAGCCCCACGACCAGGGCGCCGGCGGCGTTGAATCGGTTTCCAAGCGAGCGCAGGCTGTAAGGGGAGTCAGACATTCCATGGAGCAGCAGCACGCCGGCTTTTGGCTTTTCCGCTGGCAGCTCGAAGGTGCGGTTCCAGTTGGTCTGCTGGCTGGTGGGGTCTGTCAGGCTGCCGTGATGGTAACGGTTGATGAGATGTTTTTCGTTGGCGGGGATCTTGGTGTAAACCTGTTCCTCCAACTGGGCGAAAAGCCGTTCCTCGAGTAACAGGTAGTCTTTAAAACTCTTGGTCTCCGATGAATGGGTAAACTCTTTATCCAGGTCGGCGAGATGCCAGACAGCCAGGTCCGGGCGATTTTCCAGGTAGAGAACGAATACGATAACTAAGATTACCAAAGCACCGGCCAGACTATAGGAAGTGGCCTTAATTCCACCCCTGAGAATTCGTAATACATGTCCTAACATGGCACACCCATCGTTCGGTAGGTTTCCGTTTAAGCACTTGCAGGCTTGTTTTGTAAACTTGAACCGGGATGCCACACAACACAGGTCCGTCTGCCGGGCAACCATATTCGTCTCCATACTGTATGCGGACAGGGCTCCAAGTCAATCCATCTGACACTGTGGCGGATTTCCGGATTTCAGTGCGGAAGAACTTCAACTTGTCCCTGTCTTCTAAATCAGATACTGGTAAAATCCCCGGCGGATACACGTCAGGCTCGACGGAGCAGTGAAGTCAAGACAATCATTGGAAACGTTATGAAATCAACTGGTACAAAACAATCTGCTGTGATTGCCGCAAAAGGATTCTGCATGGGCAGCGCCGATGTGATACCCGGTGTGAGTGGAGGAACCATGGCTTTTATCCTGGGAATCTATCCACAGTTGCTGGCAGCCATTAACTCGTTTGATCTGGTGTGGTTGCGCAAAGTTACCCGGTTTGACCTGAAGGGTGCGCTGACCCATCCCCATTTTGGTTTCCTGGTTCCCCTCGGGGCGGGTATTCTGGCGGCTCTGCTGTTCTTTACCCGGGTGGTACCTCTTCCTCAATACATTGTTTCCCACCCAGAATTGGTTTATGGGCTTTTCTTTGGTTTGATCGTCGCATCCGTACTGGTGCTGCTCAGACATATTCCCCGGATCGACTGGAATATGCTGCTGCATCTGGCAGCAGGAATAGTGCTGGGGCTGACGGTCGTCAATCTCGTTCCTACCACCACCCCTGATGCATCCTGGTTTATATTTCTATGCGGCATGCTGGCGATCACAGCGATGATTCTGCCGGGGATATCGGGCTCCTTTATTCTTCTGATACTTGGAAAATACGCCTACATATTTGATGCTTTGGGTCATTTTCGTTTCTCAGTGATTGTTCCATTCGTCCTGGGAGCGGCCACGGGCCTGATTGTTTTCAGTCGATTTCTCGGATGGCTTTTACACGTCTATCGACAGGGCACGCTGATGGTGATCACCGGCCTTTTGATAGGATCGCTCTGGATTATCTGGCCGTTTCAACAAAGAACTTATGTGGAAGTCAGGGGCAAGCAGCGTCTGATTGAATCGATACCCACATTGCCAGAGACTCTCAATGCCACTCTGCTGGAGTCGGTTCTGCTGATGGTGACTGGATTTGTGGTAGTCGTTGCCCTTGACCGTTTCGCTCAGAAGAACGCACCGGCTGGAGAAAATGAGGGTTAGGTTGGAGGCTGTAGCCGGAGGGTGATGACTCGATGAGTCACCTGGCCTGGCATACGTAACCCATTTAATCCGCACTTCTTTGTAAACCGACTAATACGATCCATCACAGGCCCGTGACAACAATCCCGCGTCGTCACGCGGTCTTCGCCACACTGGGGTGGAATTTCTCCTGAAACAAATCAGGCA
>JAAELC010000748.1 GCA_024227135.1 Gammaproteobacteria bacterium
AGCTTCAGAGCCCAAATCCCAATGGGCAAACGACTGGTCGTTGAGGTCGGCGAGAGCCCCATGAAATAGGAGGGTGTCAAAAAATAGGACTGTTTTTTGGGGAAAACGGAGAGGTCTGGGGTTACTGATCGCGGCCGAATCATTCGGGTTCGTGCCGCGCGCCACTTCATCGAAATCCGACCAGCCATCACCGTCGGTGTCCGTTGGCAGACTTTGAGGGTCGTTCGCATCGGCCCCGCGCAAGGCTTCATCGAAGTCGCCCACTCCATCGCCGTCGCTGTCATGCAACGAGTTGACGTCGAGTGAGTTCAGACCCAGCGCAACCTCCACCACGTCAGGCATGCCATCGGTGTTGCTGTCCCGGAGCACAATTCCCGCGTTGCTGATCGTATAGACCCGTTGGATGGTCGCCGAAACCACATTGAATGGTGGAACCGAAGTTTGCGCATAGGCCTCTATCGAGTGACTACCTTCAGCCACGAGAAAGATCGTTGCCGATGCCGCTGCATTCTGCCAATCGCCACCGTTAACCCGCCAATGAACCGTCAAGAGTGCATCCGCCGGCGCGTTCATTGGGTTGATTGCGCTCAAACTGACCCCAGTGGTCGTATGGAAGGTACCAGCCTGAGGTGACATTTCGATACCGGGCGCGTTTTGCAGCCCCGGACTGTTCTGCGCAGTCCCCAGAGGCCGATTACGGAAAATCGCGGTACATCAGGTGCCGTGACAGGAAGGCTCTGATTACCCTGGTTAACCACTACGGCATCGTCAGGGCCAAGGGTTACCGGTAGCGAAGTGTCTCCGCTGGTGTACTGGATGAGAACCGAACCGGCCTGCTGCGATGCCGATTCGGTATAGGCCCCATCGGAGATAGAAAAACTGGCGCGATCGTTACCCTCCGAATCCACTATCCAGACGTTTGCCGTATCCAGCGCGATTACCACCTGCGACATCGCACCATGGACCCTCGAGCAACGGCGTGATCTGATGATAATCGCCTGACTCGCTGTTTTCATCGGCACGCGATTGACGGTAGGCGACGAACTGCAGGGGCATCTGCGCCTGGTTCCAGAGCATCGCACACAATGCGCAGCGGGTGAACACCTGCTCGGGCGGCTGGCCGATATCACCGATGCATCGGCCGCTGCCATCTGCCGCAGGTGCGCTTTCGAGATCACATTCCGGAGACGACGGCTCGGGCCGACATGCCAGGTCGGTCTCGACGAGCACGTCCGACAACAGCACAACACCGATATCGTCCGAGCGGGCGAACTTCGCCTGCAACATCCCGTCGATTCCAGGCTGGTCGATCTTCGGCCAAGGCAGATAAATCGGGGGTTCAAACCCGTCGGGGGTGCGCTGCCCGCAGACGGTCTCCGACCAATTCGACGCCCCGGGCTGCTACTGTCGCCCCCCTTCCCCACCGATTGACCAGGCGCGGAAACACCACTCCTGCTGCCAATCGGCACCAGCAGGTTCCGACCCGACATCGACCGGCAACGATGTCGTTGCACCAAGCCCCGCCCGCGTCGACCTTGGGATAAAGGTGACCTCCCGCGTCTTCGGATCACCGGCGCGGAGCCATTCGATCAATACACCATTAGCCGGCACATCGGCTTGGGAAAAATGCAGGTGCCCGGTATTGCCGCCGCTGTCGAAATCAACCGCGATCCCAGTGGGCGGCAACGGCAATACAGATGCGGTCGCCCCCGGCATGCGGGAAATCAAAGCTCATCGGCTCGTCACCCGGGCACAAAGTCTTGTAGAGGGGCTTATTCTCTCCCAGATCCCGATAAACACGCAGGCATGTCGACAAGTTACCCGGATCCAGAAACGGGCCCTCTTCTTCGGGAATGATCTCACCGTCGATCACGTCCACATACTTCGGTTTGTCGCAATCCTCGACCAAACGCGAAGCTCTCAACGGGCAACCGCTTGCTCCCGACGGGTAACCATAGGTTGCCAGGGTTTTCGCGTACCGGTCCAGATAATCCACGGACAGCTGACCAGAGGTGCAACCGACCGGTGGAGACGCGATGGAAAGACATTGTCCAGGCGAGATCTCGGCCCGGCGCTCGCCATCGAACACATCGATCAGCAGAAACAATGGCGCGGGCACCCGCAGGGACTCCGGCCCCCAGATTCCCGGCCCGGTAAGCGGAGCCTGGTCGCACCGCAGGCGCACGGACCTGGCTATCCCGGATAGGCTGCTGTCAATCGCAAAACGGTTGGGAACGAACTCGGTAACGATTTCGGTATTGAAACGACATCGCGGCTTGCCGAATCTTAGAAGACCAGCAATACCGGCACGTGGCGGCCCCTCCCGGTCCACCAGAATACCTCTAACCGGTCGCGACAGCGGCCCGACATTGTCTTCGCTATCGACCGCTGCAACCCGATACCAATAATTTCTGCCTATATTCGAGGCCGGCAGGGTATCGGCAAATTCGAGCACCCGTTGCCCACCCTCGCGCACCACGATCTCCGAATGATCGACACTGGCGACAAGGTAGTTCGGCAGCGGTGACACCTCGGGATCCGGTAATGCTGCATCACAGGCGGTGCCCGGATCTTCAACGGTGTCGCGCTCATCGGCATCATGGTAGCCGTCACCATCTCGGTCGACGAAATCCATCGCGACACGGCTGTTGGCAAACCGATAGACACGATAGGCCGCCACGGCAAGATCGAGCGTCTGTTCGCGGTCTATGCCGCACTGTTGTCCATCCAGCACGAAGTCGAGACGCTGATCCACGATTGAGGTATCCAGGTTGCAATCGGTGCGACCGGCCCGATGCAGCGGGTAATAACTCTTGACCGTCATCTGCGGCCACATCAGGCGTACATCGCCCGTGGTGCGACTTGGCAACGCACGCACTTGCCAGGGTGCAGGGGGCGTCTCGAGATCTGGCACGGTGATCGCGCGCGCCACCGTGTCTCCCCAGTTACCGGACTGATCCCGCGCTACCAGGTAATAGCCTCGCCGGTCGCCCGGCTGGACACCGGCTTGGTGCAAGGCGTCACCGGTTTCGAAAAACTGGGCGAATGCCGCATTGAATCCAGCGTATTGGGTCTGCTGGCCGGCCTTGCCGGCAACTACAATGGGCTGGTCGTTGGCTTTCTCCAGCCTCGGGATCTCAATGCGCCCTTCCGCATCGTGCATCACCGTTGCGGCGATCGTACGCAGGTCCATCTGTGGCGGGTAAACCCCGATGTTGTCGATCGTACGATAGAGATCGTAACCGGCGAGGCGTAGCCCCCATGCATAGCGCTCGACAATACTGGCGCCCGGATGCTGCCAGTTGAGGGCGACAGTGCCATGATCCTTGTAGCTTTCCGGCGCGTCGCAACGCCCCATGGCGACCTGCTCGAAGGCCTCGCCGGCGGCGATCGGATCGGCAATGCCGTCTACGATGATATTCAGTGTACCCAGGCTGACCACAGCGCCGTCAGCCATCAGGCCGGTCAGTGTATAGACGACATCACCAAAACCTGGCGACGTATCACGGACACCGCGGTAGCCGGCGATCGCAATGTTCGGATCGATCCGCGACGCCAGTCTCGCCCGCAAGTCGTTTGCCAACACCCGCTCGCGCAATGCCGCCGCAAACCCGGCCGCCTGCACCGGCTGGTCTGGTGTCTCCTGGTTCAGCCAGCTCAGGGCTTGGAAGCGCAGGCGTTCATTCTGGGGCCCCGCGTACAGGGCCGACACCTCGGTCTCGCTCATGTAGCCGGTAGTGGGCAGGTCTGCAATCAGCTGCCCGTCGCGATGCAACTCGAACCGTGCGATCGCCGGATCGAGCTGGCCTTCGAGCGTATCCCAGCGCAACAGCACGACTGTCTCATCCTGCCCGGGTTGGGACAGCGACCCTGCTACGGTTTTGAAACCCACGAAATGGAACTGCTCGGAACTCAGCGCTTTGGCGGGGCCTGCACGCAGGCCCATTGTTGCGATGAGCAACACGCCCAGCCAGACGGCGAATCGGCGATGACGGCACCTGTCCGGGCCAAGGCGCCTGGTTGCAGACAAATGATGCGGATCGTTAATCATGCCCGTATCCTAATGCGGCCCGGACAGGTCGAGACCCTGCCACGACCACCCGTTACGGTCGAGAAAGATGGACATACTCGCGTCACCGGTAGCGCACCATTTGTCCTGCCGGCTGCGCGGTACCGACGTCCAGGTATGAGGATCGCAATCCAGTCCGGCGCCCGCGACACCGAATGCCTGGCCGCCGAAGCGAAACCTGGGCGGTTCTCAGGCGAGTTCGCCGAAGGCGGTCACCTGACCACGCAACCCACCGACGCAGAGCGCTTCACCATTGGCCGATCCGCCGACCAGGCCGCCCAGTGACAGACCGTTACCCATCGCCCAGACACCGGCATCGGCACCGGCCGACAGCCTGAGTGCACAGCCGGTCTCGATCAGCGGTATGGTCACCCCTCCCCGCGTATAGATGCCACTGAAAACACCACCGGGCAGGGTGATGAACTCTTCAGCCTGGGGGTTGAGATACTCCAGGGGTTCGCTGGAACAGATCCGACCGGCCAGCACAGCGGTATCGAGACCGTGTCCGGCGAGCTGGGACGAAACGCTTGCGCCGAAATAGGCCTCCGTAACCTTTGGCTTGAAGATGCAGACCTGATCCCCCGGGCATTCATTGTCGCCGGTGCATTTCTCCTTGTGACTGACCGAGCATCGTCCCTTGTTCTTGAGTGGGATGTCGGCGCAGGTGTCATTCCCGGCGCAGTCATCGTCGTGCAGACACAGCTGGCCCGGGTTGGCATTGCAATAGCGCTTGATACGGCTGCCCCCCAATCACCAGCTGCGGGTCGTTCAGGCCGAAGAGTTCGAAGAAGGGTGACCCCTGTATGCCGATACCACCCGCATAGCCGATCGGCTCCCCCGACTGCAGTGTGATCCGCCCGAACAACGAATCGATGGCAACCGGGCTGCCAAACAGTTTGGCACTGTCGCCAAAGGCGGTATCGACACGGAACACCACATCGAGAATCTGATCGCTGATCTCAAAGTCGATGAAAGCGGCCCGTGCCTGGACCACCTGGAGGCCATCGAACCCGGCCAACTCCATTACCACAGGCAGGGCCTTGAAGTTCTGCACCTTGGTGAGGATGGATTGGATCTTTTCATGGGCACGGCTGACGCCGGCCAGCTGGCCCAGTGCGTTACGCAGACGGCTTGCAACCGTCTGTAACAGACCACCAGTCTGAACAAGCGTGCTGAGTGCGATCCGCGTCCCCGCGCATTGCACCTGGTCGTATGACACCCCGCCCGGTGTGCACAGCTGCTGCTGTAAGCTGATCAGCAATGACAGGTCTGAATAGACCTGTCCCATTTGGCCATCGAACAGCGAGAGCCCACCTGCCACGACCGGCCCAACGAAGCGCGGCTGCCG
Organism: Gammaproteobacteria bacterium; assembly: GCA_024227135.1. GTDB lineage: Bacteria > Pseudomonadota > Gammaproteobacteria > Chromatiales > Chromatiaceae > JAHEHQ01. The sequence goes on from JAAELC010000748.1 coordinate 5,418, forward strand.
ATTCTGATCATAGCGGCCGGCATCGTAGTAGACCGGCAGATCGAAGTCGATACCGCCGACCCAATCGTAATGGGCACTGGAGTGCGTGACATTCGTCAGCGACATCTGGCGGATCAGGTCGGCATTGCTGTTGTCCGTCTGCGCCTGGCCGGTGATGTCCTGCAGGCTGTCCCGCACAAAGACCAGTGTCTGTTCAGGTTCCTGCGTGGTGCGATTCTGAAGCCGCAGGTCGATTTCCACATCCTCCCAGAAGTACAGGCCCAACAGACCGCTGGCGCCATACCACCCGCGGTCGCCTGTGACATTCAGGTCCATCTCGATACCGCTGTCCAACGCCAGGTCGAAGGCATGGTCCTCGTCGGAGCCATTGTCCACCGCGGGTCGATCCAGCTTGTGGTTGGTCTTGCCGGTGATGAAGGCATTGTTCGGCTGACCGCCTGGACTCCAGCGGGCGGTCAGCGTCGTACTGGAATCCAGCGCATTGATCGAAGCGATGCCCCAGGTCTGAAGTTCGCGGGATTGCGCATCGCAGGCGCCAAGCAGCGGGTCGACCGGCACGAAGCTCGCACCTTTCAACAGGTAATCCGTCTGCCAGGCCAGCAAGTTCTCCATGCAGTTTTCGTCGACCAGTCCGTTGCCGTTGTCGTCGATATCGTTATCACAGGTCTCGAAGGTCAGCCGGCCACCATCCACATCACCGCTGCAACGCAGTCGCATGGAAGAGAAAGCCACCTTCAGGTCCGCCGGTGGAGGGAGATACGGCGTGCGCTCCATCCAGTTTTCCGGATCGATGGCATTGTTGATCTGGCGGAAGGCGAAACGCTCCAGGTTCAGGTCGTAGCCGTAGATGTCGGGCTGGGGGATATTCTGCGCACCGAACACGCCGGTCACCCCGGCCTCGCGAATGACGTACTTGCTGCCGGCATCGGCTGCGACGGATTCGAAATCCGGTACCGAGCTACTGCCGAACCCGATACGGGTCGGCCGTCCACTCAGATCGCTGCCAAGGCCGACTTCGGGATCGCCATTGGCATCGACAAGACGTTCAGGCCCGACATTCAAACCGGCCATGAAGTAATTGCCCTGTCGAGCCTCGCTGGTATTCAGCGGATACAGCTGATCTGGAAACAGCACCGATCCATTGCTGGTCGCGGCGCGCATACCCAGCAGCACCTCAGAAACGCTGGTATCCAAATCAGCGGTACCCTGGACGACAAAACCCGGCAGTGCCAATATACCAGGAAGATCGGCATCGCCGGTCCTCTCAAACATGTAGTCAGTACCGTCGTCCGGTCCCCACGCGGCATTCTCGCCGAGTTCGGCGATCGCCACCATCACTGAGCCATCGCTGTGCAGGCCCTGCCCTGCATCCGGCGTCAATGAAAACAGCCGTGCCGGCAAGACACCCTGGTCACCGCAGGCCGGACAGGCCAACGACTGCTTGATCGCATAACGATCATCCGGCGTGGCCGGAAGTACCTGCCCCTCGAGCAGCTGGCTGCCGGCGATCTCGACATTGAAATCGGAAAATCGCATGTCGGCCACGGGGAAGTGTGACCGCCCCACGCCAGCGAGAAACATCGCCTCTGTGCGCAGCCCAGCCCCCTAGACTCCGAATGGTGTTCCGGCCGAGGATGATGACGGCTCTGCCCCATGGCGATAACGAAAATCGTTACTCGGCGCACCACGAAAATGGCGCGTGTCCTGCTGTGAGAACGCCACGTCGTACAGATAACGAATCCCGATCCAGTCACCCTCGAGCCCGTTTATGTTCAGCACCGCGCCGGCCACTTCGAACGTAAACGGCAGACCGGCTGCCTGCAGGAACCCGGCCTGCCCGCCGTCGCTGAGGTCCACATGGAAACTGGCGGTGTCGAAATCTGGTGGCGCAGGTGAGAAACCGGTATCGATCACCAGCGTGCCGGTGCCCCTTGGTCTGGGTCCTCCAGTCGCAGAAACGGCCTGATGAAAACTGGTGTTGTCCGGCAAGATTATCGTCAGGTCGCTGAGGAATCTGCCGAGTCCGTTCAGGATCACATTGTCGAAAAAGCCAGCCAAACCTCCGAAGGTACCTTTCACCTGTGTGACCGACAGGCTACCTTGAGTTAGATGCAGGTCTACCAGGTTGTCGGGCGACAGCATAAGTTCGACACAGTGCGTGCTGTCGAGCTGCAGAGAACGTGGCGGCCAGTTGCCGGCGGAACCCGGTGTCCAGACCACATCCGCACCAGTCACTCGCAGGCCCGGATCGCCCACGCAATGAGCCTGTCCCTGGTAGTCGAGCAGTTGGGCCCGGATGTTACCGAACCACAGGTCGCCCGACAGGGGCAGTAATTGAAGTCCACCGGAAATACCGAAATTGTCTTGGGGATTGGGATCGTCGGGAAACGCGCCCTCGGTATCGAGCGTGACTAGAACGTGTACAGAACGGTCTGCGATCCGCTGTCTACCGATGAACTCATCCAGCGCCGAGACCCCTGGGCCGCTCAAAGCCAGGTCGAGCGTTTTGATCGCGCTGGTGGGTTGGGTCCGCACTTCGATCTCATCCGGTGCGAATACGGTGGTGGCGAGCAGAAACTCACACTCGGGCGGCAAATCCTCAAAACCACTGCAGGTGAGACCATCGATACCCACCACGTGCAGCTCGGCCAAGAATGTTCGTACGTCCTCCGGATCGGCGACCAGAGTGGTTATCTGCAGCTCCAGATCAACGGTCGCTGTCGCCCCCCAGGTAAGCCCCCAGGGTGTGCTCTCCCGACAGAACGGCATTAGTAGAGGTATTCCAGACGTTGATTTGAGAGTACGCAAGCACGGGCAGCAGCAAGATAACAAGCAACGCAATCCCACAGACAAAGCAGGTTCGTTTACGTAGAGACCATCGGCTCATGGCCGGGCAGACTGCAATCCCTTGATCGACTCTCATCATACGTCCATTGCTCCCACCAGAAAGTGGCCAACTATTCGACACGGTCAGCAGCCCGAGGCGAAATTCCCATCGGACTTGTGTGAGAACCAGCGATTACGCCAAAGCCTTAACACCGTTGATACCGCTTGCCGAGTACGTGCTTTGTGACCCGCACCCGGCAGCGACTATTGCATGCTTTTGTTGCTTAGTAACATTACTATCCCCAGCTGGGGCTCTCTAGCTTCTGTTGCCCATCATGGGTATTGCTGACATCGTGGCAACCCTCACCAGAATTCATGACCCGGAGTCCAGTCAGCCATGAGGATGCAGTTCAGCAAACCGACGTAAAGTTGCGATCATATCCCCCGGAATTCACTTTCTCATACTGCTCAAACCAAATTCCCACCCTCTCCCTCAGGAACATTCCCTCAACTCATTTTCCCTTTCAACAATAGGGATTTCCCTTTTTAAACAAGGGGAACCTACCAATTTACGATCTATCGATAGTCGATTAGATTGAAACTGCTTGAAACAGCGTATGGTGGACCCGCAAACCCGTACCTCACTCAACTAAACAACCGGATGATTTGAAGGCACCTGAATGGCAAACGAGCTTAGTGACCTCTTGAGAATTTCGAAGCTGTTTTCTGGATTCAGCATGCAGCAACTGGAGGAGGTGATATCCCACCTGAAACCGAAAATCATTGTGCTGAAAGATCATGAACGGATTTACAAAAAGGGTGACCCTGCGATTAGCTGCTGGCTGATCCAATCCGGCGATCTTACAGTGAAACGCGCAAGCCTTCGCACACCCTTTCGTCATATGATTTATCAAAAGGGTTCGGTAACCGGTATCCAGGGGATAGCAGACCCAGGTTCCAAGCGCGTCGTTACCATGATTGCAGACGGTAAGGTTGAACTGATAGAAATTACCTATGAAGGGATCTCCCATCTGAAAAGCGATACTCAGATCCAGCTATGGAAAAACGTCTCCAAGCTATTGCTGCGCAAGCTCGCTATCAGTCTGGCCCGCGAATCGCTAGACTGATCACAGAAAATCAGAGCAAGAGTGATGAATCCAATAACCAGACGCACACCCATGGAGATACTGTTCGGATAGTTGCGATATTTCTGCTTCAACCAGAGATTTATACTGGCGCTTGACGCACCCTGTCGTCACACTCGAAGCTGATTGGGAGGGTAGTATGCGGTCTTGCTAAATACCTCACCCTGCGGGCTGGGGTTGTACATCCTCCAGATCCCGCCTCACGATGATGCACCTACCCTTCTGATACCCTTCGGCCACCCTTATCTGGTGAGAGCACTTGCACCTTTCATACTTCCTGCCACAACTGGCGCACCCATGCATATCCACGGTGCTGCTTCCCGGATGTCGAGTTACAGTGACTGGATTGAAACATCATCGCCTCGTTTCAACAAACAAAGGTATCCCCCGTTAAGCGGATCGGGAATACTCGATAGATCCGAGAGGGGAATGGATGAATAGTAGGCAAGTGCGACTTTAATAGCCACCCAATGGGAAACAACAAGAATATTCGAGTATTTTCTAGTGTCAAATATGGACTCAAACCCTCCAACAACTCGTTGCTGAAGTGCCTGGAATGTGTCAGCGCCCTCCAGACTGAATACGTGGGGCCTTGCCAAAAAATCCATGTATTCTTTTGGATGAGACAACGCTGTTTCCTGACGCGTCCTGCCTTCCCAGGGGCCAAGACTGATCTCCCTTAGATCGTCCTGGATGACAGCTTCCAGCCCACGTTCCTTTAGGATGATTTTCGAGGTTTCTATCGCTCTTTCCAGGGGACTCACATATGCGCAATCAAGCTCATATTGAACAAGAGCTTTTCTTGCTGCATCGGCTTGCTTCAGCCCGGCAGGGGTCAATGGAGAATTCCTGTTTCCTTGAAGCCGATTCTCCTTATTCCATTCGGTTTCACCATGTCGCACGATGATAATTCTGGTATCTAAAGGCACAGTATTCAGCCTGGTGTCATAGACATTCATACGTTGTACAGTGCACAGCGTATAAACTGATTTTGGACTTTACCGCCTCTCACACTGATCCAGGCGTTCTGGTCACACTATACAATCGTTGGATTGTATTTGCTCGAATCAAGCTCGGTGATCCCATCGGGTTCCGTCACGACCGCAACATTGGTTACATTCGTGCCTGCATCAAGATCCGGGGAAAAAACTGTCTCGACTCGCAGGGTAAGGCTGCTGTGGGGTGGAAAGGTAGGAATCGGAACGCCTGGTTCCTGAAGGTCACTCGCTGTGAGCGTCTCGGGTGCAGGACAGGCAGCACCCCCAATCGAGGAATCACACGAGACTCCGGATATAGTGAGATCCGCCACGGCCAGCTCTTTGGAGCACCACACTCAGGGCCGATGTAGGTGGCCTGGTGTGCAGCCTCCTGGTCATCTGCATCGCTGTTCCCCTCATCAACCGAGTTCATGGTGTTGGCGTTCACAATGGTGGTTTCCATCAGTAGTGCACGGGTACGAGCGAGATTGTTTCTGCGTCCGGTGTTGGCGATCAGTCCGTAGTGGCGTATGCGATGGAACCCTGTAGGCAGGGCGTGGGGGATCGGCCGCAATCGTCTGCAGGGTCTGGGCAGCGGCCCGGAAAAGGATGGCATAGATCACTGCTTTGTTGTAATAGGCAATGGCGCTGATCGGTGCCGGCAGGGTGAACACCAGATGGTAGTACTCCACCGGCAGTAAATCGGCCTGACGCGCTTCAAGCCAGCGCCTGACCACTGCACTCTGACACTTGGGACCGTGAGGTGAACCACTTCACTGGCCCGCAGACCGGCACCGTAGGCCACGCCCAGAGCGGCTTGATACTTGAGACTACCGGCGGCCCGCAGGAGACGGGTGACTTCGTCCAGGCTCAAGATGACCGGAATCTTGCGCGGCTCGTACACATGATGCAGCTTGACGGTGATTTCGGGGTGTTCGAGGGTGTTTCCAAAGAAAAACTTCAATGCCGTGATTCGGGCATTGAGATTACCGCTGGCGATGCCCTGTTCGACCAGATACAGCTGGTACCGTTTGAGGTCTTCGGCGTTGGCGATGTCGGTAGAGCGACGTAGAAAGCGGGTGAAATTAATAACCCCGCGAAGATTAAGCGGTCTGAGTCTTTGGTGAGAGCTTGCACATCGTCATATCTTCGATCAGGCGTTTGCGCAGCGGACTGATTGGTTTTGCTGTATGGCTCATGGAACTGCTCCTGTGTTGAGTCGAGACAACGTGCCTCAATTATCACCTAAATCCTGCAAGTAGTAGTTGGCCCGTCAATAATCTGGTGTTCAATGCGGGATATCTTCACTCACCTGATCAAATTTTGTACAGTTTTGCTGCGACGATGCCATCAAGACCGCGATAATGCTCCGTTTCCCACGCTAATACCCTGATTATCACATGGGAAATCACCTTTCACTATAGCGCTCGGATAGATCGAAACAGTTATGCTCAGGTAAGTTGATTCATTCGTTCACAACACTATCCAACAAAGCACCCAACTATATTTTTTCCAAGTAGTGTTTTTCAATTTTCGGAAGAATCCGAAATCAACGAACCACTCAATCTGAATGATGAGTGTAATATTTCAGTGTGTGCAAACTAAAAGGTGACGGAGGGATTACCAATTGTTCCCTCCGTCACCTTTTCATGCTGGTCTATAGTCCCCCCCCGTATCTATCAGTTTCTTACGTGAAAAAAGGCTAGTAGTCCTTGTTTTGGTGATGTGTTGAATAAGTTCACAGCATCGCTTGTCGGAAGCAGATGTATCGATATTCCTTGGGACCCTAGTTGATCGACCAATTCTGCTGCCTCATTGTCCAAGATACCTTCGCCATGATAGCCGCTGCCTATGATTACTGTATTGACCTCATCTGTTATATGGCTGCGAATATCCGCTGGAGCTATGACATGCGTACTTCTGTCGAAGCCCCAGCCGGTAATTCTGCCTCCCGGTAATATGACCAGATCAATATCATACTTTTCTCCATCAATGACCAGCTTATCATAGGAGAAATGGGTGATTGCCATATCAGTCGTACCTGCTGGAGGCACATAATCAACATCTTTCGAGCACGATGAGAGTGCCAGGGAAACACAGATGAAGAGGACAAAGTTTTGGATATATCGGCGAAAGGTCATTGAAACATCTCCTTAATGAAATCATACTTCGAGTGGTAGTGGCCTGATTACGATTTGGTGGCATATTTAGTGTCATCACGCACTTCGGGCAATGCCCCCTGTTCCTGCCATCTATTGCGAACTAAGAGAGATCGGTAACAATAGACTTCTGTCGTATCAAGTATGTACCGGGACTATGGTTGGCAACGGCAGGACTGCTTCCCAGTAAACTGGTTATCGTATTTATCATGACCCACATTTATCAGACCCGTTGGGCGGTTGCTGCCGAGAGGTATAGAGCATCCGGCGGAGTGGTGGTTGCTTTCATAGTTCCACTGTGACCGGCCTTTGAGGGCAGTGCCTGTGAGTGTTCTTTGAAGCAGAATTCAGAGAGCTTTGATAACGCCAACTAGTGTGATAGCTGGTGCTTAGTCGTTGTGGTTGAGAAACGGTCGGCGGTAGTGTAAATATCCCGGTTTACTTTCTTTTCGACGCTAGTTCCGAGCTTTAGGAAAAACTGTGTGGCACATGGGCTACCCGGGTAGGTGATGGCTTCAATCCGTTCTTCTGCACTAGTCGCGACCATGTTGGGAAAACGGTCATCGACATGTAAATACCGGATGAAAACTACATTTGTTTCAGGAGAGTGATCTATAACGCTGCCATTTTTTTGGGATCGTTTGCTGACAACAGTAGTCTTTTTAGAGGGGTCGATATCCAGGTTACCGAGTAATTGGCCCGGATAAAGATGGGGGAAGAAGCGGTAAGAGGTCGAGTTTCTGGACGCTGCTGTATGGTTGTCTGATCCCAAGGGTGGATAGACAGGGTCAGCCCGATTAACCGGACTTCTGACAGACGGTACCGCTTCTCCCAAAACGACTCCGATCACTGGGAATACCGACAGCTTGGATTGATTCTTCATTTTCTCACAAACCCTTAAAAACGGTTGATGGGAAAAGACTAATAAACCGCACTGTCTTGTTCAAGAAACTCCTTAGGTGTTTTTAGGTGGACTCCCAGGAGTCAGGCACTCCTCTAGCTTATTGTGGTCGCTGGCCATATCAGAAGCTTGCTGGAGTGACTTCTTAAAATCCTGGATAAGCTGCTCTCCCAGATGACCGGAGACTTGTGTATTGCTCCCCATGGAAACAATTAACACCAATCCGAGTAGAATGAAAACAAGTGGTTGGCTAAGGGTATTAATCATGCTGTTTGATCTCCTAGTCGACTATCTCATCGAAACGATAGACCTTCATGCCAGGGTGATCCTGGACAAAACTCTGGGGGACGAACTGGCTTTGTGAAACTGCATAGGTTCCTGAAGACCCAAATATGGGCACTACAGAGGAGTAACTGTATCCCCACGTACCGTCCTTCATCCTTACTTTTGCCAGGTACTCCACACGCGCCACGTCACCGCTGTAAATACCAATTTTTCCGACCGGCACCATGTACTGCTCATAAAAATCATCACCCAGGAATTTACGCAGCAGATCCCCTTTCATTTCCTTGCGCGAAAGACCATGGTGTTCAGCGTAGGCATCAGAAACTTCCACGATACGCGTCCCGGGCAGCACCACTGTGGCGCGCAAGGGTGCATATCGCACTATTCGAACAGCAGCATCCAGTGCGCTGTCCTGTTTTGTCCAGAAAAGATCACGCAAACGTTTTTGAATGGCGAGAGAAGGATTGTCTTTCCCCCGTTCCCAACGGGAAATGGTTGTCTGGTCCACATTGAGCATATAAGCCAATGCCTCTTGCTTCAGACCTTTCTCTCTGCGGTAGGATCTTAGTAAAACTGGCCAGTCACTCATTTCCCTCTTCCCCCATTTGGATTGTGGGCAGTATAGCATCTACCATACTGGGCGATCTTAACGCCTGTTTATGTTCCATCTGGTATATTGCAACTTGAAACGAACTGGGTTGCCTGTAGTTCTGAAACCACCTCCCAGACTCCAGATCGAGAGGTTTTTCCCCTTAGTTGTCAGATTGGCCGGTCACTTCGAAAACACCAGCTTTTTCAACAGTTAAGCGCGTTTAATGTCGATACTTCTAAGGGTGCTGAACGGCTGATTTATCGAGTTGGACCATTTCACCGGAGCAGAGGCCAAGGCAGTGTTCGTTGTTTTTCCAGCTGGTTGGCGATGGTGACCCGAACCGATACCGCATCAGAAACCGGGTTTGTATTACCCTTCTTGTTACGTTCTCTGTGATTGCAGACTCCTTCGGTGGAGCAGCAACGGTTCCTGAGCCTGTCATTCTCGCATTGTTGGGACTCGGCTTTGCCGGGGCTGGTTATGGGCGAATCCACAGCAAGATTGCCGGATAACTCACTACTGCCGGTCAATCACACGTTCCATAAAGAATCAGGGTCACGGAGAAAATAAGACTTCCAGTCTTGCTCGTCTTTTCGGTCAGGTTGTTTGGCTCATCCTTGAGCCACAGCTTGAGGGGTTGCGTAAAAATTTGTTCCACACAGGTTTTTCTAGGTCTTGGAACGGGTTGGATAGATTGGCTACCGGCCCCTTTCCGAACCTTGACATTGAACCAGAATACAGAGCATTTTCAGGGCATTTACCAGTTCTGCCGCCCCGGTATCGGGTTAACAGATTAGTGGACGGCGCTTACTGATTGCCGAAATCTACATTTTTCTACCAACCCTTATGATTCGCTGTCTGCCACACAGCGAGTCACGATGAATAGGGTCTTCTTCGGTTCCTGCAGACTGGACCTGTCACCAGAACCACAACCCGTCAATCGCATCCGGGTTGCACCAATATCCCCGCCTCCGTTCCAAATATCCGGTACCCCTTACCAGGCAGAATAATGAAATCCATGCCGACCGCCTTGGGTTCGCCGGTATCGTCATCCCAGGCACAGGTCTTGAAACGATCGGTGGAGGGATCGAAATGGGAAATACTGCGCACCAGGGTTGAAGCGTTGGCGCTTAGCCATGCGCGGCACGTCAGACCGGGTTCGGGAAGCGGATGCCCTGCCAGGTTGATGCCCGGGACAAGACTGGACTGAACACATTCTGCTGCCGGTGGAACGATGAATTCCCGGTCCTGATCAAGTTCGAGCAGGTAGCCTTTGCCCGCATCGAGTTGGAAGTCTTCCCCGGTGCAGCCTCGAGCACTTCTCCTTGCACCCGCTGAACAGTGGCGGTGGCGCCGGTATCACCCAGCCAGGTCTGCAGAGCGGTACAGCTTTGGTGTTCCTGGGCGGGTTGACCGGGAAACGCGAGCAGGTTCAGCCCCGCGTGCAGTCGGATGCGGACCCCCGGCCCGGACAACGTGGGGTCGGTACCGGCACGGTATTCATCACCATCGGTGACACCGTCGTTGTCCCTGTCCCTGTCGGTGCAGATATCGCTGGTATCGTAGACCAGCGTATAGCGGCCGGTACTGTCGCTGTCGAACAGATGGATGAGGTGTTCGTGTATCGGGGACTGCTGAATCCCGGGGAAGGTCCTGTCGGTCTGCCAGACGTTGGTATCCAGGGGCAGTTCGAGACCATCGGAGCGTATGACCCGCAAAAGGCTGTACAGACCATTGGCCGGGTCCGGAAAGCGGGTATAGTGGTGACCGGCTCCTATCGACAGGGTCAGCTCGATACTGGCGTCTGCCGGTGTGGGCGTCCCATCGAAAACCGCACCACCGAGGGTGGTGGATACCGGTACCGTTTCACCGTTACTCAAGTACAGGATATCCGGCAGGTCCTGCCCGTCGGGTTCATCGTTGACCAGACAGTCCGGCAGGCCGTCATCCAGGGTGCCGAGTGCCCGGACCGGGTGGAGCATCTCGTGAATACGTACCTCTTTGACCAGTGGTGACAGCACTCCCAGGGGATCGATGTGGGTGAAAGTGGCACGGTAGTCGATGAAGTGCCCCTGGAGGCTGGACTGAAACAGCCATTGACCGACAGCGACGCCACCGGGTCCGATATCACCGAAGTTCAAACTGAGAGAGGGGCTCAGCGCCTCATTGCCCAGGCGGGTAGCGATGATATCGAAGTCGATCAGCAGGCCCTTTTCATTTTCGATGATCTGGGGCTGGCCGGAGTCGATACGCAGGTTACGGGCGGTGCCCATCCCGGTATTTTTTACGATGACGCCGAGGGAGTAAGCCTGACTCGGTTCCACTTCCGGAGTGAAGGGATCATCGGAGTAAACGTCGCGCTGGTGGAAATAGTCCACCTCGATGGCGGCATTGGGCTGGACCCTGATCGGCATCGGCAGCAGATCTATGGTAAGCGTCTGGGCAACCGCAGGATTGACCCTATATTTTCAGGTCTTTCATTTTCAAATTTTGCGGTAGCAAGGCCAG
>JAAELC010000749.1 GCA_024227135.1 Gammaproteobacteria bacterium
CCAGGGTATGCCCCGAACGGTCACTCGCCTTGCACACTATGCCCTGACCCGTGCCGCTCTGCAAAAAGCCAAAGCAGTCTCGATCAACCATCTCCAGGCCGCCCTCGAGGAGGTGACACCATGAGTAAAAAAAATGCCGCTCTTACCACCACCTACCTGCCCATCAGCACGCTGACGATCCCGCCGCACTGGTCTGCCGAACAGGCCATGGTCGTCTGGGAGTTCCTCGATGAGGTGGCTCGATGCGTGTGGGATCGCTATGAGTTGCCATTGGTCGAACAGATCCAGGCCGAACTCTATCAAGAATCGTCGAATCAACTCGACCTGTTCGATCCCAACGATGATCTACCCGACTTCTGACGCCGCTATCTGAGAACAACGACCAATAAGAAAAGCCCCGGCAAGCTAACGCATGTCGGGGCTTGGGTGTCGCTCGGCACAAGATCCCATCCGTGGATCCTCCCTGTACTGCCGGGTCTTCCATGACTGCCTTCAATGGCGACGGTTCAATAGTGCCCTAATTGCATAGGAATTGCAATCCCACATAATAACTCACCACTTCCCACGCTATTCAAGCCTCCAGGAATACCCCATCGGAGCAAGCAATGTGAGAAAACAACTAATCATCCGCCAGATACAAACCGAAAAAGTGATGGTGAGATAATGTTAGAAACAACACCAAAACGCCTATCATCCGAAGCGCATTGTCGCGATACTCATCTACGCGTACAGTCGCGGCGTCTTCAGTTCCCGGCAAATACAAAGGCGCTGTAACGAAGACCTTTCCTTTATGTTTATCGCCCAGATGAACTGCCCCAATTTTCGGGTGCTGAGTGATTTCAGAAAGGACCACCCTGATTTTTTTCATGATTGCTTCAAGCAAACCGTCAAACTGGCGATGGAACTTGAACTGGCCTCACTGGGGCATATCAGCCTCGATGGCTCAAAATTCAAGGCCAA
>JAAELC010000750.1 GCA_024227135.1 Gammaproteobacteria bacterium
CTGAAAGGGTATAGCTCGGCGTGGCGGTAATGATTTCGTGTACGTCCAGGAAGCAATCGTTTTTTGAATGACCGGAGAACCCCTTTGCACTTTATCGCGGTGCTTGACCCTCCATGGGGCAAATGACGAGCAGCGTAGTTGTCACTCCCAACCGTATGTCGCGCGGTCGTAAAGGCACGCCAACTTCCGGAATGCCGTGGCGTATGCTCCCGTTGCGAATCGGTCAGAGTGGTTCGTAAGAAAATCTTGAATCTTTGGATAGTCTTCCTTGGACCACTGAGCGAAAGGCAGGTACTGAGCAACAATCTCAGGGGTCAGCCTTTCTATCATTTCAGCAACAGTGAGGTCCCGGTAGTTGCGTCTGTAGCCTTTGGCCAGGGCTCTCGTTTGAAAGTCGAGTGGCGTCAGATTGACGTACTTGTCTGCTTCAAAACCTGAGGCGTCGTACTCTGCCTGACTATTGATTCCCGCAGCGCGTAGCAAGAAGAAGATGGGCAGGAACTTCAGACTCTTTGATAGTCTCGGTAACGTCTCCTGCAACACCCTACTGGCTTCGTATCCCTTATCTCTGTGCACCAGGTCATGATAGATGTCCGCTGTCGTGATGGCCGTATACCCGACGTCACCAAGTTGGGTCCGTTCTTGCTCTTGTAGTTCCGCCGCTACACCTACACCGACAACGAATTCAATGTCATCCTTTCCTTCCACGCTATCCACGTCGACTACAACCAGTTTTCCCTGTGGGTCGGTTGTTTTGACTAGCTCATAGAGTTGCTCCTTGCAATATCGGAGAACTCGCGCTGGAATCTTTCGCTTAGTTGCCTCGATGGCCTCGTAGACGCCAACGAATGATGTCGCCTGTATCAACGTAATCGGTATTTGCACATGCTCCAGGGCGATGACTGTCTGCGATATTGAATCAGTTCCATCCTTCGAGCGTTGAACAAAAATGAGATTGTTATTTAGCTGTTGCAGCTTATCTTGCCCAATGCAGGCACATATTGCGCGGAGCAAGCCTATGATGTTCTCGTCATTGAGTGAATACCCCATGAAAATTACTGGGTGCTCGACGAAGATGGTAATTAGCTTGGCGGCAAGATAAGCGTTGCGCTCGTTGAAATCCTTGTAATCATGCTGCGTCAGTACAAGGCTGCGAGGTGTATTAACGCAACCATGGATTTTGTAAATTTCGCCAATGGATTGCGGATTCGAAAATAACAACTCGTCCTGTCCGACGTAGACTCTGTAATCCGGGAAAAGAGATTGTAGAAAAGTATCCCAGTTGGTGGTTATGATTCCATCGACATTCAGGCGGCTGAGCGCTGCAACTTCGTCGGCGTATTGCCCTTTCGCATGGTCAGAAAATTTGACGCTTTTTAAGTAGTCGCAGATTTCTACTCGCAATGGGCCTGTGCGCTCTGCGATTTTTGTATGGTGCTTCTCCCTGCTCTGCGCGTAGTCATGGTGGCTCCACCATGCCTCATGGAAATCTTCGGCCATTAGTCCTGCTACCAGCGGGAGACTACCGTTGGCGGATGAGAGGTAGTACTCGTACGGCTTGATGTGTTGACAAAATCTACGCAGGAGCCCGCTCCAATCCTCAAGGCCCAAATACCTCCTGGACAGTCCGGAGCCGGCAAAAAGGAAGGGGCCAGAGCCGTGGGTCTTCAGCAGGTCAGCGAGCGAATCGGCGATGGTCATAAATATCGTTGACAGGGGTTGGCGGTTGAGCGAAGCACCTGAAGCATTTTGGCAGAAGTCGATGCCGGCAAGGCGGGATGGTTTTTCCATACGTTGCCGCTTCCGCGTGCCAATACCTTTTTTTGCTCTGTTTCTACAGGGTGTCGCGGTAGTTGGGGGTAACGCATGTTTATACTGAATGCAGTCATGTGACTGCGAACTCAGTACCGTGACTCATGCAGCAGCTTCTCTTTCCAAAGGCGCTCGCCATCCACATTGGGCTGGCCGAGCAAACTATCTACAACCGCCACTCCACTGGCGGAGACCTTCCCAGGGCCATCAAGCTGGGCCATCTGCTTCGATTTCGTCCTGCGGACGTTGAGTCTTGGTTGAATACGAAGGGCCAGTCCAGCGCAGTGGAGACCCCGCTGTCGACCCCTGGCCAGCCCTCATCTGGCGGACAACCGTCTGTGGCCGACCAGGTCGCGACCGAACGCCACCAGTAAGCCCAGACCACGCGCACCCAATGTAAAAGGCCCCGGCGGGAACCGGGGCAGGTGCGCCCATGGCGCGTCTTTACTCGCTGTTAAATGAGTATAGGCGCGGAAGTAGCCCATCCCGCCGCTCAGCTCGCGGAGGACAGACATTTCTTGTAGCACCCAGGACACAGCTATTCAGCTGACGCGGCACGCCAACGAAGTGTGCCCATGTTGCCTCAAGCATCAACGGTCGTTGCCCGACCGAGTACCACACCGGCATCGACCGCCCGGTTCGCTGAACTTGTCAAAAAGATTGGAACAAGTGCAACAGACTTATCCCGGAAACGAAAAAACGCTGGACGAAGGAGTGTTGATTTGCACGGAATCCTGACCCACCCGAGGTAGGTTTTTGCATCGAATGTTGAC
>JAAELC010000751.1 GCA_024227135.1 Gammaproteobacteria bacterium
CCATGGCAGCTACCCATCTTGTTCACCACACTTCCGGTTACATCTTTCGTTACTGTATTCCACCCGACATCCAGCCGTTTATTCAGAAGAAGGAACTCCGGTATTCCCTCAAGACAGGATCTTTGCGTTGTGCCAAGACGCGGGCAAGGGCCATGGCCAGCTATATCAGTGCTGTGATTAGTGACATCAGAGAGAGCGGCCCGATGGTCAATACCATAGCCGACCAAATTAACGGCCAGCTCAAAGGTATGCTGGAGGAAACCACCGGGCAGGTATCAGCGATAAAACGCCCAGCGATGCCGGTGAGGCAGACCGGGGGGTGGCCAATGCCGCGGGGATTTGGGGCCGTGGCTTCCAGTCCTCGACTGTCAGAGGTGCTTCAGCGGTATGTAGCCGAAGCCAATACTACCCGGCAGTGGTCCCCGAAGAGCGAAAAGGAGATCACCTCAAGCATTGAGTTGTTTATTCAAGTCGCTGGTGACCGCCAGATCAATGCCATCGATAGAACAGAGGTGCGAAAATACAAAGAGACTCTGTTGAAGCTGCCATCCAATTTGAAAAAGATCCCGAAGTATCA
>JAAELC010000752.1 GCA_024227135.1 Gammaproteobacteria bacterium
CAAAGCAAGCAGGACGCTGAGCAAAAGGCCATTCACCGCCTGGCCGCACGGACCAAGCAGGCATTCCCTCGTCTACCCATCCTGCTACTGCTCGATGGTCTGTATCCCAACGGACCGATGATGGCGCGATGCCGAAACTATCACTGGGATTTCATGAGTGTGCTCAAAGACGGCTCGCTACCCACCGTTTGGGAGGAATACCGCAGCCTGCTGCTGCTCTGCCAGGAGGAAAACCAACTGCGCCACCACTGGGGTGGGCGAAAACAGCATTTCCAATGGGTCAACCAGATCCGTTATGAGTTCGGAGATCACGGAAAAAACCACATCGACCTCAACGTCGTGCTCTGTCACGAGCAGTGGGAAGAGGTCGACGATAAAACCTTGGAGATCGTGCCTAAAAAAATGAAATACGCCTGGATCTCCAGCCGTCCCATCCGTCGGTTAAACGTACACACCCGGTGCAACCTGGGCGCCCGCTATCGCTGGGGGATCGAGGCTGGATTTTTGGTGGAAAAGCACCAGGGCTATTCCTACGAACATGCCTTCGCCAAACAGTGGAATGCCATGAAGGGCTATCACTATCTCATGCGCCTGGCGCACCTGTTCAACACACTGGCCCGCTTTTCCAAGCAACTGGCGGGGTTGTTCGCAGAACTTGGGGTACGCGCGGCGATCGGTTTTATCCGTAACACCCTCACCGGCCCATGGCTCGACCCCCAAGAGGTTGAGCAGCGATTGAGCCGGCCCTTCCG
>JAAELC010000753.1 GCA_024227135.1 Gammaproteobacteria bacterium
TCTTTACCAGGCTGTGGAATCGTTGCCTCATCTCAAAGAGTTGGGGCAGTATCCGTTGCTACTGACCCTGATGGCCCAAGTTCATGGCAGAGACGGCTATCTTCCCAGAGACCGGGCAGATCTTTACGATCGAGCAGTCAAACTGTTGCTGGTCCACTGGGATAACAGGATCGTCCGGGATCAAGACGGTAGCTGCAAAGTGGAGCCGGGGTTGATAATGAAACTGGGTATCCGCGCAGATGCCTTGAGATCTGCCCTGGAACAGATCGCGCTGGCTGCCCATGAACGACAGGAGGCACACAAAGAACGCTCCGGATGTGCCGATATTTCCAGGGAAGATCTGCGTCAGGAGCTTTCAGCCGGGCTGAACACGGGATTGGACCAGGCTGAAAAAATCATTAAATACATCCAAGACCGGGCCGGACTGCTCCAGGCTCGGGACAAACGAACCTTTGCGTTCCCTCACCGTACATTCCAGGAATATTTAGCCGCCGCCGCCATTATGAAA
>JAAELC010000754.1 GCA_024227135.1 Gammaproteobacteria bacterium
ATGGCCTGAGAATAATCGAAGACCGCTGGATATGGTGCGGACTAAGAAAAAGCGACCAGAATCCCAACAAGAATCGATCAAGTACTGACAGATTGGGTGTACGTTTTCGTGAGCGGCTGATCACCAGGAGCTGCTGTTTCATGAGCAGGCTGTCAGCAACAATGGCTTTCGCGCCACCCGGATCCAAGAGCTTGGCAAGGGTGGTCAACAGATGTATGAGCAATAAGACCAAGTCTTTCATGATCAAACAGGGTAGGGCAGTCTGCTATCGGGCGCAAGATCTGTCATTTGCCTGCTTTTTCGCGCGAAGTTACAATTCGCCACCCACAGGTGTGCTTATACCCCTGCTTGCAGGGTGACTGTACTGCTGCTGTTTCGCTGGTAGGCGGATGTTGCCTTGCTCCTCTAGTCGATGGAGCAGTTTAGTGCAAGCGTTGACCTTCGGTAGACCCGCTGGGGTCAGCCACTCGAGGGTCTCGCGCAAGGTATGTACGATCTCTTTGCGTGAGAGTGTGGGAAACCGCCTTAAAATGAGCCGGATGTGCTCGATGTCTTCAGCAAGGATCTCCCGATCCCCCTGGATCATAATCGGCTGGGTCTGGTTCGACACGCGGTGTAAATCCAAGATGGCAATGATTCAGGGTCGATCTTGCCATCTTGATTTCGACATGTTTACCCTTTATGCGAAAAAAGTTTTTCTGATACGCTGTAAGTGCCTGGAGTTTGGGGGATATCTGAGACGTGCGTCAGGGCTGGCATTGAGAAAGCAGATAGGAGGGGTGCTGAAAGACCTATGTGGCAATTTGGTGTGGAGTTGGTAGAAGGGCATGCGATGTCCGACCATGTCCACCTGTGTTTGAGCATTCCGCCGAAGCTCAGCGTGGCGTACACGATAGGGCGGTTGAAAGGGAAGTC
>JAAELC010000755.1 GCA_024227135.1 Gammaproteobacteria bacterium
CCTGATTGACCCTAGTGCTGACTGGGTCGAGGAGTTACAAAACTTTATGTTAGCAGAACCAGTTGGAAAGCTGGACCGCAGAAGGTGATAGTCCTGTACGCGAAAACATAAAGTCTCCTTTTCAGGCACCCAAGTACCACGGAACACGAGAAATTTTGCGGGAATCTAGCAGGACCATCTGTTAAGGCTAAGTATTCGACATCTACCGATAGTGAACCAGTACCGTGAGGGAAAGGTGAAAAGTACCCCTGGCGGGGAGTGAAATAGTACCTGAAACCAATTGCTTACAAGCGGTCGGAGGGAATGCTTGCATTCCTGACGGCGTGCCTTTTGCATAATGAGCCGGTGAGTTATCGTGTGCGGCAAGGTTAAGGACCGCAGGTCCGGAGCCGAAGCGAAAGCGAGTCTGAATAGGGCGTACAGTTGCATGCGGTAGACCCGAAGCTGGGTGATCTAGCCATGACCAGGAGGAAGCGTCAGTAACATGACGTGGAAGTCCGAACCAGGGTCGGTTGAAAACGGCTTGGATGAGCTGTGACTAGGGGTGAAAGGCCAATCAAACTCAGTGATAGCTGGTTCTCCCCGAAATAGTTTTAGGACTAGCCTCGAGTAATGTTTGACGGAGGTAGAGCACTGAATGGGTTAGGGGCCCTACAAGGTTTACCGACCCCAATCAAACTCCGAATGCCGTTTAAATAAACTCGGGAGTCAGGCTATGGGTGATAAGATCCATGGCCGAGAGGGAAAGAGCCCAGACCAACAGCTAAGGTCCCCAAATTAAGACTAAGTGGTTGAAGGATGTCAGATTGCCCAGACAGCTAGGAGGTTGGCTTAGAAGCAGCCACCCTTTAAAGAAAGCGTAACAGCTCACTAGTTAAGTGATCAGGCGCCGAAAATAATCGGGACTCAAGTCTTGTACCGAAGCTTTGGATTTACGCGCTTGCGCGTATCTGGTAGGGGAGCATTCCGTAGGTGGTTGAAGCAGGGTCGCGAGGCACTGTGGACACATCGGAAGAGCCTATGCCGGCATGAGTAGCGATAAAACAGGTGAGAAACCTGTTCGCCGTAAGCCCAAGGTTTCCTGAGGAAGGCTAATCCGCTCAGGGTAAGTCGGCCCCTAAGGCGAGGCCGAAAGGCGTAGTCGATGGGAAAACGGTCAAAATTCCGTTACCTGTTTAGGTTTGTTTGACAGTAGGGGTGACGCAGAAGTGAAAGTAGAGCCAGCTGATGGATGCTGGTCCAAGCAAGTAGGATTGAGACTTAGGCAAATCCGGGTCTCTTATATTCCGAGATGTTATGGAGGAACGACCCTTCGGGGGAGCCAATTCTACCTAATCATGCTGCCAAGAAATAACCTCGTTACTGGAGAACCTGAACAGACCGTACCGCAAACCAACACAGGTAGGTGAGGAGAGTATCCTCAGGTGCTCGAGAGAACCCTGGTAAAGGAAGTAGGCAAAATTGCTCCGTAACTTCGGGAGAAGGAGCGCCACAAGTAAGTGAAGCGATACGCTCGTGGAGCTAAACGTGGCCGCAGTGAAA
>JAAELC010000756.1 GCA_024227135.1 Gammaproteobacteria bacterium
CCACTGACCCCACAGTCCGGTGAGGTCAAAGACAAACAGACTCAGCCGCCGGCGCGATATACCGAGGCCTCACTGATCAAGAAACTGGAGGCCGAGGGTATTGGTCGACCTTCCACCTATGCCTCAATCCTGGAGAACATCCTCAAGCGGGGCTATATCGCGGTGGTGAAACGTAAACTCCACGCGAAGGAGCTGGGGATACTGATCGTCAAGACCCTGCGCGACCGCTTTCAGTTCATGGAATTGCGTTATACCCGGAGCATCGAATCCCAATTGGATGAGATTGCTCGAGGCAGGAATCAGTACCGGGCCGTGGTCAGCCGGGCCTATGAGGATCTGCGGCAGGAATTGAGCGCTCTGGAAGGCTTGCAGATCGGATCGCAGGCTACCCACAGTTGTCCCGAGTGCAAAAAGCCGCTTAGGCTGATCCAGAATAAATTCTGGGGCTGTACCGGCTACCCGGAGTGTCGTTACACCGCCCCAAACGAGAACGGTCAGCCAGGCGCGCCCAGAACGCGTGAGAATAAAGCGGTGGACACCACCTACCCCTGCCGTTGCGGGCAAGGCCATCTGCAGCGCAGATCCTATCAGGGCAAGTTTTTCTGGGGTTGTTCTACCTATCCCAACTGTCAGCAAACCTTGCCAGATCATAAAGGCGCTCCCGGCAATAAGAAGCCCATCAACAAGGCGAAGACCGGTGCGGGTCAAGCCTGTCCGACCTGTCATAAGGGACAGCTGGTCAAGCGAACCACCCAGAAAGGCAAGCCATTTTATGGCTGTACGCATTTCCCGGATTGCAAACATTTTGCCTGGCCGAATCAATGAGGGTAAGGGTGAGATCATGGTGGCGTCCTAATGGACCTTTCGAGTGATTGGAGTCAGAACCTTGCAAGCATCCATCATCACGAACAGTGACGGATTGCCTTTTGATGAGGCGGGAGCCCATCACATGGCCACTGTATTATCCTGTGAAACGGGGCGTCACTACCGGGCGATACCCTGGCAAACCGGATTTGGGGTGGAGGCCTTCAGCGGGTCTCCAGCATCACATGAACAGGATTTTGCTGAGCTGTCTCTGCATCCGGCAATCCGTAGTCAGTGTTTGCCTTTGATGTTTGTGGTGTTGTGTTTTCTGGCCTCCCAGTCGATGGAATCGATCTTGTTAGCACTCGGTTTGGATCATCTACGTGTCTTCCTCTATGAATTCTTGGGTAAGACCTTTGCCTGGGAGCCGGTCATTCTGCTGTTCGGACGATTAGCCTTGCTGATGGGGCTGTTGATCTTGGTGCGGATCATCTACGCTTGGTACAGTCGGACCTATTTCATCGGTCCCAGGGGTGTGGAAGCGACCTTAGGCATCATCGCCAAGGATCAGACACGCATCGAGTTCAAGCACATACGCGGGGTCAAGTTGCGTCAGGGTATTCTGGAACGACTGATCGGTGTTGGCACCATCGAGATTGCCACCTCCGGTTCAGAGGGCAGTGAGATCCGATTCATGGCAATCGCCAGACCCCACAAGATCCTGGCGGTGCTCAGAGAACGCGCTAAGGTTTTGGCCTGACAGAAGGGTATGAGTGGAGAAAACCAGCAGTTTATCGTACAGCTGATCGGTCCATCCGGTCTTGTCGAAGTGAATGGGAAACCGCAGCAATTCATTGAGGAGGCTTGCAGCCAACGTGAACTCGAACAGCGACTGGCCGAAGAGAAACTGGATGTCGATCCCATTCTCGGTTCGAGTCTCTATGCCGGCCGCTTTTTGGGTTGTTGGATTCATATCCAGGCACTGGAGAATCCCCAGGGTACCTTGGAATTGGAGCAACCCAAACAAAAAGACATCGATCGCTAAACAATTCGTTTTATCGCTTGTGAGATAGCGGTATTTTGGCTATATTTTTCTTATCAACCGCGCCTGACGGCATCAGGCAATGAACTGGTCCTGGATCGTGTAATACCAGACAGATGCTTCGGCATCCCGATCCACACTTACCTTTCTACCCATTGGGGAACATCCCCATGGGCGGTGTTTCTGCAATGGATCTTTATCCGACCTTAACCAGGAGAAACACCATGACTGATACAACCACTGAAAACCCGTACTTTGACTTGATCACCACCGGCATCGGTTATTTGAACCGCGCACGCACCGTCACCCCTCAACAGGGTTCGGCGTATGAATGCGTTTCGATTGCCGCCCTTCGGGGACGTTCCGACAGCCCGCAGTATTCTTACTTCGACTGCCGGGTGGTGGGGGCCGATGCGCTTGAGTTTATCAAGGCGCCGAAAAACGCCATCAACGACCGAGACACCAAGGTCCTGGTGCGTTTCAATGTCGGCGATGGCGAGGCGACGTCTTATGAACTCACTCAAGGTGAGCAGAAAGGACAACGCCGACACCACGTCAAGGCGCGCCTGCTGAAGATCACCTGGGCCAAAGTGGCCGATGAAGTGATCGATCTGGGTCTGGAGGATGACGCCGATACAACGCCTGCAGAGGCTGATGGAAAAGCCCAGTCTCAGACAGCACAAGCGTCAAATGAGGCGCCAGCCGTCCACAAGATCCGCTGGGAAGATACCCTAGGAAATATCGTGACCTTGGATCGAGACGATCCCTATTTCCTGCAGAAGACCGCACGTCTGAAAAAGCTGGGGTACTGTTGGAACGATGAGCACCAGGAGTGGCGCAAGGTCGCATAAACCGCTAACACCCATGGG
>JAAELC010000757.1 GCA_024227135.1 Gammaproteobacteria bacterium
ATCGATGAATTGATTCAGTGGAAGGGTGTCCCGGACGATCCCCTTTTCCAACTCACCTTTCCCCACCGGAAGATGTTGCCACCTCGTCTCTATGATCGTTTAAAATCCGTGTCAGACGGTAGCGACTCGGAGGCGTCGGCTCAAACAGTTCGGGAGATACAGCAGAGGCTTAATCCTCACTGGACGGATCAAAGAGACCAGGAATTCACCCAGAAAGAGATCGTATCAGAAAGGCTGCAACACAGTGCTCGGGAGATCCTGTTCCCCTTCCCCGGCCAGCGACAGGCCTGCAATGACTATCGTCTCTTCTATGACCGCAACACCCAGATCGACACCCACACAGGATTCACCAGACACGCAGCGGAAAATCTGATTACAAACCTGAGACATCACCCACAGGTCACCGATCTGTTGTTCACCGGAGGCGATCCCCTGCTGATGCCGAGCAGGATCCTGACGACCATCATCGATACAGTTCTTAACGCCGATCTGCCCCATCTTCAGATTATCCGGATCAGTACCGATGTATTGCGCTGCTGGCCTTATCGTTTTTTGACCGATAACGATGCGGAGAATCTGCTGACCCTGCTCCGGCGGGTGCTCGATAGTGGGCGCCATCTCGTCTTGATGACTTCTTTCAACCACCCTCGGGAACTGGAAACCGATGCGGTCAAGGCGGCGATCACACATATCCGGAAGACCGGTGCAACGATCTGGTCCCAATCACCGCTGCTCGCCGGCATCAATGATGATCCTGAAATCTGGTCTGCGCTTTGGCGGGAACAGACCCGACTTGGATGCCTGCCTCATTCTCTGTTTCTGGCACAGGATACCGCCGCCCCCTGTCACTTTAGGCTGCCTTTGGCCCGGGCATGGACAATCTTCCGGGATGCTTGTCGCCAAGTCGGCGAAATCTCGCTCACTGTGCA
>JAAELC010000758.1 GCA_024227135.1 Gammaproteobacteria bacterium
CCCCGTTTGGCTGGCAATTGCCTACAATCCACCCCATGCTCCCCCCCGCGCCCCACCTGGCTTCCCCCCGCTCTCCCGAAACTGCCCGCTTGGAATTCCTATCCACTGAAGCGATAATGGATGTTAGAATAGGCCTTGGCCCTCTATCGTTTCCGGTCAGAGGGAGGATAAAGGAAAAGCACCTAGGCAATATAGTGCTCACAGATACCCTGAACTGTTGTCTCTGCAAGGGCAAAGGAGAGAATGAATAAGATGGATCATATTAGGCTAAGGCGTTTGTGTGGATTGTTTCGATTATTGGCTGCGGTTGTTGCGGTTTCAGTTTGTTCGTGTGCACATAAGAAAATTGAAATTGAATTTGGTTCGGAGGGGTTCAGAGGGGGTGTATACGGCGACAGTACTTATAGTATTATGTTCTGGGCGGAAAAGGGGACGGGTCGTCCCCCTTCAAAGGGTCCGATGCTTGTCTATCCAGAGGAGATGCACGTTACATTTGCGAGGAATAATGAAGAGGGCAAGTTTATTATTGGGAGTTCCGAACGTCCAGAAGTTGTGGATGATATCGACGGTGTCAATAGTGTATATTTGTCAACTAATACTGGGGTTATATTGTTGTGTAGTGACTGTACTTGGGATGATGATATTATTAATGATAAAGGTGTCCAGAGGGAGTTTTGGGAAGATGTAATTGTGCCTGCCATTAACGATAAACTTCACAACGTGAATGGTTTGACCACCGACAAGTAGTTCATTCCTTATGATGGTGGGACTGATGAGCGGAGTGGTTGTTCAGTTCAGGTCAACCCTTATCCGCTCCACCAAGTTGCGCTTCACAGCGCGCTTGGTGCGGTCGTACCCTGCTCACTGGCATCACCGATCCCTTCGCCATCCGTCGCATACTCGCGCACTTCGGCCTACCCACCGAAGTGACCCCACTCGAGCCCCCGCGTCCACCGCCTGAGCCCGACCTGCCCTGGGAGGTAAGCCTCGCACCCGCGTAGCGCGATCGTCATGACCCGCTGGCTCATTGCGAAGAAGATCCCCACCCGCATGGCCTAACTCGTGCACCCAGGCCGCCCGCACCCACAAACACCGCAAGCCCGGACCAAACTCAAGGTCGCGGGCTAGCGCCTTGTGGTCCCAATACCAAATCCTGTCCTTTTTGCCGCCACCGCGCCGCCAATCCACCGCCCCGGAGCCCCGTTTGGTTGGCAATTGCATACAATCCACCCCATACTCGCCCCCGCGCCACACCTGGCTTCCCGCTGCTCTACCGAAACTGCCCCTTTGGAACTCCTATCCACACAAGGCGTCGCATTCCGCGGAAGTGTACTGGGCCTGACCAGATGGAACTGTTTTCATTGAGGTTATTGTATGTCAAAAGCGATGTTTCGGAAAAAGGCGCTGAAAAAACTGTCGTCGCCCGAACAGCTCGATGAGCTGCTTAAGGTAACCACCCCGCATGGGTGGCTGGCCTTGCTCGCCCTCTGCGCCATCGTCATCACAATCGTGCTCTGGGGGATCTTCGGACGCATTCCAACG
>JAAELC010000759.1 GCA_024227135.1 Gammaproteobacteria bacterium
CCTCACAGACCACCTTCAACCACTTACAGAACGCTCCTCTACCACGCATGTAAACATGCGTCCGCAGCTTCGGTGTATTGCTTAGCCCCGTTACATCTTCCGCGCAGGCCGACTCGACCAGTGAGCTATTACGCTTTCTTTAAAAGGTGGCTGCTTCTAAGCCAACCTCCTGGCTGTCTGTGCCTTCCCACAACGTTTCCCACTTAATTAACATTTGGGACCTTAGCTGGCGGTCTGGGTTGTTGCCCTCTTGACGATGGACGTTAGCACCCACCGTCTGTCTGCCATGATTGCACTCATCGGTATTCGGAGTTTGCATGGGGTTGGTAAGTCGGGATGACCCCCTAGCCCAAACAGTGCTCTACCCCCCAGGGTAAGACACGACGCTCTACCTAAATAGATTTCGAGGAGAACCAGCTATCTCCGGGCTTGATTAGCCTTTCACTCCGATCCACAGCTCATCCCCTCATTTTTCAACATAAGTGGGTTCGGTCCTCCAGTGCCTGTTACGGCACCTTCAACCTGGCCATGGCTAGATCGCCCGGTTTCGGGTCTATTGCCTGCAACTAAGTCGCCCTATTA
>JAAELC010000760.1 GCA_024227135.1 Gammaproteobacteria bacterium
AGCACACAGAATAAGGGCTGCGGAAAAAATGAATCATCCCATCCTGCTGGTCTCTCACCTCAGCTATCACTACCGGCATCCTGCCTCGCGTGAATCTAGTCCATCCATGGACGTTGTCTGCGTTGCAGATTCAGTTGCATAGTCAATGATATGCGCTTTCATCTGCGCCTTGAATCTGAGCTGATACCCTGCTCACTACGGGACGACACATAATTTCCGAGGCCCTAAGTTGACCCATGGATTGGTGCTTTTAACAGGCATTTCGTGTGGATATCCGGCTATGCCGGAATGGCGTCTGTGCTACCGATGGAGTCTGGTGCTGTATATCGGCACAGCAGGACAGGGAGTTGATCTGGGTTTCAGTATGTTCAGAAGTTTTGTTACAGCTGATACACCACCCTGCTGACTTTTTGCCAGTCAACATTCAAAAGAAGCAAATCCGGCTCATTTCCGATAAGATGACTCCAGAGCCCAGCGTATCCAGTAGTGGGTGAATGGGGTTACTACTGTAACGGGCAGGGTTCGGGGAGAGAGCAGAAAGTACCGATTATTCTGTTACTTCCTGGCGCTGTGAGGCGCACATTCATGGAACGATACGAGTCGCTGTGGAAATCTTATCGGGTGGTAGTTCCGGGTGTTGCTGAAGCAGGGGTAATGGCTGTCATTATGGCCTCTGGCACAGGCATGTAATGCCAGCGGGGGATTTAACAAGTTACTCTGCCCCTTTTTATTTTGCCATCGGGATGATGAATGGATGGGATCCTGACTCTGGCAAACTACACTCACACTATAAAATTTGAATTCTAGAGTGTTCTAATGAAAAAAACATTACTGACCATGATTATGTGCGGACTTGTTGTGGGCTCGAGTACAGCCTGGGCGCATGAAGATTTCGACTTCATGATATTACCCGTTCCGATAGGAGATGGGGCGGGTGCTCCAGCTTACCCTGCGAGGGCAGGTAAAAGCGGCCAAACCATTTCCTACGTTGCGGGGGATGATGGTAATCTGGAAGAAGGTGTGGGCTGGCCTGCTCCCCGGTTCAGGGACGATGGTGATGGAACGGTCAGGGATATGCTCACTGGGTTAACCTGGCTGAAGAATGCCAATTGTTTTGGCAAGATAAGCTGGGCCGATGCTGTGGCCGCAGCCAGGGAGCTGGCAAGCGGAACCTGTGGACTGCAGGATGGAACCCCGGGGGGAGTTTGGCGTCTGCCCCATCGAAGAGAATTCCTCAGCCTCATCCATGCGGGCTACTATGCGCCGGCTTTGCCCAACGGGGCGGGCACGGCCAAATGGGCAGAAGGCGATGTTTTCTCCGGTGTGCAATCGGACTACTATTGGACTTCCACGACCCACGCCGGATTTACCAGTGTGGCATGGTACCTGGATCTTGAAATAGGGTCTCTGGGGGTCAACAGTAAAGCCACCAGTTTCTTTGTCTGGCCGGTACGGAGAGGGGAGTAAGTTATCAGAGGATCCCCCTGAGTCCCACTCGCGGAGGTCACCGGGGTAACAGCTAAGGCAATCGCCTGGCCGAAGGGTATCGACGGGCGGTACTCCCCTTGCCCCTGGCGTATCTGTTCTGTTTTTACAGGGAGCGCGATGCCGGGTAGTTTCAGGGATTCTTCAGCTATCAGGAAGACAGGGCCGGGCCGGGAAACAGAGGGAGCTCCGGGTACTGTTCTGGTCGTTGAAGTGTTTTACAACTCCCCTCGTATCGACCCTTGCAACTCCCAGAATTCCAAATGAGTTCCAGTCACCCCACCAGTGCTTCCAACTGGTATTTCTATTTCACCCGTCGATTGACCGCTCTTACTCTGTTGTTGTCCATTGCTGCATTCCTGGGGCAGTTTGGTGAATTCTATTGGATCTTCGATCTGTTTACTCACTTCACCTGGCACTATTTTCTGGCCGGGCTGATGCTGGCAGTATCGCTGTTCCTGCTGGGTAAACCGGGCTGGGCTTTACTGGCAGCCGCGCTGGCCTTATTTCATTACCCACAGATTTATGGGAATCAGAAGTTCTTGGAATCCCCCTGTGCCGGTGAAAGCGAAGGGGGGGAGTTGCGTGTATTGCAGTTCAATGTGGGTAGTTCCAATGACAGGGTGGACAAGTTTGCGGCTTGGCTGAATCAGCGTTCTACATTGCCCGAAGTGATCGTACTTCTGGAAGCGACGGAGAAACTTGAATCCACCGTCGTGCAGTTGCAGGCAACTGGCTGGCCGATCGTACTGGCAGAGTACCGCAGGGACAACTATGGCATCGTCGTGGCTTCCTCCCTGGAGCACGCGAGGTTAAGTCTGGAGTCTGTAGGGGATCCTTACCTGCCCACCATAGTGGTCAGTGGCAGGACAAATCAAAAAAGTATCCCTTTTACTCTCATGGCGGTTCATCCCCCACCGCCTCTGACGAAAAGGTTGGCAGCGTCCAGAAACAGTCAGTTTAGCGGGATGGTCGACTGGTTGAAAAGGGATGGGACCAGACATCAGATTATTGCAGGAGACCTGAACGCAACACCCTGGTCTCCCTGGTTCCGCAAACTGCTCGATTCATCGGGTCTCAGGGATGCCCAACAGGGAAAAAGCCATGGGGGAACATTTCCAACTTACGGTCTGCCTTCCATTCTTGCTCTGCCGCTGGATCACACCCTGGTATCGGAGGGTATTCGTGTCTTGGAAAGAGAGATCGGTCCAGGATTTTCACTGGGATCCGATCATCGGTTAGTGGAATCGAGGTTACTGTTGTCCCGGTGTCTCCAGCCCGGATAAATTGCCCTGGTGCTTAGGGCCGCGGATAAAATGAATCATCCCATCCTGCTGGTCTCTCATCTCAATTATCACTACCGGCATCCTGCCTCGCGTGAATCTAGTCCATCCATGGACGTCGTCTGTGTTGTAGATTCAGTTGGATAATCAATGATCTGCGCTTTCACCTGCGCCTTGAATCTGAGCTGATACCCTGCGCATTATGGGACGATACATAATTTCCGAGGCCCTTACAGGGATGAATTCTCAGCCTGTCGTGGAATGAGTTGCCCATAGCCTTGCCATAAGGTTGTGAGACGTGAGGCAGGGTCAATGTAATGTCAGTTTCCAGGCATTGAGTTTACCCACATCAGCGCGCGCATGATCAGCGACATGCAGACGCCATACTCCACTGATTTCTGTTCCTGCATCCACCAGTGATTGCAGAGACGGGGTGTCGCCCGCCCGGTAGGACTGCTTCAGGTTATCGGCGCTGCCTCCCCCGAGGTTGTGGATTTGAGCAAAGAGACCGCCCGGTGTTTCCAACTGGACCCTTAAATCACCTCGCCAGGTATGATTGATGTCCACGGTCAGTTCGATATTGGTCAATCTACCGCTACCGTCCACTGCCAGATCGCTGACAATCCCCTGGGGGTCATTGTCTGAAATGATAAGCCCTGGTGTGGTTTCCCACTCGGTACTGGGACTCCCATCCAACTCCAGTATCAGCTTCCAGGAAACCAATGTACCCAAATCCGCATTAGCCAGGTCACTGACCCTCAGGGCCCACTCACCTCTGGCAGCCTCACCTGAAAAACCTGCCAGCGAGGGTGTGTTTTCCAGGTTGTAGTTGGCAATGAGATCATCGCGGCTACCCCCTTGACGGTTGTGCAGTGGGACCGTATGGCCACTCGGAGCGATCAGTTCCACGCGAAGGTCTCCCCGGTAGCTGTGGGTTATCTCCAGTGCCACAGCAACGGACCGGACAGGTGAGGCGTTGTCTACATGAATCAGGTCATTCGTTCCCGTGGCTCGGTTGTCGGGGATGGGTAGTGCGGGGGAACGTTCGAAGCTGACTATTCGGGTGGGGAGTGAGACTTGCCGCTGTCTGGCCTCGTCAAGAGCTCTAAAAGCATTCACCCGTCCCCAGCCATACCATTCCGAGTGACCTTCCGCGTTATAATTGCCGTTTTCCTGGTCTATCTTTTCTGCGGATTTGCGCAGAATATCCTTTACCTCTTCGCTGGTGAGGTCGGCGTTGACTGAGAGGATCAGGCCGCAGATTCCCGCCACCAGCGGTGTGGAACTCGAGGTTCCGCCAAATCTTTCAACCGTGGTGTATGCGCCCTCCTGATAGCCTGCTCCGCCAGTGCGGTCCGTGGTAACGATTCCTCGCCCGCCGGCCCCGCTGCTGGGAGCACAGACCCAGATGTCAGGACCATAGTTGCTGTAGTGGCTGCGTTCATCCCGACTGTTCGATGCGCTGATTGCAATGACATCGGGATGAATGGCGAATCCCGAGCGCACTCTGCTGCCATCCTTGATTCCATCCACCGGGCTGTCTTCATTGCCGGCGGCAAACAGAATGACACAACCCAAACCGTTTCGTCCCTCAGTCGCAGCCCGCTTGATGGCGTTTTTCATTCGTGTGCTCAGGGTGAAAAATTTTGCCGCCACTCCCCAGCTGCAACTGATGATGTCTGCGCCATGGGTGCGAGCGTAATCGAACAGATCCTTGATACTCTGGTCGCTGATCATGCCGCTGGTCCGGATGGGCATGAGGGCACAGTTTGGTGCGATTCCCATGACGCCGTCTCCGTTTTCGTCGGCTACTGCCACCCCGGCGCAAGCCGTGCCATGATTGTCATTGCTGAGCACGGGAGCCGCATCGGTATCGTTCTCCCCGAAATCGTAGGGTTCCACCACTTTACCGGGGGAGGAGAACTCCGGGTGTGAAGTCTGGACTCCGTCATCCATGATACAGACCACTTTCGAACGATCGCCGCGGCTGATATCCCAGGCCTGGGGTGCGGATACATCAGCCCCCGCCTTTAATCCGAATCCGCCGGTATTCTGCAGGTGCCACTGCATCGGGAACAGACTGTCTGCAGGACTGTAGGCAGCCAGGCTGGCACGTACCGAGAAATCGGGTTCCGCCAATCGAACATGTTTACTGGCGGCAAGCGAGTTGGCGATTCTTATGGGGTTTGCCTTGGAGGCGCTGGTCAGCCGGACTACAAAGGCATTGTCCACCTCGTCTGCCGCTTCAGCGATCTCGAGATGGTGTTTACTCAACAGGTGGTTGACAGCATCTGTGTCGGCATCCTCCTTGAATTCCACGTAGATCGAGTCCCCCGGCACCATCAAGCCTTTCGGGTCCCCCTCCATGTGATAGACATGGGAGCACCAGTAGATATCCGGACTTTGCTTTCTCAGTTCAGTCATCGCTGTGTCCAGGGAATCGGCCTGGACCTGATAGACTTCCACATCCCGGGTCGAGTCCGTCGTCAGGAAGTGCAACTCCGGAAAATCGGTGGGTCGCTGGGCAACCAACGCCAGTTCGCCGGTCTTGGTCCTTGGACGCTTTTTGACGGCGAATACATCTCCCGCTTTCTCGATAGGGAAATCCTCACCCCCGCGTTGTACGGTCAGCATCTCCGCCATACCTTTGGCAGACTTTCCGGCAACAGCTTTCTTCGATTTGACGGACTGCTTTTTTTTGGTCATCGTGGCTACCTCCCTTTGGATTGACTTTAACTATAGTTTATCAGTTGGTTTTGGCGGCAGTTTGGTGGTTTGTTCTCATTGTCGAGTATCGGTGATCGAGAGAAGAGGCGCTGTCCCGGCAGGTGCCGGGAGTCGGGATCAAACGCCTGCCACTTTCGGAGTAAATTCGTGAATCGACACAGGGTACGAAGAATTCAGCAAGGGAGGATCTGAACAAGTTCCGATGGATGGACAGTGAGTCGATGGATACAGGATGGATGAGATGAGCAGTAAACCGAACGACAACCCCTTTCGGGAGTGGGTCAATTTGGCGGATCCCCGCCTGGGTGCCGAGGCAGTTTATGCAACGGATGAATGGTTTGCCGGCAAAGATCGTTTGCTCAAAGGGGAATCGCCGGTTTTTTTACCCGACAAATTCGATGAAAACGGCAAATGGATGGATGGCTGGGAGACCCGGCGCAGGCGCGAACAGGGTCATGATTACTGTATCGTGCGGTTGGGTTTGCCCGGTCGGATTCACGGGGTCGACATAGACACCACGCACTTCACAGGCAACTATCCGCCTGCCGCCTCGCTGCAGGCCTGCTACTGTCCGGGGGGAGATGTGCCCGGGAACATCGAATGGACGGAGATACTGCCATCCGTGAATCTGAAGGGTCATAGTCACCATCTTCACAGTGTTGGTGTCGAGGGTAGATTCAGCCATGTACGCCTCAACATTTATCCCGATGGAGGTATAGCACGGCTTCGGGTATACGGTCAGCCTCAACGTGACTGGTCGGACCACCGGCGGGATGACATTGTCGATCTGCTGGCGGTTGAAAACGGTGGTCGTGCTCTGACCTGCAACGACGAGCATTACGGCACCATCGGAAATCTCAATATGCCGGGACGGGGAGTAAATATGGGGGATGGCTGGGAGACCCGTCGTCGCAGGGAGCCAGGAAATGATTGGGCTATTCTGGCACTGGGGCATCCGGGGATAATAACGGGCATCGAGATCGATACCGGGAATTTCAAAGGCAACTATCCGGACCGCTGTTCTGTCCATGGGGCTCTGGTACCGGGTGGCTCGAACGATTCCCTGGTGGCTCAGAGTATGTTCTGGCAGGAACTGCTGCCTCCACAGAAAATGGCTATGGATGCTGTCCATCGTTTTGAAGAGCAGGTCGCTGGTATCGGTGCTGTTACCCACGTACGATTGAATCTCTTTCCGGATGGTGGGGTCAGTCGTCTCCGGCTGTTCGGTTATACCGTCAAAATATAGTGCTCGGGCGTAACTGTTCACCCCCCGGAGATTACCCCCCATGGG
>JAAELC010000761.1 GCA_024227135.1 Gammaproteobacteria bacterium
TATATACCTCCTGTAGACTTGGCTTTGGCATCCCTGCCAAAGACGCTTCCTCCACAGATCACCCATGGGGGGGTAGTCTCTGGGGGGTGAGCAGTTGCGATAGGATGATCTACTGAATGCCTGCCGGTGACCGCTGCATCCCGGCTTCCCGAGAAGGCTCACTCATTGCGCAACAGCGGAGCCGCTTTCTGGCCCAGCGCCCGCCAGGTTCCGAAAAATCCGAATCCCAGGGTGGTCCCGGTGCAGAGCAGGGTTGTCGCTATAACCGCTGAAGGTATGAAGATCCAGCCGGTCTGCATGATCTGGGTCAACACGGCCCAGGCAGTGATACTGCCCACCACAGAGGCAATAGCCGCGGTCAGCAGCCCCAGCAACCCGTATTCCAGCAGAAATGCCTGCAGTACATCACGCCGGGTGGCCCCCAGCACCTTGAGCACCACACTGTCATAAACCCGTCGACGATGCCCGGCCGCAATGGCGCCTGCCAGTACCAGGGTACCGGCAATCATAGTCACCCCTGCCACCGACCGCACCGCAGCACCGATCTTATTGAGAACATCGTTGACCCGATCCAGTGCATCTTTGATCCGTATCATGGTGACACTTGGAAAATCCTTTGACACCGTCTTCTGCACCTGCTCTTCCGCCGTGGGCGCAGCCGCGACCGTGGCAATAAAGGTATGGGGTGCGTTACGCAGGGGCTCTGGTGAAAACATGATCGCGAAATTGAGCTGCATGCTACTCCATTCCAATTCCCGGATATTGGCGATGGTAGCGTCGATATCCCGGCCCAGGACGTTAAGTGTGATGTTGTCTCCCACACTCACACCAAAGCCCTTGCTGACATCTTTGTGGACCGACAGCAAAGGTGGTCCCGAGTAGTCTTCAGGCCACCACTCCCCGGTTATGATCTTGGTGTTCTCCGGCTTGGTCGCGCCATAGGTCAATCCGCGGTCCCCCCGAATCATCCATTCGTACTCGGGGCTCACCAGCGTCTGCTCGGGTGGTTTCCCTTTGATCGATACGATTCGACCCCGAAAATAGGGTACCCGCTGCAGTTCATCCACCCCCACGATCCCATTGACGGACTCTTCGAAGCCATCCATCTGTGCAGACTGTATGTCGATAAAAAAGAAGTCCGGTGCCTTCTCCGGTATGCTCTCCTGGACCTGCCGTGACATATTGCCTTCAATCAGGATAATCGCCACGAGTACCGTCAGTCCCAACCCCAGGGAGAGCACCACATTGGCTGTTGGCGACCCCGGGCGTTGCAGGTTAGCCATCGCCAGCCGCAGTCCTGGATGGCGGGGACGCCTGAACAGAGAGGCCACACCCAGCACGCCCCAGGCTGCCAGCCTGAAAACAAGCATGGTGGCGGCTGCGCCGATCACGAACCAGACCGCAAACTTCACGTTTTCCGCGGTACCTATTGCCAGCCCTGCCAGCAACAGGCCGCTGACCACGGAGGTAACGATATACTCGAGACGGGGTCGTACCCTGCTGTGAGCGACCATGTCTCGAAACAGCGCACCGGCGGGTACTTCGTGGACCCGGGCCAGGGGCCATACCGAAAAGGCGACCGTCACAAGCAGCCCGAAAACGGCTGAAATAACCAGGGCGCCTGGATGGGCCGAAAGCGACAGATCGAAAGGTAGCATATCCTGGAGCAGCATGGCGGCCAGTTTCGGCACCAGTCCGCCAAGTATCAGCCCGATACCGATGCCGGCAACGGCCAGTATCATTATCTGGGACATATAGACTTGAAAAATGGTGCGATTGGGCGCTCCCACACACTTCAACATCGCAATGGTGTTCAGTTTTGTATCCAGGTAAGCCTTGACGGCATTACTCACCCCCACACCACCCACCAGCAGCGCGGTCAAGCCTACCAGCGTGAGAAACAGAGTCAGTCGATTAACCATCCGTTCCAGCGTGGGAGAGGCGTTACGATAATCCCTCACCCGCCAACCGGCACCCGGGTATTTCCTGTCCAGGTCATTCTGCCAGCCGTCCAGATTCGCACCAGCGGGAAGCTTGAAGCGGTAGTGGTAATAGACCAGGCTCCCGGTCTGGAGCAATCCGGTCGCCGCCATGGCTGCGGTGCTGACCATTACCCTCGGACCCAGCCCGAAGCGCCCCCCACCACCGACGCGATCGGGTTCCCGCTTGATCAGGGCCCGGATTTCGAAATCGGTGTCCCCCACCAGAATACGGTCACCTATCTGGACCCCGAGCCGGTCGATTACGGCAGCTTCCACCACGGCACCCCAGACGCCGCCGGTACGCTCCAGGATTCCAGAAAACGGCACTTCATCCTGCAGTTCCATGCGACCGAACAGGGGATACATACCGTCCACACCCTTCAATTCGATCAACGTGCTCTGTTCACCGGCCAGCCCACGGGCCATGGTGCGCATTTCAGTGAAATGAATCGACGCTTCGGTGGTCTGGTTCAAATAGGCCAGCTGCTCGTCGGTGAGTTGCCGATACAACTGCCGCACGGAGATATCCCCACCCAGAATGGCCTGTCCGTCGTCACGCAATCCCTGCAATATGGAACTGGAGACCGATTGAACACTGGCAATGGCCGCCACTCCCAGGGCCAGGCAAGCCAGAAAAATTCGAAAACCGTTCAATCCCCCGCGCAGTTCCCGACGCGCCAGCGCAAATGACACCCGAAGGCTGGGATAATCCATACTCATGGGGTGGCACACTCCAGTGGCTCTGCACCTTGTGGTGTATCTGCCTGACCCCCATCAACATCGAGCAACACCCCGTCTGCGACCCGAATATTACGGCTGCAGCGCCCCGCCAGGGTCATATCATGAGTGATCAGGAGCAATGTGGCGGCACGCCGGTTACTCAATTCGAACATCAATTCGACAATCTGCTCACCGGTGGCGCCATCCAGGTTTCCCGTGGGTTCGTCGGCCAGCAGTAGTTTGGGTTTGGGGGCGAGTGCCCGGGCGAGCGCTACCCGTTGCTGTTCACCACCGGAAAGCTGGCTGGGGTAGTGGCTCAGACGATGCCCAAGACCCACCGCATTAAGCTCGTCACGGGCCTGATCGAAGGCATCCCGGCGACCGGCAAACTCCAGGGGAATAGCCACATTCTCCAGAGCCGTCATGGTAGGGACCAGATGAAATGCCTGAAACACGATGCCCACGTTGTCCCGGCGAAACAGTGCGAGCTGGTCTTCATTCATGCCGGTGAGTTCATGACCAGCCACTCTTACGCTCCCCTCACTGGGTCGCTCCAGACCGGCCACGATCATCATCATGGTGGACTTACCAGCCCCTGAAGGGCCGACCACACTGACCGTCTCACCTGCACCGATCCGCAGATCGATACCCCGTAAAATGTTCACTGGACCGGCATCGCTCTCCAGCGTCACATGCAGATTTGTCAGCTCTACAATGGAATCCGGTTGCTGAATGCTATCACTGACTGTCAAAATGGATGCTCCCGCCTGCGCGCTGATCGTCGGAGTATTGTTGTGAGATATGGAGATGGACGCCGCTATTTCAATAAGTACGCCCCTGTCATCATGCTTTTTATCATGATGACGGCTATGGGCAGTCCCGGTCACGCCGCTTCCGACGCCAGTCACCCACGCCTGATGGCGTTTGGGGACAGCTTGACCGCAGGGTTCGGACTACCACCGGCAGACAGCTTTCCCTCTCAGCTGGAGCAGGCTCTGAAAGCTGAAAACCAGCTGGTTGAAGTACTGAACGCAGGGGTATCAGGAGATACCACCTCCGGTGGACTCGCCCGGTTGGATTGGGCATTGAGCGACAACCCCGATCTGATCATCGTTGCACTGGGTGCCAATGACAGCCTGCGCGGTGTAGACCCTGCGATCACCCGTGCCAACCTTTCCGCAATACTGGAAAAACTGCAGAACCGGCAGATCCCGGTGTTGCTGGCAGGTATTTATGCACCACCGAACCTTGGCAGGCAGTACGGGAAATCATTCAACAGCATCTATCCCGATCTGGCGGAACGATACGATATACCGCTTTACCCCTTCTTTCTTGACGGTGTCGTGTCAGACCCGTCACTCAACCAGCAGGATGGCATTCATCCCAATCAGGAAGGGGTGGCCGTAATCGTGGGACGGATCCTCCCCCATGTAATGCGCTTGATAGAGGAATGGAAACGAACCCGGTCAGCGGGGTAGCAAACCACCGACACTGATACGCCCCCCTGGAGCGCCGGGCCATATCCCGGGGTAGATCTCAGGTGAAAACCACCGATCATACCCCCTGGTTGACCAGCCATCGAAGAAACTGGTCAAGCCTGTCTTTACCCGGCTCTGGCGGATCTAGGAGCGGTCCGATATCAAAGACCCTGCCCCGTTGTGGTTCACCATCCCCCACACCAAGCTCGAAAGTCTGATCCATAGAGCGGTTTCCCCGCTCTGACACCCCTCCCCGATGATCAGAATTCAGGTCTGGATCATCAAGGCTTACCCCCCAGAGACGCTGCAGAGCTTCGGAGATAACCGCCGCACGAAAGGAAGGTGCCGGGCCATTCTGGAGCAACGACAGTATGCGAAGATCCCAAAGCCTCAGACTGTTTTCCATCGAGGAATACCGGAGCAGGCGGCCCAGGCCATCGTATCCCGACACACTGGCGAGCAACTGTCCGTCCGGACTGAACGCCACCGATTGAACAGCACCGCGATGTCCCTCCAGGATACCGATGCTCTCACCAGTGGCCGAGTCCCATAAACGCACATTTCGGTCTCCCGAGGCACTGGCAAGCTGATGACCATCGGGACTGAAAGCCACTGAGAGGACTCTTCCCTGATGGCCATCGAATGTTCTCAATACACTCCCTGTCGCCAGATCCCAAAGGTGTACGCGCCGGTCTGCGGAAGCGCTGGCCAGCAGGCGCCCATCGGGACTGAACGCTAAGCCGTGGACAGCGGCTTCGTGGCCTTCCAGTACGCGTGTCTTATCCCCGGTGGAGAGGTTCCAGAGGCGCAAACTGGTATCATCCGAGGCACTGGCAAGCGTGTGCCCGTCAGGACTGAAAGCCACGGCATTGACGACCCCCTGATGACCCTCCAGAGTTTTTAGCAACCGGCCTGTGTCCGGATCCCACAGGTAGAGATTGCTGTCCCATGAGCCGCTGGCGAGGAAACGACCATCGGGGCTGAAAGCCACGGTGTTGACGACTCCCTGCTCACCCTCCAGAGTAAGCAGGCTCACCCCTGTGGATGGGTTCCAGAGGCGCACACTGCGATCCCAGGATGCACTGGCGAGTTGCCGACCGTCGGGGCTGAAAACCGCTCCGTTGACGGCATTTTCATGACCTTTCAACGTACCCAGGACGGCACCGGAATCCGTAGCCCGGAGGTACAGATTCCCATCAGAAGAAGCGCTGGCAAGCAGCCGACCGGCAGGACTGAAAATGACGGCGTTGTTTGAACGACCACCCTCTGCAACGAGAGGGGTCACCCCGTGACCAAACCCATTTTCCAACCCTGCCGAAAGCAATGTTGAGCGTACCGATGAAGCCAGCGCAGGTTCCCCGCCAATCTGTTGGCGTTGTGCCTCCAATGCATGCAGCAGAGCCCGCCGATACGCCCCGGTGTCGAGACCTTGCTGCGGTTCGCTGAGAATCTCAATGGCTTTCTCCTGGTGGAATCTGTTCAAAACCAGACTGGCTGCCAATAACTGCTGCTCCACACGGTCCTTCTGCTGTTCCAGAAGCCCGGCCCGTACCTCAACCCTCTGCAGCCTTTGATTGACGAGCCTCGTCTGCTCCTCGGCCGTTCGTCGCCGCGCTTCAGCTTGTTGCTGCTGCTCTGCGGCGTCTGCAGCCTGGGCCTGGAACTCTCTCAGACTGTCTTCAGCACGCACCCCCTGGGCATCGGCCTTGATTCTTTCCAGGTCGAGGGTTTTCTCTGCAGCGAGGGCTCGCGCTGTAGCCTCCAGAGCAAGCCCGGCCTGTCGACTGGATTCATTCCAGTGATATCCGGTAACACCCAACAGCACCAGCGCTGACATCCCGAGCCCTGCAGTTTCCATGGTCCATCGCCTGGATTTCCGGCGGGACAGCCGCTCGCTGAGTGCCCGTTTCTGTTCTGCCGTATCCGCTTTACGTTCTGCCCGTTCCACTCTTTGCCGTAACGACTGCTCACACTCCAACAGCCGCTGGCGCTCCAGTGACTGTGCTCGTTCTGCGGCGGCACGCTCTTTCACCTGCTGTTCATCACTGGGTGCCTGCTGGCTCTTTTGAAGAAACCCCATGGCCTGCTCGAAGTTGCCGGGGTACCGGTCAGCCCAGTCCGAGCCAATCTGTTTGTCCTGTTTCCAGGCCAATGCCCGTTTCAGGTCCTTGTCCCGGTAAAGCTCCGCTCTGGCTGCGGCATGCAACCTGGCGGTTTCACACAGATGCCGATAGATTTCCGCATCATCGGCTTCCGCTTCAACCCAGTCGTGAATCGCTTTCCAGTGGTGGAGCAGGCTCTCATTGGGAATATCGATGAATGGATCGTTGGCCGGGTCCTCGGTCGAAAGGATCAAAAAAAACCGATCCTTCGTTTGAAACTGCTCGATAACCTGGATCACCTGCTCCATGGGTGCCCGGGAAACGGCCCAGACTTCCCTCAGGTGCGCCGGCCGGCGTTGGATTTTGTTTTTCCGATCCAGTTCCGTGCAGCGTTTAAACAGGCAGCGGGCTATCGATCGGTCATCCCTGCTCATCCCCAGAAACACCGTCTCCGCATGTTGGTCCAGCGCTCCTTCTATCCCTCCTGCCTCCTCGAAATGATCCAGATCCAAGGGGCCATCCGGATCCGCAGCCCAGTGGTTCCAGATGCGCATCAGCAGGTGCTGAATGACCGATAGCTCATTACGGATCTCCAGGTATTCCCCGACCATCCTGCTTACCAGCCGCGGAGCGATACTGCCACCTGCCAGACGTACCGGGCCTTCGATACACTCCCTCAACTGATCACCAGTGAGGGAGGAAACCGGAAACAACCCATCAGCTATAGCCTCATGCAGACCGGCGAAAGCACCCCAGTCACCAAGGTACTCTGGTCGCAGCGTGATACCGACATGAACGGGCAGCTTATTCTGTTCAACCAGTTGCAGCAGCAACGAGATAAAAACGCCGGTTTCCTCTTTCTGGGGTGAGTTTTTCTCAACCGGTCTGTAACGGAACAGATCCTCGAATTGATCAACGAACAGAAACAGGGAGAATGGAGCAACCTCCGACTCTGCCCTGAGAACATCCAAAGCAGTATTCACATCGCCATTGGAGAGGCGCGACGCAAGATGCTGGGTTTCAACCCTGCGACCGGCACCTGCCTCAGCTCCGATTGCGCTGTTCCGACTGGCCGTTTCACCAGACAGGCTCAACAACGCGACAGCCAGATGCCTGAGCGGCGACTCCCCAGGCTGCATGACGGCTGTGCGCCAACACCCCCCGCCCGGGGTTGGCGACACTTTGTCCAGGGCAGGTATCAGACCGGCCCGAACCAGGGAGGATTTTCCACAACCAGCGCTGCCGACCACAGACAGAAACCGCTCCTGGACCAACCGCTCCAGAAGCCGCCGAATCTGAGTGTCCCTGCCAAAGTAACAGCGGCTGTCCGCCCTCTCGAAAGGGCGTAACCCGATAAAAGGGTTGAAATCCGCGGGAGCTGTCATGGGTCGCTTCCTCCAGTACTACCTGACTACAGGCACTGCGCATAATCCGGCATCGAGTCATCCGATTACTTGTCATCCGATTACTTGTCATCCGGTACCCTCCGGTGGCAGACTTCAGAGCGATAACCTGTCAGCAGGGTCTCTTGATACAGAATCATAAGCTCTCTTCGAAGGGATGCTCTGCTCCCAATACCACCACCTGAGAAACGCTCGTAAAACCGGGAAACTCTAACGCATCCAATACCGGACTGGCAATTCCACTGCCAGGCTGACCACTCTACTGCCAGGTTCCCGATTTCGCTGCCAGCCCCGGCTCTCTTAAACTCCGGGGTCTATCCACCAA
>JAAELC010000762.1 GCA_024227135.1 Gammaproteobacteria bacterium
GCGGCGATGGTCGTTGAGACCGAGGAGGTCAAGGAGCCTTGGGAGCGTCTTGGCAGGATCGACTATACTGACCTGTCGACACTGAATCCCTGCAGAGGTGTCACCGTAACACCTACGACGGTGACAACACCTACAGTGGCGTTGCCTACAAGGAAAGTGCCGGCGCTTGCACCTACACCTACAATGGTAAAGCCAGTTGTGACAACCGCCAACTTGCCACACCCACACACCGGGTGGCCTGATTCCGGAGAACCCAAGGCCATGTCGCTGGATGCCATAGAAACTGGGGCCTTGTTGCCTGATTCCGGAGAACCCAAGGCCGTGTTGCCTGGTGACGGACAAACTGAGGCTGTGTTGCTGGATTCCAGAGAGCCCATGGCCATGTTGCTGGGTGACGGAGAAACTGAGGTTGCAACGGCACCTCCTCAACTTTCAAATGGGAAAGAACAGAGACTAACCCTGCCAACACTGCGATTCGAGCAGGAAAAATGGGATCCACTGGATGTGTTGGTTCTCTCAAGCAAACTGCTGCCGCAACTTGAAGTGGCACCAACCTCAACATTCATTACATCAAACGTTGGCATAACTCTAGATGTCAATTTTCTGTCTCTTGAGACTCGGTTTGATGAGCCATCTGTGGTCAGTGTA
Organism: Gammaproteobacteria bacterium; assembly: GCA_024227135.1. Taxonomy (GTDB): domain Bacteria; phylum Pseudomonadota; class Gammaproteobacteria; order Chromatiales; family Chromatiaceae; genus JAHEHQ01. Next base: position 649 of record JAAELC010000762.1, read on the forward strand.
GAGGAGCAGAGTACATTGTTTCCTGCCACTGAAGGGCTGAAAGCCGTGCCCCCGGATGTCAGTGTAGAAAGGCCAAGTACATTGGTGCCCACCGCTGGAAGGGCTGCGGCCAGGACATCCCATGCTGGAACAACTGTTTCCAGATCATCCGATGCCAATTCATTTCAAGCCAGACACCTTTGGGGCTACCACGACTTCCCATCTCAGGAAAAGAGGTCAAGATTTTCTGGGCTGAACTTGCCACTGCCGCGGCCACCACCGGAACCAGTTTATGCTACCTGGAGATTCTACCAGAGCCGCTTGACGAATGGACTTCAGTTCTTTCTGTATTATCTATATTGTGTGTTATTATGCTGTACATTCAGTAA
>JAAELC010000763.1 GCA_024227135.1 Gammaproteobacteria bacterium
CACCAATAGTCATCGAATATTTAAAGTACAGGTTTCCCATAGGCCACAACCACATGTATTTACCAGAATATACATACATCAACCACCAATCAGCCCTCAATAATGCTGACGCAGTACAGGCTTATCTAGATAAGGAAGTGAGGCTCGGTGCAATGTTAGGCCCGTTCCCGGTAAAACCATTCACTTGGATCGCAGTTTCACCCATGCTTTGTAGAGATAAAGACAACGGTACCGCCAAAAGAGTCATAGTGGACTTGTCTTACCCCGCGGGAAGATCTGTCAACGACGGGATAGACAAGGAAGACTACCTGGGCGCGAGTATCGACCTTAGCCTGCCTTCAGCTCTGTCTCTCAAACACAGGATCAGGGAACTGGGAAAAGACGCGTGGCTATGGAGCGTGGACCTGATCAGGGCATACAGGCAACTGAGAGGGGACCCCCTAGATTACCCGTTACTGGGCCTGCACTGGGAGGGGCTATGGTACGTGGACAGTTCCATTGCCTTCGGGCTAAGAACGGGGGCGTTACCTATGCAGACCGTGACGCAAAGCATCATAGAGATTCTGGAAACGAAAGGGCACCGGGCACTCGCGTATATCG
>JAAELC010000764.1 GCA_024227135.1 Gammaproteobacteria bacterium
AGGATTTCTGCCAGAATTTTTAGAACCCTGGTTGATCCCGGCTTTTTTGCTGCTTCTATCTGGGAGATGTAGGATTTACCTATTCCTGCCCGGCGCGCAAGCGTATCCTGAGTCCAGCCACGATACTCGCGCCAGACTTTCAGCGGGGCTTCCCCTGCTACCAGGCGCCTTACCACATCGTGAGGAATTACTTCATCATCCAACGCTAATACTGTGTCGAAAGCATGGACATCTTCCCGCTCTTCCACGAGTTCAATCAATCTTCTGTATTCCGCATACGGAATCACCGCATACTCAGGCCTTCCATCCTTTTCGATCAGCTGAACACTCATTTGTAGACATCTCCTCTCGGTCCAATCCGCAATATCTCGATCGTCATCTTTGCACCCTCGATTCGATAGATGGCGCGCCATTGCCCTATTCGAAGTCGGTAGCCTTCACGACCGGATAATGGCTTGATATCAAGCCCTTCAGCTCCTGAATTACCTGCAATCTGCTCGAAGGATTTCAGGAACTTCTCCGCCAACGATTTCGGCATTCTGGAAAGTGTTTTGGCAGCTGCCTTCCTGTAAAGGATCCTATACATTAACGAAGTTTACTGGATGTTTACTATTTGTCAATTCTTTGTATTTGGCAAAAATGGGGCATGTTGTCCCCACCACAGCAGAGTGCGCCGAGAAACTGGGGGACATCGGTTCGTACTCGATTCCGCTGTACTCCGCAAATACTCCCCGACGGCAAGGGTAAGATCAAGAATGCCTGAGCCAATTAGTAGATGCTGAGAGTGACCAAAATATCTGATGGAGTTCTGCCCGATGACAACCGCCGCGCTATCGAATCGCTGGAAACCAACGGGTGAGTTCACACCCTGTGCGGAGTGCCCCAGCAAGATTGAATCGAAGATTCACTCGATACATGCTTAATTGGTTA
>JAAELC010000765.1 GCA_024227135.1 Gammaproteobacteria bacterium
GTTCGGAGGTGCTGGGCCGGGACACGGTGCGGGCGCTGATGTTCTACGCCCTGAAGGTCTGGAGCGACATCTCGCCCCTCAACTTCCATGAGGTGGCCAGCAGCGAGGCCGACATCCAGATCGACTTCACCAAGGCCGACCATAACGACGGCTACCCCTTTGACGGCCCCGGGGGCACCGTGGCTCACGCCTTCTTCCCTGGAGAGCGCTTCACGGCTGGGGACACACACTTCGACGATGACGAGGCCTGGACCTTCAGATCACCAGGTGAGAGGAACTGAGTGTAGGAGTATTGTTGCCTTCACGTTCTTGGGGGCTCTGAGATTGCTGACGACACTGCTGACGAGACAACCGAGTTCTGGGCTGTGGCGCATGAACGGCACAGATCCCGGAACAGTCGGGAATAATACGTGTTTTGTTTACATGCCAGTTCAGTACATGGTAGCCACATGTTGATGATGCAAATGTCGTCACGGAAAACGTCAGCTCGGGAACTCGTTGTTATATACTTCCGCGCGAGATCAACGTCACAAAATATCGACCTGACATTGCGTCACCAAGTGTTCACGCCCATTTTTCCCGAGTTTGAGGTCGGTATTCTGGGGATTCTCGAGAATTTGAAGGCGCCAATATACTTCCGCATGAGATCAACGTCACAAAATCTCGACCTGACATTGCGTCATCTTTTTTCCCGAGTTTAAGCTCGGGATTCTGGGGATTCCCGAGAATTTGAAGGAAGCCATAGAGTCCGTTGACGGTTGATGGAAGGTTGA
>JAAELC010000767.1 GCA_024227135.1 Gammaproteobacteria bacterium
AACAAACCGGCAAGGCGCTTATACCCGCAGGGTATCGTGAGTAATTGCGGCTCTGCCGCTTTAGATCATAGCGAGCATGTTCGCTTCAACCCTACTTCCCCATATAACTCCCATGAACATCAACGGAAAACACTACAGGACAATCTGGACGTCACCGGACCACAGGCAAACCGTATATATCATCGACCAACGGCACCTTCCCCACCAATTTGTTATCGAGGAACTGACCACCCTTGAGAACACCATTACCGCGATAAAGGATATGCATGTTCGAGGAGCTGGCTTGATAGGTGCTACCGCAGGCTTCGGCATGTACCTTGCGTCTCTTGCGGCCTCAGATCACACTTTCGATGAAGACATGAACCGGGCAGGAAAACGTCTCTGTCAAAGTCGACCCACCGCAAAAAATCTCGGTTGGGCTGTTGATCGAATCCTTATGGCCACTGGAACCGCCCCCTCCCCTACAGCAAAACGGGAAATTGCTTACCAAACGGCCCAGGAAATAGCAGATGAGGATGCAGACTTTTGCAGAAGAATCGGGCAAAACGGGGTATCGATCATTGAACAGATCAGCAAAGCAAAAAACGGGCAACCCGTCAACATTCTCACCCACTGTAATGCGGGTTGGCTTGCCTTTGTGGATCACGGCAGCGCCACAGCCCCCATTTATGCTGCACGAGATGCGGGAATCGGAGTGCATATCTGGGTTGACGAAACACGTCCCTGGAATCAGGGTGCCAAACTTACGGCCTGGGAACTCCAGCAGGAAAAGATACCCAATACATTGATAACCGATAATGCAGGAGGTCATCTCATGCAGCGAGGAGATGTCGATCTCGTCATCGTTGGCACCGACCGCACCACCCACACAGGAGATGTCGCCAATAAAATCGGAACATACCTCAAGGCACTGGCGGCACATGACAACAATATCCCCTTCTATGTTGCCCTACCCTCCTCCACTTTTGACTGGGAACTGGACAAAGGCAAAGACATACCCATAGAAAAAAGAGCAGGAAGTGAAATCACCCGCATCACCGGGTTAAAAGATGATGGCAGCCTGGAAACAGTTCGCCTGGTGGCGGAAGGAACCCAGGCAGAGAATTACAGCTTTGACGTCACTCCGGCAAGACTCATAACCGGCCTGATCACGGAAAGAGGGATTGTAAAGGCAGAGCGAGAGGCGATTCATCGCCTCTTTCCCGAACACTAACCCGCATTCCCGAATACCGATCTTTCGCTGTAACTATTCAGCAACATGCGAAAAACCAAGGACTGTAACTGCTTAGCAGTGCTTCAGATGTGCGCGCC
>JAAELC010000768.1 GCA_024227135.1 Gammaproteobacteria bacterium
ACCCCCAGGCCAGCAACATGACGCCCCGAAACGATGATGAGACAGCCCTGGCATACCAAGACCTGCTGCGCCTCCTGGGATCCCGGAACGCCCGACCCCCAGGACAGCTGTGCCTCCTGGGTTCTCGGCAGAACCGACCCCCAGGCCAGCAACATGACGCCCCGAAACGATGATGAGACAGCACCCCTGGCAAACCAAGACCTGCTGCGCCTCCTGGGATCTCGGCATGCCCGACCCCCAGGCCAGCTTGTAACGGCGAGCGATGATGAGACGGAAAACGGGACAACTGCGCTTTCTGGGTACTCAGCAATTCCGACCCCCAAGCCAGCACAAAATCACCAGCACCGTGACGACTCCAAAAGACGAGAAGCAACAAATACACAAAAGGAGACTCTAACCTTGTACTCACCTATCCCAAGCCAGCTGTATCCTACGGTTCGGCCAAGTCAACCCTGCGAGACGATTTGTCAGTATTGACGGTCTTGACTGTCTTTAGCTGAGGTGGTCTAGACTATCTGTGCTGATGATTCCTCCATCGGTGTCAATTCCTAGCTAATTTTGTTGTGTAATGCCACCCACGCTAATTAGCACAAATATAACTTAAAATATGTTTCAAGGAATGAATAAACTAACCCTGACTGCGATTGTCGGGACAGATCTTCAAAGTACATAGTTTGTAAATTAAGTTTTCTTTTACAAG
>JAAELC010000769.1 GCA_024227135.1 Gammaproteobacteria bacterium
GATCTGAGACGCCTTGCTCAAGGCCTATCAGTAATTTCACTCCAGTATCCCGGCTCCGGGGGTAATCGGTATTTTACCCGGGGCCGGGGCGTCTGGGGTTGCAACTTCTTTCAGCCCGGGGATTGAATCAGATGGCGAAACGGTTGACTCCAGTTACCGTAACAACATCCTTGCTGTGGATGTTGGTCAGCGCCTTCCCTCATCATTTTATATGACGGAACCAACGACGGTGAAAAGTGGCAAGCAAAGACGCAATGCCAATAACCATACCACCCAGGCGAACTACTCTACAGCCATGGACCGGGTTGCGACACCTGGCCAGTTGCGAACACTGGGCAGATCCCAGCATGGTTTCAGTGAGTAAAGCGAAACAGTCATGGTAATCAGATGAGCATACGCCAGGGGCTCGACGCCCTCTACAGATACAGTGGGTGGGCGGGGGCATTCTTCCTCGGGGCTATCGGTGTCACGGTGGTGGCACAGGTCAGCTTGAATCTGATCGATAAACTCAGCGTTCTGCTCGTGGGCAGTGCTATCGGGCTTACGATCCCCTCATATGCCGATTTCACTGGTTTCTTTCTTGCCGCATCCTCCTTCCTGGCACTGGCTTATACGTTACGGGAAGGCGGACATATTCGGGTCACACTGGTCATTCAGCATTTGAGGTCAGGCCCTCGTCGTATCGTCGAACTCTGGTGCATTGGTCTGGCAGCGTCGATCGTCGGTTACTTTCTGTGGTATAGCCTGGCATTGACCCATGAGTCTTTCTTCTACAATGATCTTTCACCCGGTATGGTTCCGGTTCCCTTGTGGATACCCCAGTCGGCAATGAGCGGGGGACTGCTGGTTCTGAATATCGCATTGATCGACGAACTCTGGGGCTTATTGCGGGGAGAATCACCCAGCTACGATGGAAAGGGGGAGAACCTGCTCCAGGAAAAAAACCCGACCACTGAAGCGACTGGGGATGAAAACTAGACAGTTGACCAACCTGCTATCGGGGGGGACGATCAAGGGAACTCCCTGCACTATTCAGGATTATCGGCTATACCCACAGTCTCAAGAGAAGCACATGACTGCTGCGGGCAGCGCTTTTCGCAACCTTAATGTGAACAATGAACCAGGCTCTATGGGATACCTTATTGTTGTTACAGCTTTGGCCCGGTCAACCCTCTTAAGCTGACATGTCGGAACTTACGCTTACCCTGGTACTTCTGATCGTACTGCTCGCCCTGCTGAGCAGTGGAATCTGGGTCGCATTTGCACTGACCGCCGTAGGCATGGTCGGAATGCTGCTGTTCTCGGATGCTCCACTGGGCGAGGTGCTGGCCACCACAGTCTGGGGTGCCAGTAATTCCTGGGCACTGGCCGCCCTGCCTCTGTTCATATGGATGGGTGAAATCCTGTTTCGATCCCGTCTTTCCGAAGACATGTTCACCGGACTTTCCCCCTGGATGGAACGATTACCGGGGCGTCTCCTGCATGTCAATATTTTCGGGTGTGGTATATTCGCCGCCGTTTCGGGCTCATCAGCGGCAACGGCCGCCACCATCGGGAAACTTTCCATACCCGAACTCGACAAGCGCCACTACCCCGACAGCATGATGATCGGTACCCTGGCCGGATCGGCGACCCTGGGATTGTTGATTCCCCCATCCATCATTCTGATCGTTTATGGGGTCGCCACCGAACAGTCCATTGCCCGGCTGTTCGTTGCCGGGGTGCTTCCTGGGATGTTGCTGGTGCTGTTGTTCGTGGGTTACGTGGTTTTCTGGTCTCTATTGAACCGGGAATCGATACCGGCTGGGGACGGCGCTGTACCCCTGATAGAGAAATTACGCCGTTCCCGGCGCCTGATACCAGTCATCCTGCTGATCGGGGGTGTCATTGGATCCATCTATGCAGGTATCGCTTCACCAACGGATGCCGCCGCCGTGGGTGTGCTGTTGTCCCTGATTTTGTCAAGAGCATCGGGAACCCTGACATTGGAGAGTTTTTTTGATGGCTTGATGGGGGCGACCAGGACTTCCTGCATGATCGCCTTTATCCTTGCGGGTGCTGCGTTTCTGACTGTCTCCATGGGGTTCACCGGTATTCCCAGGATGCTCGCCTTGTGGATCGGTTCTCTGGAACTATCCCACTATTCACTGCTGACGGCATTGACGGTTTTTTTTATCGTGCTCGGGTGTTTTCTCGACGGTATTTCGGTGGTCGTGCTGACCACGTCAGTGATCATGCCCATGGTGGAACAGGCCGGTATAGATCCATTGTGGTTTGGTATTTATCTGGTCATCGTCGTGGAAATGTCCCAGATCACTCCACCGGTGGGTTTCAATCTGTTTGTGCTGCAGAGCCTGACAGGGCGCAATATCCTTCAGGTGGCAAGGGCGGCAATTCCCTTTTTCCTGCTACTGCTGCTGGCCCTCGGCATCATCATCGCGATACCTGCCACGGTCACCCTGCTTCCCGACATGATGGGAGGGTAGGGCGGAGCTGCCTCGACTACCCCTGGCTGACATAGCCAGGGTATCGATCACAGCTTTACGACATTCACCTCGAGACGGGGGGTTTCAAGCAGCATGACAGTTGCCTGCTTTCCAAAACCATGTGCTGATCCTGGGTTGAGAACCAGCGTCTCCCCCACCTGCTTATTGACCACTTCGTGGGTATGGCCGGAAATCACCACCTGGTATTTGCCACACTCCACCAATGCATCCTTCAACTCCGGTACCGTTCCGTGGTAAATGGCGATACTCACCCCATCAGCCTTAAGGGCCCTGAAGTGTTCGCTGAGTTCTCCACCACCCCCCCCGGAAACACGCATCAATCCCTGAAGTTCGCCGTCGTTGTTCCCCAACACACCTACCAGGTTCATTCCTGCAAACGACTTTAAGGCCGGCGGACTCACGATATCTCCCGCATGGATCACCATTTCCGTTCCGCTGATCCGAAAAAGGTCAGCTGCTTTTTTGATGTTTTCGATATGATCGTGTGAGTCCGAGAGAATACCTATTTTCATGATTGACCTCTGGGATAAATAGTTGGAGTTTGCCGTTGGGCAGCGATGCGCTGTTAAAAGCCGGTCATTGACGAGAACCGGTAGCCGTCCAGCCCTGACAGAGGGTTGTAAGGAATTCTCCTGGATTTATCATGCAACAGCAGATGGTCGTCCCCATGATCACCACCTCACATTTCCGCTTCGTACTCCAGAATCGCCAGCCCGATGTGTTTGCCCACTTCATCTTCAAAATTGACCCATTGGGAGTAGGGAGCCAGCGCTTCCACGATCCTGGGTTTCATTTCAAAGTCTTCCATATCCTCTTCGTAGTACCGGACTGAAAGCTCATAGACCTTCTTGAGATAATCCCGGTAAGCTTCAACCACCTCTTTGCCCCCAACGGGGCCATGCCCCGGCACATAAAGCCGTGCCTTGCTCTTTAAAGCGACATCACAGGCGTTTATGCTGCCTTTAAAAGTGGCATCGGTAAGGCGGGGAAACCGTTTATAGGTTACGTTGTCTCCGAGAAACATGAGGCGGTCTTCCACAACCTCGATCATGATATCGGTGCCGCTGTGAGCTAACCCGGGAGCATGAACCCGAAACTGGATGTCATCAACCCTCAGATTTCCCCCGTCCTCTATTCCGGTATCCGGAACGAGTGCGATCGTACCCGCGGTAAAGCCATTGGTGGATTCCTCCATGATCTTCAGCCAGCGGTCAGCAGCGAAATCATTGGCGCGCCGGATCATCTCTGGATGCGCAATAAAAACTGCATTGGGATAGGCGTCCCGAACAGCCTGGTTTCCCAGCCAGTGATCACCGTGAACGTGGGTGTCAAGCACGTGAGAGACGGGTTTGTCCGTCACTTTCCTTATCTGCTTGATCAGCATCCGGCCAGCCTGAGTGCTGGAGCCTGGGTCTATAACCACCACCCGCTTGTCGGTTACCACAAAAGCAGGATTATTCATAAAGCCCTGATTTTCAACCGATGGATACCCCAGGGGGCCTTCGATCACCCACACATGAGTGCTGACCTGTCTGGCCGGGTAATCACGCACCGCCGTGGCTGCCCACGGGCCATTTGAGACAAGCAGAAGCAGTAATGCGGAAAGAAGTCTGGCTCGATACATGGCTGAGTTCCGGGATGATATCAGCGGGTAGTTTTGCACAGAACCCGTAGGCTGTCATGCGCTGTTATCATCCCGGAGCAGTCCTGCAGGAACCGGGATAACCCGACGGTGAAACACTTATTGGACACGGTCGTTCAAACGCCAGTCGTATTCATGATTGTGAATCTTACTCACTCCGGACAGGCGTTTTTTCAAACCGGGTTCAGCATAACGCTTCAAGTGTTCGAGAATTCCCGCGTCATTTCCATCGAAATCCACCTGAAACCAGGCATAGATACTGGATACGATCAACCGGTCCCCATCCCATCTGACACCTCTGGATGAGTTGATATAGTCTCGGGCCCCGGAATCCAGCATTGCTTCCATGGTCGCCGCACGATAGGCGCTGACCGCGAGATTGGGACACCCGATAGAGGCACAGTTGACAGCATAGTGAATACGGGGCTCATCCCAGAAAGGGCGAAGTATGCGGTGTTCGATGTCATTGAGTGTCAGTGGCTCGCCATCCACTTCGATCAACTGCTTCCCCCAGGGCCCGTCTTTGAACAGACCGGGGGTGATATCGATATCCCGGATACTTTTTACGGGAAAAGCCTCCACCACCGTGCGCACCGTCAGTGCGTTGTATAGATTGATCCAGTAAGCTAACTGTTCCCGGCGCTTCAAGGCACTCACGGGAACGGCAGCGAGCTGATCCAGGTATCTTTCCAGGTCACTGCGGCTGTTCTGGTTCAGTCCCCCATAATCAAGTCGGTTGATCCCCTCACTGTCTGTTTTGACATGGCGTCTTAGAATCGACTCCCAGAGGGAGTGATCCACCTGCCTGCTGGAAGCTGGATCATGCTTTTCCCAACGGGGCCAGGGGTCTTTTTTGGGCGCAAAGAGTGTTTCGAACGAAGAAATTCCCACGAGCGGTATACAGAAAAACAACAGGCAGAGCCAGATAGCCAGGGGCCGACAGCTTGGTTTCCGAATCATATTAAGTTCCTTATAGTGGCGAGTCTCCCCTGCACCATGAATTATCTGACCAGGGGACAGGCGGGGTTACTCTGGATTGTTGGTCAGCGCTTGCAACGATTGTCAGAACATCCGAAATGCTCACAATCTGCCTGCTACAGGCCTGACGTGTTTCAGGGCAGCGTAATAAATGGATCATCCCATCCTGCTGGTCTCTCACCTCAGCTATCACTACCGGCATCCTGCCTTGCGTGAATCTAGTCCATCCATGGA
>JAAELC010000770.1 GCA_024227135.1 Gammaproteobacteria bacterium
AACTATGACGAGGCAATCAAACGGGCCTGTGCCAAAGCACATTTTGATCCGAACAGCACGACTGAAATGCTCAGATGTGAATCTCTGATCTCAACCACCATGCTCCATGTTACAGGGAATACATATACCCCGGAGCGGCTCATCCAACAGCGGCAGATAGCAGAGATCCTCTATAACTTTTACTATCAGGATGATTATGAAACCTCAGTCCTGATGGAGTCAGACAGAAAGATCGTAGCCACCGGCATGGGGATCGGTATCACCATGAATGAGTGGATCCCGATTATCCGGGCAATTATGACTGCCGTTGCGATCGGTACTCTCCCTTTTCTTGCCCTGTTCTTACCCACACCGGTTATCGGTCGGGCTGCCTCCGTAATGTTCGGCTTTTTTGTATTTCTCACCACTTGGGGAGTCACTGATGCAGTAATTCACGGTGCTGCCATGGACTATGCAGCATACGCCTTTGAAGATGTACGTCAGTCCAATCTCGGGGTGTATGCCATGGCATCCTTTCCCAACATGTCGCTCAAGATGATGGCCATGTTCGGCGTGATCCGCTCAGCCGGGATCATGCTGGCCAGTATCTTTTCCATGATGCTGGTTCGATTCGGTGGTTCAGCTCTCGCACACTTCGCCACCAACCTCGGCTCCATTGCCAGAGGGGCCGGTGCTCAAGCCGGAGCACTTATCACTCCAGAAGGCAATGCCTCAGCTCTCGCCGAACAGACAAGGATTGCAGGGCTGCTGGAAGGAATGCAGGAACATCGCTTTACCAATATGGCGGCGGCCGGTGCCTACAAGAT
>JAAELC010000771.1 GCA_024227135.1 Gammaproteobacteria bacterium
ATGCAACCCTTTTCACAACGCTGAACCCGGGCCAAAAGACGAGCAAGACTGGATACTCTATTTTTTCCGCGGCCCTAAGCCTGGATGAAGCCATGTCGGTATTTCCTGCTTCACCGGAGCCGTGGTTTGGTGTCGCTCAAGATCAGATCAGGCTGGGAAAAAGGGGTAAGACGCTCGACAAAATCGATCAACGCCATGAGGGGTGACCCCCGTAGAAACTGGGTCGTGGGACGGTCCATCCAGATTCGACTGGAATAGAGATAGAGGTTGAAGGGTGTATCTCCAATACCGTCTCCGTTGAGGTCAAAGCCTTCGTACTGATCCCAGTAGTTGCCCTGCCAGTCATTGTAGCGGGCACTGACAGCAGAACTGACCGCCACGGGGATCAGGTTGTTGTCGAATTGATTACCCCGGATTATATGCCCGCCCTTCTCACCATAAAAGTACAGTGCAATATTGTTGTAGCTGAAGTGGTTTTTCAAAAGATAGAGGATATTCTCCGGGTACAGGGGTGCGTTTGCGGTCAGTCCCGTGTTGTTGTGAACAATTTCGTTTTCTGCAATCACGACCTGGGAGCTTTCCTTGATCGCCAGCGCTGAGCTGCCGACATTGCCAATGTGCTCGATCCGGTTGCGCCGGATACTCACACCATCCGAATTGATGGCGACGATTCCCGTATCATTGGCGCTGAACAGGTTGTCTTCCACCTCATTGTCTGGGGAATAGATCAGTTCCAGGCTGATGCGGCTGTCGCGCATGCGATTACCGACAATGCGATTATCGGGGGAATTGGTCAGCAGGAGATCCCGGACATCCGAGATGTCATTATTCTCAATCAGGTTCCCGGTACTGTACCAGAGGCGTATGCCGTCACCCCGCAAACTGGGCACGGTGGATTTGGACGCAATACGGTTTCCGCGAATGATGTTTCCACGCCCCTGTTTGATGTAAATCCCAAACAGGGTATCGTCTATGACATTCCCTTCAATGACCCCCCCATCCGCCTCAAGAAGCACACCGGTATCCATCCCATCATGGGACTCACCAGAATGGGTGATATGCAGGCCCCGGACAGTCGTATTATCAGCCAGTACGGTCAGTACCGTACCCTTCCCCTCACCCTGTATCGTCACCTGCCCCTGACCATCCAGGGTTATGGGCTTATTGATAACGATCGGACCGGCATAAGTCCCGCTCAAGGGGCGCAGGGTCCCGCCAGGCGCTGTAAGATCGATGAACAGTTGCAGCGATGGCAGACAATAACCCGGTGATCCGAAGAGCAACCCGGCTGACAACAGCAAAACAAACCTTCGAATAAAAACCGGGATACCGGGATAAAAGGATCTGCCGCCCATTCGACGACTGCAGATCGTCGAAATGAAAGCCATCGGCAATGGTACTTCCGGATGGTTGTACGCTGAAAAACCCAGGATGGACTTATTCACCGTTACCATGACGGACCAGCGGGGTTGACTCATAAAAATCCCACCCGGGAATAGGCTCACTGCCCTCCGGCAGCATAGTGGCTCTCCACGTAGCGGTTCAGGATTTCATGGAACTCCTCGGCAATTCTGTCACCCTTGAGCGTGACTGTTTTCTTCCCGTCTTCATAGACCGGCGCCACCGGGTTTTCCCCTGTTCCCGGCAGGCTGATACCCAGATTGGCATGCTTGCTCTCTCCCGGTCCATTCACCACACAACCCATCACAGCGACCGAGAGGCTCTCAACACCGGGATACCGCACTTTCCAGACCGGCATCTGATCACGCAGATAATCCTGAATGTCTCTGGCCAGCTGTTGAAAATAGGTGCTGCTGGTGCGACCACAGCCAGGACAGGCCACGACCATCGGGGTAAAGGAACGCAGCCCCATGGTCTGCAGGATCTCCTGCGCGACAATCACCTCCTGGGTGCGACTGCCCCCCGGCTCCGGAGTCAGGGATATACGGATGGTATCCCCGATACCCTCCTGCAGGAGAATCGCCAATGCCGCGGTGGAGGCGACAATGCCTTTAGATCCCATACCCGCTTCGGTCAGTCCCAGATGCAGCGCATAATCACAGCGTCCTGCCAGTTCCCGGTAGACGCCTACCAGATCCTGCACGGCACTCATTTTACACGACAGGATGATTCGATCCCGGCCCAGGCCCAGCTCCTCCGCCCGTCGGGCATTGTCCAGAGCGGACACCACCATAATCTCCCGGATTACCGCTTCATTGTCCCTGGGATGAGCGGAACGAGCATTCTCATCCATCATCCGCACCACCAGTTCCTGGTCCAGAGACCCCCAGTTAACACCGATCCGAACGGCCTTGTCGTAGCGGCACGCCATTTCAATCATGCTGGCGAACTTCTCATCGCGGCTTCTGCCACGCCCCACATTGCCTGGATTGATCCGGTACTTGGCCAGAACCCGACCACACTCCGGGTACTTCTGCAGCAGCTTGTGCCCGTTGAAGTGAAAATCACCAATCAAGGGAACATTGCAGGCCTGACGGTCCAGACCCTCGCGGATCGCCGGTACGGCTCTGGCAGCCTCCTCGGTATTGACGGTGATACGAACCAGCTCGGAGCCCGCACGTGCCAGTTCCACCACCTGCCGCACGGTACCCTGCACATCGGCCGTGTCGGTATTGGTCATGGATTGCACCACCACCGGGGCACCGCCCCCCACTGTCACACGATCGATGCGCGCAGCTACCGTAGGATGGCGGTTCACCTTGGATTCAGACATAACGGTTCCTGATCTGTATCAAAGCCCCAATGATAACAGGCAGACGGGGAACTGCCGCACTCTATATTGATCAAAGCCAGGTCTGCAGGAGGGTAATTACCACATCATCCGGAACAGATCGCCCATGGGGCGTGAATAGGTACCGCGGGACAACAATGATGGTCAAGCTCCCATGGCGTATACCGGGATTCAGAGCGGACCCGGAACTATTTTCTGACGTAACTGGTCATACCCCATGGTCGGAATCGTGTCACTCAGCCCATCCTGCCGGAATGGCATATGATGCAGGTTCAGCAGTTGCTTTCTTACAACCTGTCCAGACCGGACTACGGCAGGTAGACTGCTTTCAATGCCCCCAGGGAAAACTCTCGTTCAAATTTGTCTTAAAACAGCCCGGGAAATGATGAAAACATCCATATTGCTGATCCTTTTTCTGGTACTACCAGGATTGTTGAACGCTGCCCGGTCCCCCACAACCGTGCACCACCAGCTGGAGATCAATCTGACACCCCGTGATTCGACGATCGAAGTCACCGACACCCTGACGTTGCCCGAGGAAACGGAGGTGATCGAATTCATGCTCCACGCAGGTATGAACCCGAAAATCCTCACCGGCCAGGCCGTCATCTCGAGACTTCGTTCCTACAGCGGCCCCGTGCCGGTCCAGTCCTACCGGGTGCGCTTCGCCACCCCTTCCAGGACCCTGAAAATTCGCTACGCCGGTAAGATTCATCATCCGTTGGAGAGTCGTTCCGGGGGGTACGGCGGGCGCCGTCAATCGACACCGGGAAGCATATCCGGGGACAGCGTTTTTCTGGGTGCGGCAACCTACTGGTATCCGGTTATCGGGAAGCGGCTGGTGAGTTTCAGACTTCAGGCGACCCTGCCGGATGGCTGGACGCTGGTCAGTCAGGGGAAACCCCTGGAGGAAGGCAATGGGTGGGCGGAAGGGAATCCCCAGGATGACATTTACCTGATCGCCGGAAAATACCATCGCTACCTCCTGGACACCAAAGTCGCGGAGGCTCAGGTTTATCTTCGCCAGCCAGACCCGGAACTGGCCACCCGTTATCTGGAGGCGACTGCCGAATACCTGCAACTCTACAATCGTCTCATCGGACCCTACCCCTACGCCAAATTTGCGCTGATAGAGAACACCTGGGAGAGCGGGTACGGTATGCCCTCCTTCACACTGCTGGGTCCGGGGGTCATTCGGCTGCCGTTTATCCTGCACTCCTCTTATCCTCACGAGATTCTCCATAACTGGTGGGGAAACGGGGTCTATGTGGATTACGAAACAGGCAATTGGGGTGAGGGGATCACGTCCTACCTGGCAGATCACCTGATTCGCGAACGCCAGGGAAGAGGGGCTTCCTACAGGCGCGACACCCTGCAGAAGTATGCCGACTATGTGGTGGAGGGAAAAGATTTTCCATTGGTCGAATTTCGTGGGCGCCACGGCGGAGCAAGCCAGGCGGTAGGTTACGGAAAAACACTGATGTTCCTGCACATGCTGCGCCGACAACTGGGAGACCGCCAGTTCCTGGAAGGAGTCCGCCGATTCTACACTGACAACCGCTTCCGGACAGCCGGTTTCGATGATTTGAGAAAAGCACTGGAACAAGCCTCCGGGAGCGAACTGACCACCCAGTTCAATCAATGGACCCTGCGCACCGGTGCACCGCGGCTCAGGCTGATCGATGTCCGGGTTACCAAAGAGGCGGATGGATACCGACTGGGGGGAGAACTGCAACAGATTCAGGCTGAGCCTGCCTACAAATTGCGGATCCCCCTGTGGATTCAAGTTGATGATGAGAAAACATGGAGACAACACACCCTTGAAATGGAAGACAAGCAGCGGGTGCTGGACTTGCGGCTGGACAAACGCCCATTGAAGCTACTCATTGACCCGAACTTCGATCTGTTCAGGCATCTGGACCCCAGCGAGATACCCAGTTCTCTGGGTATGCTGTTCGGCTCAGCCAGAACAACCCTGATCCTCCCTTCCAGGGCTGGGGACAGTTTGAGGCAAGCCTACGAATCCCTGGCCATGTCCTGGGCTGACCGGGAATCCGGTCTTACGGTTATCTGGGACAATCGAATGGAGAAGATCCCGGAAGATACGGCCGTGTGGATCCTGGGAAGCGAAAACCGCTTTGCCGACGTTTTTTACCAGGCAGCAGACCCATCGAAAGTCAGCCACACTGACGCTCGCCTCTCCCTTGGAGCCAAGGAATACGCCTCCGATCATTTCAGCTATGCAGTGACCACCCGCCACCCCGACAACCCCGAACTGGCGGTCGCCCTCCTCTCCCTGCATTCAGTCGCAGCCGCTCCGGGTCTGGCCAGAAAACTGCCCCACTACAGCAAGTACAGTTACGTGGTTTTCGAGGGTAACCGACCCTCCAATGTACTCAAAGGGCAATGGCACGCCAGCCGATCGAATCTTACTGCGGACCTCGCGACAGGAGAACAGTATCCGCTGACGGCCCCGCCGAAAGCTCCACCACTGACCCGATTGCTGGATAGCCAGGCCGGTCTTTAAGCGTGATGTGACTCAAGACGAATCAGAGGACAGAACGAAGTACGAGGTGGTTAAGGGGTATCCTGTGCCGGAGACCGCCCGGAACCGTTGGCAGCCGACAGTGACGCCTGAATCACGGGGAGTGTCTCCTCCAGGTGCTGAAAAGCATGATCCCCGCCCTTAAAAACCATCACCCGGCCGCATCCCCCGTATATTGATTCCGCGATGCGATAGTCGATCACCTCATCTTCCTGATCCAGAAAAACGGTCGTGGGAACACCCTCGCAAGGACGTTCCACTCCATACTTTTCTGTGCTTTCAATCAGTTCCCTGGTCACTCTGTACTCGACACCCTCCACGGTTGACATCGTCTGACCTTCGAACTCCGATAACAGATCCCAGGGCCGCAGGGCAGGATTGATCATGAACAGATGTTTCATTGAAAACTGCCGGGAAAGATACTGACCATAGAACCCACCCATGGAACTGCCCAGAACCACCCTCTCTTCCCTGCCCTCCCAATTTGCGAAGAAACGTGAAAGTGTGGCTATCGCGTCATCCGGGCGATGGGCAGGATAGGAAGGTGAGATGACAGGAACCGGGGCTAGCTGCTTCCGTAATATACCTGCCTTGACGGAAAGGGCAGAACTGTTCAAACCATGCAGGTAGATCAACATTTCAGGGCTGCTTCAGTCAATTCTTGACGCACTGAGGATCCCCATCTGCATCATCGATAGTTTTGACATGTCGCCATTGATGTAAACAGGTGACCAAATCTGCCTATGCAGGTAACAGGCACTCGATACACCGACGAAGGACGGGCTCAACCACCCTCGTAGTTAAAGGTAATCTCATCATCTTTCTTGATATTGATACGAGCATAAAGATCCAAACCGTCGAATTCCCCCTTACCCGGTTTGGCATGATTCAGGTAACGCAACAGGTTCCGGCCGCTGCAACCCACCGGATTGGTCTTATCACCCTCCTCGTAAACCCATAGGACATAGGTCCCGTCACGCCTGGCCTCTGGACCATGGTAGGTACCGATATACTCCCCTTTCTTGATAAGCCGCCTGGCAAACACCCCGGTACCGTGAATCTTTGAAGGTGCCGTATAGACGTCAGCTTTCAATTCACTGTTCTTCAGCTTTCTTTTGGATGTCATAGCGCACCACTGCCTGGATTACAGCTCATGTCCAGGGCTCTGGATCTGACCATATCCATGGATTAAACCCCGGCCTTCAATCATTGACGGAAACACTCCGCCATTTACCCTCCCTCCGCTGATATGAGCGTGACGGAGTATGGCATTGACTACTGATTCAGCGCTTGGCCAGCGCTCCTGCCAGTGCATCGGCCATCGCACTGCTGGCTTTGGGTTCATTGGATTTCACAACTCGTTTGGCTCGCTCCCGATTCGGG
The DNA here is from genome assembly GCA_024227135.1 of Gammaproteobacteria bacterium. Classification (GTDB taxonomy): domain Bacteria; phylum Pseudomonadota; class Gammaproteobacteria; order Chromatiales; family Chromatiaceae; genus JAHEHQ01. The sequence goes on from JAAELC010000771.1 coordinate 6,681, forward strand.
GCGGAACCCGGCTTTCGACCCGGTTTACCTTTGTCATCGCTACGATCAGAGAGCCGCATGCTCAACCCGATTCTGCGTCTTTCCAGGTCGATCTGCATCACTTTGACTTTGACCAGATCTCCAGTCTTCACCAATTCCCGGGGATCCCGGACATATTTCTCAGACATCGCGGAAATATGGACCAATCCGTCCTGATGCACCCCCACATCGATAAATGCACCGAAATTGGTAACGTTGGTAACTACCCCCTCCAGCACCATGTCTGTTTTCAGATCCGAAATGTTCTCGACGCCTTCCTGGAAATTCGCGGTCTTGAACTCTCCCCGGGGATCGCGCCCCGGTTTTTCAAGCTCGGATATTATATCCGCGACTGTCGGTACGCCAAACCGCTCATCGGTAAACTGGGCCGGGGTCAGGGTTTTCAGGAATTTCACGTCCCCGATAATATCCTGAACCCGCCGGCTGGCTCTGGTAACGATACGTTCCACCACTGGATACGCCTCCGGATGCACCGCCGAAGCATCCAGTGGATTATCGCCCCCGGGAATACGTAGAAACCCTGCCGCCTGCTCAAAACTCTTGGCCCCCAACCGGGGTACCTTCAACAGTTCCTTACGTTTGGAGTACGGTCCGTTTTCTTCTCGAAAGCTGACAATATTTCCTGCCTGGGTTCGACTCAATCCGGAAACCTTTTCCAGCAGAGACGGAGAAGCGGTGTTGACGTCCACCCCCACCGAGTTAACACAATCTTCCACCACGCCCTCCAGGGAACGGGCAAGCCGTGTCTGATTGACATCGTGCTGATACTGCCCCACACCGATAGACTTGGGTTCGATTTTCACCAGTTCAGCCAACGGATCCTGAAGCCTGCGTGCAATAGAGACTGCGCCACGCAGGGATACATCCATGCCGGACAGTTCCTCTGACGCCAGTTCGGATGCGGAATAGACCGACGCCCCCGCTTCGCTGGTTATCACCTTGGTGATCGCCAGTTTAGGATGACGCTTGCTGAGATCCGACACCAACCGGTCAGTTTCCCGGGATCCGGTCCCATTTCCGATGCTGATCAGTCTGGCATGGTGCCGCCCCGCCAGGGTGGCCAGGGTGGCAATGGACTCATCCCACTGCCGCCTCGGTACATGGGGGTGAATCGTTCCGGTCTCCAGGACCTTGCCGGTGCCATCCACCACTGCCACTTTGACGCCGGTACGCAACCCTGGGTCCAGACCGATAATCGCCTGGTCGCCCACCGGTGCGGCCAACAGCAGATCTTTGAGGTTGCTGGCGAAAACCCGAATGGCTTCCGCTTCGGCAGCTTCTCTCAACCGCATCTTCAACTCCAGGTCAAGATGGGTAAAAATCTTGACTTTCCATGCCCAGCTCACCGTCTTCAGAAGCCAGGCATCTGCCGCCCTTTCCTTGTTCTGCACCCCAACATGACGAGCCAGTGTCAACTCACAGGGCGTCAGCCCCCTGGCCTCTTCATCCACCAGAATCTCCAACGCCAGCCCCCCCTCGGACCGGCCTCTGAACAACGCCAATGCCCGATGGGAAGGTATGGTTTTGAGAGTCTCCCGATAATCGAAGTAATCGGTGAATTTTGCAGCTTCCCCTTCTTTGCCGCTCAAGACTCTGGATTGGAGAATACCGTTGTCCCAGAGGTACTCGCGCAGACGGCCAACCAGCGCCGCATCCTCCGAAAAACGTTCCATCAGTATCTGCCGGGCTCCGTCCAATGCCCCATCGGCATTCGCAATACCCTTGTCAGGGTTAAGATACCCCTCAGCCTCAGTCAGCGGGTCCTTCCCGGGATTTTCCAGCAGTGTATCCGCCAGTGGCTCCAATCCGGCTTCACGGGCAATCTGAGCTTTGGTTCGCCGCTTCGGCCGATAAGGCAGATAAAGATCCTCCAGGCTGGTTTTGGTATCGGATGCAAGAATATCCCGCTCCAGCTTCTCAGTCATTTTGCCCTGAGATTTGATACTATCGAGGATCACCTGCCGCCGCTCCTCGAGTTCGCGCAGATAGCCCAGGCGTTCCTCCAGCTTGCGCAACTGGGTATCATCGAGCCCCCCGGTACGTTCCTTGCGATAGCGTGCGATGAAAGGCACCGTTGCGCCTTCATCCAGCAGGCTCACGGCAGCCTCGATCTGTTGACTCGAGGCGGAAATCTCATGTGCGATTCTTTCTGTAATTTTCTGCAAGGTCTGTTTCCCAATTGGTCCCGTACATCAGAAGACCGGAGTCCGGACGTGCAGGATTAATAAACCATTGATTCCCTGCCACCAGGTGCCGGGAACCAACTCACCCTGAGTCCCGGTGCAGGCTTGCGGCTCCTGAGCCGCTGATCTCACACGCCCTATTCCAGGGGACAGCTGGCCCCGTACACACTCATAATGTTTCTGAGTTCTTCCAGGACGATTCGTCGGTCGGACTCTGTCAATCCCGCTGTTTCCAACACAACACCGCCTTGTGCCAGCGTCTCAATATCTTCACGCACCCTCCGACAACCCTTGCTGCAGATAAGCTCCACACAGTGCTGAATCTCCGTCGATTTCATGGGCGTGGTATCGGTTGCTGTCGAGCGCCGAATTATATTAACAATCGGGCACCCTGCGCCAGATACTTCTTCCATTGAAGTCCATTCTCACCGAATTCCGCAGCGGTTCCCACCAGGTGTCATCAGACCCCGCCACTGGTTCTGGACATCGACCGGGATGTGATTCCGTCGTTGGCAGCAACAGTGACAGATGGACACCCCATTGCCATAACCGGACACACAATCCTTAATAATCAATAAGTTAAAAAATTATGACCTGGGATTGAAACCTGACAGGGCTTTCAGCAAGTCTCGATAAAAAAAACAGTTCTACTCTGGTTCTATCTCTGCTAGTATAGAACCAGAGTAGAACTTCAGTTGACGCTTTATTACAGACAGTCATTAACAGGCCAGGAGGAATCGAAATGACAACCCAAAATAACTACGTCATGCAGGAACAAGTCCGCGGGCTCATTCCATCGATCATGAAGTACGATGTGACCAAGCATTCACAGATATCCGATATCACCATGTATCTGCTGTCTTCTGGTGCCGTCGTGAGTGTATACCTCTTCGCCATGGCCCTTTCTGCAAACTAGAAGCTCAACTTCACCAGCTGACCGGAATCCGCCTGAAGAGCGGCCTGCACCAGGGATGGTGACGAGGCCTGTTGAAGATCGAATCAAAAAGCATCTGATCAGCCGTGATCAAAGTCTGCCTGGCAGCATCCCCTCCCGGGGCTTTTATTCTGCCTGCTGTCTAAACAGTTTTCAGTCGAACCGAAATCACTGGGGCCATTGGCGGCGAAATTCCGCCAGCAGGACGACTTCATACCCTCACCCGGCAGGCGTTGGCTCTGAGCCTGGGTGATTCTCTGATTCGGATTCCCAGCCCTCCCTGCAATCAACCTTCAATACTCCCTGGTTTGGTTTTTTCAATCTACAATTGGGGAAATGCCGGATAAGCTTAGGGCCTCGGAAATGATATATCGTCCCATAATGTGCAGGGTATCAGCTCAGATTCAAGGCGCAGATGAAAGCGCATATCATTGATTATGCAACTGAATCTGCAACGCAGACGACGTCCATGGA
>JAAELC010000772.1 GCA_024227135.1 Gammaproteobacteria bacterium
GGGCCAAGATGACCCACTACCAGATCCAGGCGGGCCTGGGTGCGCAGAGTTACCCCTTTCCAATCCGCCCTCGGAACCGCCCTCAGAACTTGATGATGATTCACAATCTGATTCACAATTTGATTCGCAGTCGAGTTCAGAGCCAGGGGCCGAGCCAGGGGCCGAGCCAGGGGCCGAGCCAGGGGCCGAGCCAGGGGCCGAGCCAGGGGCAGAGCCAGGGGCAGAGCCAGGGGCAGAGCCAGGGGCAGAGCCAGGGGCAGAGCCAGGGGCAGAGCCCACACAGCCAAGAAACCAAGCCAACCAACACGAACCATATAGGTGTAGCATCAGCACTGGTGCCTCTGCCCTGTGCAGCTTGAGTTTAACAGAAGTTCTGCGGCATCAGGATACAAATCCTTCGCACGCCGGCGTCATCGAAACGCTCACGACCAAACGCGTACAACGTCTATCGGTTAATTCTATGAGAGACATCCTGGGACCAATACGTGCAGACTCCCAGTCAACTGCTGTAAGATTAGTGCCAAATCCACCGCTGGCTGTGAACTATGTAATAGTTCAGACTATACAGCGCCTGCGACGGATCCAAGCGGCCAAGCGGGTGGTAATACTGATTACGTTAGGGACGTCGGGTTTCGTCGCGGCGATAGTATCCCCATTTTCCCTGGCTTGTGTGCTAATGCAAGTCGATAGCCAAAGCGACGACTTCCTTTGGAGGTATGTCGCCCTTCTGTGCGCTCAGGCGGTGGGGGTTTTACTTAGTCGACCACACGTCATTGCATGCAGAGCGTGTGCATTACCACCCTTGGGTCGCATTCTCACCGAAGGGTTGATCCAAGCGGCCGTGCTTTGCACAGCAATGCTAATCTCCACCACCTGGCTTTCAATGGTGATAATTACGATTGGAGTCGCGCTCTGCTTTATGGCAGCTCATGCTACCATAATCACGTCATACTTCATCATCCGACACACAGTCAGCGTTCGGGGGCAGCGGCGAGTACCGGCAACTATTAACCAAACCGTGGCCACAGCCACTATCGCAGGCTATGCGACCGCGACTGTGATATATATTAACGACGCGCATTTAACCCGAGTTTGGTGTGTGCCTTTGGGGACTGCGGCGGTGTTGTTATTGTGTACACTCGCCTGGTACCTAGTCCAAAAACAACGCGAACAGCGGTTGCGGGGGGCCCCATATGTCCGGCGACAGTTAACTCTGAGTAGATGCATTTCCCACCCCCAACTCAATCGGATGTACATTTAGGTTCACGTCGTAACACTTCAATAAAAATACATGATTCTTTTTTGTTCCTCTCAGTTGACGAAACACCAGACACGCTTCGCAATGTTCATTCACCGTCATTCTCGTCAGACTCGAATTCAGAGTCAAAACACTCCGTAATTTCCATGCCGTCGCTGTCTTCCGGATCTGTCCACGAAAAATCGTCAGAGTCACTGCCAGTGTCATCCACACACTGGCGCTTGGCGCTGCCCCGAAGGGGGGCGTTTCGACTCCGCTTGAGTGCCGCCCGTTCCTGCATTTTCTTGGCTCGGGCGACCAGATCGGGCCGTGCTGCCCGCTTTTGCTTGGCAGTCTCCATGAATTTGGCCCCGTCGACTTCAGCGGTCAGCAAATTCCACGCCTCCTTCGAAACAGTCATTGCCGGGTGGATGGTCTGCAGATACTGCATTATGGCATCACTAGCTATTCCTATGCCCTGCTGTAGAGCCTCCGTCTCCAGTTTGCAGTCCCGCTCCTCGTCCGCGTGTTGGGGGGGGTTCGTAACGTATTTGAGCGCCTGGTCGATCAAAGTGTTGACCACGCGCCAACCTGTAATACAACACGCCACGCGCTGGTGTGATGGAGTAACAGTTTCTTTTGCTTGGTCGATTGGGCACAGAACGCGCCACAAGTGTTTGGCAACTGCCTCGATTACATGATCATTTGCCCGGTAGAGCCTCGTCACACGCCCGCGATACTTCACCGGGAGGAGCACTTCGCCGTCTATGATGCACCGAGTCATTGCGTCAAGCACTTCCAAGGAGATTACATCAGCAGCGTCATCGGCGTCGGCGTCTCTCCGGAGAAGTGCTGCGTGCATGGCCTCATTGCATTTCTGCACCCCGTCGAGGCAGCGGATGCTGGTCGTCATGTCACACATCGTTTGTTCCGGGATCCCCAGCACGCAGCAAAGATCACACAGACAAACAACAGAGGAGGGGTGGAGGGCTGGTTGGTCAGTGAAACTGAGCAAGAACCGATGGGCCAGCCCCGAAGCCACATCGTCCATATTATAGTTCGGCAACGTGGATCGCTGGGCCACATACTTTTCGTACACCGCCACAGCGCGCAAAGCTTCGTTCTCTTTGCCCGGCATCGATTCTTTGATACTGGCTCGGTCAATTGACGAAATCGTCAAATTGATCAGGGTATCCGTGCGCAAGGAGCCCCAATCACACTCTTTGGTTTTGAACCAGAAATTGGCAGCAGCGGCGGCGGCCTGTGACATACCGAAATTGCGATAGACACTACCGGGTTCTCGCCACTTGTGGGGCCGGAACATTGCCCCCTCTCTCCCGAACAGTTCCTTCATCAGGCTGGTCATCACGTTAGAGATCTGGCGGCCCAATTTCAACACAGTGAATTCATTCAGTCTGCACTGGACCTCCGCTGCTGCAAGCAAACATTTCATTTGGTTA
>JAAELC010000773.1 GCA_024227135.1 Gammaproteobacteria bacterium
ACCTCCCATGGGCGGTTTGTGGAGGAAGTGTCTTTTGCATGGACGCCAAAGCCAAGCCTACGGTGAGGTATCTACGGCGTCTTCCGTAACAGATTGCCCGTACGGGGTGAGCAGTTACGATTGAAATAACGATACTCCCGGCAACTGTGCCGTAAGCTTTTGCAGCTAAATCTGAAACAAAAAAACGGGGCCTTTCGGCCCCGTTTAAACCCAATGGAAAGGCTTACTTAAAAATGTCGCTGGTGATGTTTTCGTACCAGCTGTAAGCATATCGTACTTCTCTTGCCAGTTGCTCGGGCTTTGCATCCCCCGGGGTCAGACCGGATGAAACTGCGGTGATCTTGGAACGGTCTTCTGCCAGACGATAAACGGCAGCTACCGAGAATCCATAATCCTTACCGGCAATGGAATAGCAGGTATTGATGTAGGAGGGGGTTCCCGGCTCCTGTCCTTTGAGCATGGCTACGATAGCAGCGGCGCAAACCTTGGCTTGGGAGTTAGCCGAATAGCCGGATTTCGGCATACCCGTGGCGATACTGGCGTCACCGATGACATGGATACCCGCGTGCATCTTCGATTCGAACGTGCCGAGATCGATCGGGCACCAGCCCTTATCATTGGTCAGCCCTGCTGCAAAGGCTATTTTACCGGCCTTCTGTGCAGGAATGATGTTCAGTACATCCGCTTTGATATCGTCACCAAAAGCGGTGATGGCCGTATTGGAACCTGCATCCACCTCTACCACTCCGGCCTCTTCCTGTTGGCCACGCCACTCTATCAGTGCGTTGTCGGTGCCGAAACCATAGAGTTTAGTCCAGGCTTGTTTAAACAGTCCCTGCTTTGAAAACTTGGGTTTGGCATCCAGAATGATAACTTTGGATTTGGGTTTTTCCCTCTGCAGATACATAGCGATCTGGCTGGCACGCTCATAGGGTCCCGGTGGGCAGCGGAAAGGATTTCCTGGAGCTGATATGACCACCGTACCCCCATCCTTCATCCCTATCAACTGTTTGCGCAGAAGGGATGTCTGGGAACCTGCTTTCCAGGCATGAGGGATTTTGTCTGCAACTTTTGCATCGTAGCCATCAATGGTGTCCCAGCGAAAATCGATGCCTGGAGCGACCACACAGCGATCGTACTTGAAACTCAGGCCACCGGCAGTTTTCACCGTGCGGGAGTTAGCGTCTATGCCGGATGCTGCGTCCAGAACCACATTGACTCCATATTTTCTTAGACCGTCATAGCCGAACTTAATCGCTTCGATGCTCCGGTCACCGCTGAGCACTTCGTTGCTCAGGTAGCAGGTGTAGTAATGCTTGTTGGGTTCGATCAGGGTTACTTCAACACTGGGATCCGCCATGCGAATATACTTTGCGGCGGTGGCCCCACCAGTACCGCCTCCGATGACGACTACTTTTTTTCCTGCACCCTTTGCGATGAAGGGCATGCCAACCATGCCAACCGCAGATGCTG
>JAAELC010000774.1 GCA_024227135.1 Gammaproteobacteria bacterium
CAGTAGTCATTCACGCGACTTCTGAGTCAATGTTCCACGTGGAACGTTTGAGTAACTAACTAGGAGAAATGCAATGGCATTCCCGAATATTAGCGACATCCTCGCTACCACAATCGAGTCTCGTACTCGTCAAATCGCAGACAACGTCACTAAAAATAACGCCATCCTGATGAAACTGGAAGGCAAAGGAAAGATTAAGACCTTTTCTGGTGGCTCCAAAATCCTTCAGGAACTCTCTTTCGCTGAGAACACCAACGGTGGTTGGTACTCAGGGTATGACATCCTGCCCGTAGGTGTTTCAGACGTAATCAGTGCGGCTGAGTTCAACATCAAGCAGGCTGCGGTTCCCGTAGTTATCTCTGGTCTGGAAATGCTCCAGAACGCTGGTCGTGAGAAGATGATTGACCTTCTCGATGCCCGACTGTCTGTTGCTGAGTCCACGCTGGCTAACCTGATTTCAGGCGGTCTGTATTCAGACGGTACTGGCGCGGGTGGCAAGGAGATTGACGGATTGGATGCTGCAATCCCTCTTGACCCCACTTCCGGCACTTACGGCGGTATTGACCGTGCTACTTGGACATTCTGGCGTAACCAGTTTGTTGATGCGGCTGCGGCTGACCCCACCACTATCCAAGGTCTGTTCAATGACCTGTGGGTACAACAGGTTCGCGGTACTGACCGTCCTGACCTGATTATGGTGGACAACGTGGTTTGGTCTACTTACACCGAGTCCCTGCAAGCGCAACAGCGTTTTACTTCACCTGAGACTGGAAACCTTGGCTTCCCGACTCTGAAGTACATGGACGCTGATGTATGTCTGGATGGTGGTATCGGTGGCTTCTGCCCCGCAGGTACAGCGTTCTTCCTGAACACTGATTACCTCCACTACCGTCCTCACAGCAACCGCAACATGGTTCCGCTGTCTCCGAACCGCCGTTACGCGACTAACCAAGATGCTGAAGTGCAGATTCTTGCATGGGCTGGCAACTTGACCTGTAGCGGAGCGCAGTTCCAAGGTCGTTTGGACTTAAACGCTTAATAGCGGTAGCCCTGCCTGCCCTCAGAAATGAGGGTGGGCCTTTAGGGGAGTAATCCCCTCTTTTTGGGAGAACGGCAGTGAATGAACCAACAGCGTTTGTAGACAACATAGAACTTGTCCTCCGCAGTAGCCAAGTAGCTGCTAACTGGGGTACTGGTATGGATTACGGTGCGTCTAATGCGCCGGGGATCGGAATTGCCACTGACAATCCTGGACTCGATCAATCGTTACCAAGCTGGACACGACTTGACCAAGATGGCGATGCTCGCTCTCCGCAAGTTGGTCAGATTATTGGTGGTGGTGGCGGCACAGGAAACCCCGGCAAGGGCCTTGAGGCTATCGAGGTGGTCACTAACGGTGATGGTGACGGTGAGCCTGCAAGTCTTGAGCAAGCAGAATTGAATCTTTTAGCAACTGGGTGGGTATCAGCCGCACCCTAGTAGGAGTGACACATGGCGCAATCATTGATTAGCTTTTTTGTAGACGATGCCGCAGTAACGGCAATGACTACTCGCGTACCTGATGCTGTTTTCAACAGCGGCGTATTTGCAGGCGCGTCTAACGCACCGGGAATTGGCATTTCTACTGAAAACCCTGAGTTGTCAGAGTCTTTGCCTAACTGGACGCTGGAAGATCAATTCGGTAATGCCCGTGCTGCACAGCGTAGCCAGTGTATTGGTGGGCCGGGGATCAGTAGCCCCAGTGAGTCTGATGGTCAGGAAGGGACTCTCCCTGCCGCGACTATTCGGCTTGTGAGCAACAGTCAGTTGCCTGATGCTGCTGAGAAAGAGGCTGATTCCAATGTAGACGGGGCGTTAGCGTTCCCTCTCTTGGGCGCAAACCTCACCGACCTGTCAACAGGTTGGGAAGAAGGAGCGTAAATGTCTCAACTGCTGCAAAATGCAGTAGTAGACGGGGTGCTGGAAGCCGTAGATGGTACGTCAGCCCCTGTTTACTTTGACCAAGGCTTGCCCTTTGATGCCACTGGATTAGCCGTCACAATAGCTGATGCTGTCTCTCACTGGCATCAGGGTATTCCTTTCTCTGCTGCTGGCCGCATTTGTGTCGAGCAATCACAGCCTATTGCGTATTCGGGCAGTGGTGCTGCACCGTTTACTGCTAACGGCAAGTTGGCAATGGACACCTCTCCTGTAGAGAATTATGTAGGAGGCGTACCTTTTACGACAGGAGGGGCAGTTCGTGTAAACGGGCTTGCGCCCTTTCTAGGGGTAACGATTAACACCCAGCCTCAGAGTCTCACAGTTGATGAGCCTGATCCCGCTGGATTTAGCGTTGTAGCAACAAGTGGGGATGCCAGCACCATTCTTTATCAGTGGCAGATAGGCCCAACATGGACAGATATTGTTGATGGCGGCTCATTCAGCGGTGCTACGACTAATGCCCTGCTTATTGACCCTACTTTGGCTGGACAGAACGGCACAACCTATCGGGTAAAGTGCTCTAATGCCCAACCTGGAGAAGCGGTATCTAACAGTGCCTCGCTGACCGTTAATTCACTGGCATCTGACCTTGTGTTGACATTCAACGGGTTGGATAACGTACTGACTTTTGACGGGGCGAGCAATGTCCTGACGTTTACAGGAACACCATAATGGCTGACGAGAGATTTCAAGACTTTAACGAAAAGACCAATCCAGATAGCACGGATGAGCTGGTTGGTGTTGATGACACTGGGTATATTCGTGTTCCGTTTTCCTCTATCAACCCTGTGTTTACGGGGGATGGTAATGGCGATGGAATGGTAAAAGACCCCGATTTAGGCCCGTCAGCCAGTGGGTTTGAGTATCTTTCGATTACAGGTGACTTTACAAACCCCCCGACCAGTCCGGTAGGCGGCTTGAGTGGAGAGTTTAA
>JAAELC010000776.1 GCA_024227135.1 Gammaproteobacteria bacterium
AGCACACAGAATAAGGGCTGCGGAAAAAATGAATCATCCCATCCTGCTGGTCTCTCACCTCAGCTATCACTACCGGCATCCTGCCTCGCGTGAATCTAGTCCATCCATGGACGTTGTCTGCGTTGCAGATTCAGTTGCATAATCAATGATACGCGCTTTCATCTGCGCCTTGAATCTGAGCTGATACCCTGCGCATTATGGGACGATACATAATTTCCGAGGCCCTAAAGTGGTCAGAATGAGTTTAAGAATCTGCCGGTTCACCTGAGGGATAGCCCTAGGATGTAACAGGAAATGACTGAAGGGCTTAGGGCTTGAGTACGCCTTTACAGTCGATCTGGTATGGAACCGGAGCTTTGGTTTTTCTGATTCTTACCGCCGTCAGCTTACCTCCCCAGAGGCAACCGCTGTCCAGTGCCCAGATATTGTCCGATTGGTGATAACCCAGGGTAGACCAGTGCCCGAACAGAATTCTGGCGTTCCGGCTGGCTCTTCCGGGCATCTTAAACCAGGGGATACAAAAACTGGATTGTGTACCCGGCGTTCCCTTCTCTTTCAACGCGAGGGTTCCGTCATTCCGACAGTAGCGCAGCCGGGTCAGGCTGTTAGTGATAAAGCGATAACGCTCCATTCCGTCCAGCTGCTCACTCCATCGGTTGGGCTTGTTTCCGTACATCTGCCTGCAGAATTCAGGGAAATCATCACTGCGCAGTACAGCTTCCACCTCCCCGGCATACCCCAGGGCTGCCGGGATGTCCCATTCCGGGGCAAGCCCCGCGTGGATCATCGCGATATCCCGCTGCTGGTCGCAGTGCATAAGCGGCCGATGGCGCAGCCAGTCCAATAGTTCATCACGGTCTGGCGCCTGGAGCACAGGGTCCAGGGTATGGTCCTTTTCTTTCTTCGACAGGTTACCCTGGGAGAGGGCCAGCAGGTGCAGATCGTGATTGCCAAGGACGACCACTGCTCGATTGCCCAGGTCTTTAACGAAGCGCAGGCATTTCAGGGAATCAGGACCACGGTTGACCAGGTCGCCTACCAGCCAGAGTTTATCCCGACCCGGTGAGAAATCGATCTGGTCGAGAAGCACCATGAACTCGTTGTAGCATCCCTGAAGATCACCGATTGCATAGACGGCCATAGCTTCTCAAACCGCCCCTTCAATGCAGGGACTTGGGGATTGCCAGAGTAAAGGGCGCAATGGTCGCATCAAAGTGATCCCCTGTCTCCGAACGCATCTGGTAACTGCCATGCATACTACCCAGCGGGGTTTCCAGGGCCGTGCCACTGGTATAGCTGAAGTCTTCTCCGGGCCGGATATAGGGTTTCTTGCCCACCACCCCTTCACCGGTCACTTCCTGGACCTGCCCGTTGGCATCGGTGATAATCCAGTGCCGATTCAGCAACCGGGCCCCAACAGCACCCGTATTTTTGATAGTAATCGTGTATGAGAAAACATACCGATTTTGCTCCGGAATCGATTGTGACTCGATGTAGGACGTCTCTACATGCACACTGATCTTGTTGGGTTCCTGAGTCAATCCCGCAGGCTCCTGTATAGTTTTTATATCGAAATCAAAGTAGCGGCTCTAACGCAGAAAAGCAAGAGGCTACAGTTTAGGAATTTATGGTCGCTCAAGTTGTTAAAGAAGCGACTTGAAGGATTTGTTTCAATGTCCCGTTTTTACTGGATGATTCTGGCAATTTGCATTTCAGCTGACAGCTGGTCGGAAGACCAGGCACAACAGTTGCTGGTGGCAGTTGCCCAGGGTAGAGAGCAGACCGTTCAGCACTTGCTGGCACAGGGTGCGGATGCTAACACAAAAACAGCGGCCGGTCGGCCGGTACTTGTCGTCGCAGCTTTTAACGGTAATTCACGCACTTTGAGGGCCTTGCTGGGGGCCGGTGCCACACCTGACCAGGTGGATCAGGCTGGCAATACGGCACTGATGGATGCGTCGGCATTTGGTCATGTGGATGTGGTTTCGCTGCTGATACTTGCCGGTGCTGATGTAAATCTCAAAAATTCGGCAGGCGTATCAGCGCTTCAGCGCGCCACGCTTGGAAAGCACCACGCTGTCATTGCACGTCTGCAGGAAGCAGGCGCTGTTGATGAGACGGAAGAAGAGGGTGAGGAAGGAGAGGGCGAGGGCGAGAAGAAAAAGGAGGGAGATGGGGGGTAATACCGCATTTTCGCGGTATCTGCAAAGCGCAGACCATTCTATACAGGAGATACCCTGGTACGGAGATAGCCTATGTTTTATTCACAATATCGTCGACGTCACAAGCCTGATGTCCTGCTGGTACTGGTTGCGTTGGTCAGTCTGGCCTTGATGATCAGCCTGACTGTTCAAATTCGCACCCTTTCCTCTTTACAGGCTCTGGAGGCCGAGCAGCAGATTCAGGGTGAACTCTGGGGCATTCAGCAGCCCAGGATGGGTGACCCAAGGGATCTTGTTTAGTATCTGAAAGAATTTCCACACTGCCGTTTGGACGTCTCTGTAGTAGAATCACTGCGTCTTCAAGGTTTCGGGATTGCCAGGCAATGGGAAAAAAGCTTCGTGTGGGTGTTGTTGGAGTCGGGTATCTCGGCCGTTTTCATGGGCTCATTTATTCCCGGATGCCCGATGTGGAACTGGTGGGTGTGGCCGATATCGATGAGGATACGGCATCACGGGTGGCGGATGAATGCGGTTGCAGGGCCTTTGAAAGTGGTCGCAGTCTGGTTGGACTGGTGGATGCGGTCAGTGTTGTAGTGCCTACCACCGCACATCTTACCGAGGCGAGGCCTTTCCTTCAGCAGGGTGTGCATATGTTGATGGAAAAGCCGATCGCGGCCACCGCTGAAGAGGGTCTGGAGATAGTGCACCTCGCTGAGCAGGCGGGGATCATACTGCAGATCGGACACCTCGAACGTTTTAATGCCGGTGTCATGGTGCTCGCGGAACGTATTGGCAAGCCAAGGTTCATCGAGGCTCACAGAATGAGTGGTTTCGTGGCACGTGCCACCGATGTGGACGTGGTCTCAGATCTGATGATTCACGACATAGACATCATCCTTTCGCTGGTTAAATCCGAGATCACCTCCATATCAGCGGTCGGAACACCGGTACTTACCTCCCACGTGGATATAGCCAATGCGCGTCTGGAATTTGCCAACGGAACAGTTGCCAACGTCATCGCCAGCCGGGTATCTGAAAAGACCATGCGCCGGATTCGTGTATTTGCAGAAAACCGTTATGAATCTCTCGATTTTATCGAGCAGAGGATAGAGACAGCCTATCCCAGGCCGAGGCCCGGTAAGGCCTGGCCGGAAGTGGTTATGGAACGGGTGGATATTGATCCAGTGAAACCACTGGATGCTGAACTGGCGGCTTTTGTGGATAGTGTGCGAAATGGAAAACCACCCCTGGTCGATGGGCGGGTCGGCCAGGATGCTCTCGAAGTGGCTTTACGAGTCCGGGAAGAGATACTAAACCGGCTGGATCGGTTCTAGGAGCCTGTCCGAGAACAGTGAGCCTACTGCGAAAAAGCTGGATTTGGCCAGATTCTCCGATCATTTTCGTTAAATATGCCCAATACTCGCCTCAAATGATCATAAAATCTGACTCAAACCAGCTTTCCCTCGCCATGGCCCCTATTCTAGGACAGGCTTTAGGGGCAAAATCACCAGGGGCAGCTCCCTATTCCACGATCATTGTATCCTCACCACTCTAGTAGAGTCGTATCCGTGAACAAGCTGTCCCGCTCCTGTTCTGATGAGGCTGCAATCGCGCTGTCAACTACATCCCGGCCGAGATGGTCGGCAAACAGCTGAATAAAATCGTAGTGGTAGTTGCGTAACATCAACCCTGGTCGAAAGCCGAGTCTGGTGATGCCGGGTGCAAATAAATGCCTGGCATCGAGAGCGCAAAGCGCTGTATCCGAGTCAGGGTCATACGCCATTCTCGCAAGAATTCCCACCCCCAGTCCCAGTTTCACATAGGTCTTTATCACATCTGAATCGGTAGCGGTCAGGACGACTTTGGGTTCCAGTTCTACGGCTTTGAAGGCCTGGTCCAACTGTGAACGCCCGGTAAAACCAAAGACGTAGGTAACGATAGGATAGTGGGCTACAGTCTCCAGTGTCAGTGGTTCGACAAGCGTCAGCGGGTGACCGTGGGGCACGACAACGATACGATTCCATTGGTAGCAGGGCATCATGATCAGGTTGCCAAAATCAGCTGTTGCCTCGGTCGCAATGGCAAAATCTACGGCTCCGCCAGCGGCCATTTCAGAGATCTGTTCGGGGTTCCCCTGGTGCATGTGCAGTTCAACCATCGGATACAGATCTCTGAATTTCCCAATCACAGAAGGCAGAACATAAACGGCCTGGGTGTGGGTGGTGGCGATAGACAGGCTGCCTGCCCAGGGTGCACTGAACTCGCCTGCAATGTCCCGGATCGCCTCCACATCATCCAGAATACCATTCACTTTCTCGATGATGGCGATGCCAGCGGGAGTGATGGCCTTTAGTTGTCGTCCGTTTCTTTCGAACAGCTTAACCCCGAGTTCCTCTTCCAGCAGTCGGATTTGCTTACTGATTCCGGGCTGGGAGGTAAAAAGCCGTTCGGCGGCGGCAGTGATATTAAGATTGCTCTGAACGACAGCGCGCAGAAATCTCAGTTGTTGCAGTTTCATTGAATTCAGAGGGGTAGTTTGAATGACGACTATAATAATAAAATATATCTATAGAAGGAAAAAATATTTTGATTAGAGCGGGCCTTGTAATAGTCTGTGAGCCTGTAATCGCTTGTATGGTCAATTAGCTGAGCAGGCGTTCCGATTATCAAGGATCTGTGGGGTTTGCCGAAGCTTTTTCCTGAACCGGAGATTTTCGAGCTTGAGCCACACTGGACATTTGGAGAGGTTTCCTATGAGTAACAGTCAAGTCAACCAGAATAACCCCCATACTCAGGAATTATCATCATATCTCTGTTTCGATGAAGATGGCTTTATGGTTGACCCCTCGGTCTGGACAGAGGAAGCAGCGTTATTCATTGCCAAAGTGGATGGCATCGGTACGCTCCACGAAGAGCATTGGCAGGTTATCCGGTTTCTGAGGGATCGTTATCTCAGGCTGGGTGCGATACCCCCGATGAGGCACATTTGCCGAAGCAGCATGATGACCAGAAAAGATATTAATCGCCTTTTTGGCAGCTGTGCTCAGATCTGGCGTATCGCCGGACTGCCCAATCCGGGTGAAGAAGCAAAAAGTTACATGAATTAGCCGATCACCGAATTCGGCGTATCCGGCTTCAACTCCCCTTCGCCCGGGTCCTGCCGGGCTTTTTTTTATGGGTATCATATGTTTTGATGGCCGGTCCGGGTTACCCGGAGTAGGCCCTGCCAGCCAGTTCCCAGGCCATGTGAATAGCGGCTTCCAGGCTCCCCAACCCTGCTTTTCCGCTCCCGGCAAGATCCAATGCCGTACCATGATCAACCGAAGTGCGAATTATATTCAATCCCAGGGTGATATTGACCGCCTTTCCGAAGCACTGATTCTTAAGGACGGGTAGTCCCTGGTCGTGATACATGGCAAGAACTGCATCCGCATCATTGAGATAGCTGGGTGTGAACAGGCTGTCTGCCGGAAGGGGACCGGTCAAACTGATGCCGGCCGCCCTCAGCTTTTCTATCACCGGAATGATCAGGGTGATCTCTTCCGCACCCAGATGTCCTCCCTCGCCGGCGTGTGGATTCAGTCCACACACCAGGATACGGGGCTCAGGCAACCTGAACCGGGTAAGGAGATCCTGGTGCAGTATGCTGATTACCTGGGACAGGGACTCTTCGGTGATGGCATCGCTCACTTCCCGCAGGGGCAGATGAGTTGTGGCCAGCGCCACCCGCATGCCGGGGCAGGCAAGCATCATCACCGGGGTGCCGCCGGTCAGATTGGCCAGAAACTCGGTGTGACCGGTGAAAGAAATACCGGAATCGTTGATTATTCCTTTGTGGACAGGTCCCGTGACCAGTGCACTATAGGTTCCATCGAGACAGCCTGAAGTTGCTTCGCGCAGGGTATCCAGCACGTACCGGGCGTTGGCACTATTGGGTATACCGGGTTGTGCAGTCCGACTCATCGCTACCGGTAGCACCGTGAGGTGGCCGGGTTCAATCCGGTGAGGGGTTGCAACATCAAATTCGTGCACAACCAGGGGTAGCTTCAACTGATTGGCCCGGTTCATCAATAACTGGGGGTCACCAATGACCACCAACGGAACCTTTCGGTTGCGCTGAGCCAGTTTTACACACAGATCAGGTCCGATGCCGGCGGGTTCGCCGGGAGTCAGGGCCAGTGGCGCGGTAACTGTATCCGGTTCGGCTTTCATGGGGCTGAGGTCATAGCGGCGCGACTAAAGGGCTATCGGTCAATTTGATTCAGGCGAATATCCACAAATGCCTCATCCCTCAGGCGTCGCAGATACAGATTGGTCTCTTCCGTGAATTTGCGTTCTCGGATTGCGCTCAACGCCTCGGCTTTCTGAACCTCTTCGGTACTGTCGTGTTTGCGTCGCTCGAGAATCTGTACGATATGCCAGCCGAATTCTGTACGGAAGGGTTGGCTCACTTCATTGATGCCCAGTTTATCCATCTGTGCTTCGAAGTCGGGCAGCATGGCACCCGGTGTGAGCCAGCCAAGGTCTCCTCCCTCCAGGGCGGTGGATCTGTCGTCTGAATGGGAACGGGCCAGTGCGGCAAAGTCATCCCCGCCATCGATGCGTTTTTTCAGCTGCTCGAGTCGGGTGCGGGCTTCGTCGTCAGAGGTGATCTCGTTAGTGACGACCAGGATTTGTCGCGCGCGCGTCTGGTCGACCATATGCCGTTCGCCACCCTTGAAATCTTCAAGTTGAATGATGTGGTAACCGCTGGGTGAGTGGATAGGGTCACTGATGTCGCCCCTTTGCATCGTGACCACTTTGTCTGCGAAAATGGTCGGCAATTCGTTGCCTGGCCGCCACCCCAGATCCCCCCCTTCCAGGGCCTGCTGTCCGTCGGATTCGACCAGTGCGGCACTACGAAAGTTTCTTCCGCTGCGCAGCTCTTTCACCAGTCTCTCCGCTTTTCGGCGGGACACGGCGAGTTGCTCGGGTGATGCGCCTTCGGGGGCTGCGATCAGAATGTGCATCAGGCGGTAGGCGGAGCGTTGACCAGTGCTGCTTCCGCTGCGGGCGCTGAACGCCTTGATTTCCTGATCGGTAACCCGGATTCTTCCCAGTACTTCCTTTTCCAGCAGTTGCTTGATAGTGATTTCGTCTTTGATGATCCGCCGGTATTCGCTGAAGCTCATTCCATCCGCTTCCAGCGCCTCACGGAATTCAGACATAGTTAACTGATTGCGTTTAGCGACATTTCCCACCATCTGGGCAAGTATATCTTCGCTGACCCGGATACCGTTGCGTTCTGCGGCGGCCAGTTGCAACTTTCTAACGATCAGTCGTTCCAGAACCTGAGGTTCGAGTGCCTCCCTGGGGGGGAGCTTACCACGCCCGGCGAGCTGCTGGATGATCCGCTCGGTTTCTGCATTGAGTTCGCTGTATACGATTACATCTTCACCGACAATGGCAACGATGTAGTCGAGTTCTTCGACTGAAGCGTTCTGGGCATATCCGGTCGGTGCCCAGGACAGCATCATGATGAGTAACAGCGGTTGAATGTTCTTCAATTGAAATTTCATCGATATCTCTGTTGCTTGTTGAGGCTTTCTGGCAAAACCGGGCAGGACCGTCATCCGGGCTGGGAAAAGTATAAACGGGTGCTTTCAAGTTGTTTCCGTAATGGCGGGAACAAAAAAATGCAGTACCTACACGCCCGGTCAATAGGTGTGATAACCAAGGATACCTTCCTCGAGAAAGTCGTCGAGTTTGTTGCCGATGCTGGTCAGGCCCTTGAGCTCGACCTGGACAAAAAGCGAATTCTGGGGTGGATCATTGATATTGGTCAGTAATTGCTGTCCTATAATTCGAGCGGCCCAGCAGCAGGTATCGTACTCAAAACCCGCGAAGGCCATCATGGTTTCTTCATGCAGCAGGGAGTAGGTCCAGCGACCGACGCCGTGGACATTGCTGGTTATCGGCCAGCGTGCAGAAACATCGGTCTGGTCAACCAGATCGTCGGTAAAACGATATGACAAGTTGAATATTCTGCGCCTGGCATCCCGGTAATGGATCGAAGCCGATGCTTTTTCCAGGCCATTGTCACTTTCGTGTGGATCCCATTGAATGTTGCCGGTGGTTCTCCAGTGCGGGCTGAGTCTGGCGGAGAGTTCAGCGACAAAGGGAGAACTGCTTTCGGTGATCGGGTCTTGTCCCGGCAGCAGTCGAACTTCCCGGTCACGAAAGTGGTAGATCTGGCCGATACTGGCGCGAAACAGCTCTTGGCCGTTTTCGTTGTCGAAGGTGCGGCTGGTCAGGGCGGCGGTAAGCTGGTTAGCGTCTCCTACCCGGTCGACGCCGCTGAAACGATTTTCCCTGAACAGGCTGGCAAAACTGAAATCCACCGTTGAAGTATCAAAAATCGGCAGCTCGTCCTGGTCCACCTCGGGAGTCAGCAGGTAAAAAAGTCGGGGTTCCAGGGTGTGTGTAGAGCTCTGGCCGAGCCAGTTGGATTGGCGTTCAAAAAACAGCCCGCTATCCACGCTGAAAGTGCCGATGGAACGGTCCGGTGAGCTCGATAAACCGGGGGACTGTTCGGACAATGCATAGGCAGTGTAGCGCAGGCTGGCCTTTGGTGTCAGGAATCCCCAGGGTCGGGTCAGTGGCAGACTGACCGAGGGCATCAGGTCGACTCGACTGCCGCGCACTGTGTTGCCGTCACTATGATTGAAATAGACGTACTCGGCGCGCATCTGGTAGTCCAGCCCATAGGCCTGATTGGGGCGATCGAGGTCGAACAGAAGCTGGGGCATACGGCTGTAAGGTCGTCCTTCGCTTGAAATCAGCTCATCTACTGTCTGAAAGTACTGAAGTCGTCCCAGGAAGGTCCATCCCTGCCCGTCATAAATGATGTCCCCTCTGCGCTCGATATTTCGGGTACTGGTAAATGACAGATTATTTCCAAAATCCTCCAGGAACTGGTTGTCAGAGACGTAGTTGATGTTGGCGTCATAGCGCCATTTACCAAAGGGGGCGCCCCTGCCCTGATAGGAGAAGGCGCCACGTGTGCTGTTGGCATCGTCGCTGACCTTCCGGTCATCCGGCATCACTTCAGCTCGTACTTCCCCACTGTTGTTCTCGCTCAGGTACCGGTATTCACCTCCGAGCATGATCCCTCTGTCCGTCATAAGGCGGGGTGTTATCGTGGCATCCATCTGGGGGGAGATATTGATGTAGTAAGGCGTGGCAATTTCGTATCCACTTCGTTCATCCACACCGAGGATCGGCACGAGGAAACCGGATTTCCGACGATCATCGATGGGAAATGAGGCGTAGGGTAGATACGCGAAGGGTACACCCTTGAATCGAAATTTGGCATCTTTTGCTTTCCCCACTCCCGTTTCCTGATTGACTTCAAGATCCCCGGCTTCGATCAGCCAGTCTTCTTTAGCTGGTCTACAGGTGGTGTAGTTTATCTTTTCGTAGCGGGATAGATCTGCGCTCTCGATTTTGGCGGTTTCTGCGGTTCCCCGTCCGGAAACTTCGACCAGGCGATACTCCACATCTTTCAACTCCGCCTGGCGGGCGGCTAGATCGATATGGGCCTCGGAGGCAGACAGGCGTAATCCGGTTTGTTCGAAATAGACATTACCTTCGACGTCAAGCGTGTCTCCCCCGTGATCATAGTATGCGTTGTCCGCCTCTACCATTCGGCTGCCTCGGCGTGCCACGACGGTACCGCTGAGGTTGACGGTTTGCTCTTCAGCATCAAGGTCCGCGCTGTCCGCATCGATCACGGTTTGATCGATTGCAACAGGCTCGAAGGTCAGGGGGACTGGTTGTGTTGCCAGCTGGCAGCTCTCCCATTGCAGCCCCCTCTCTATATTGGCACCCTCACCAGGGGCAATGGCAGGATCAGCCAGGCCCGCAAGCGTCTCGACAGAAGTGGTTTCATCACTCGGCTTCGTTCCGCGTCGGGTTGCAGGAGGTTCTGCTTCGATTTCCTCTACTGCCGCGGTGGCGGATGCCGGCTCTGCGGGGGCCGGCGCGATTTCTCCAGGTGCGGCCAATTCCACAGATTGGGCTGATTCTACAGATGGGGCGAATTCCACAAGTGCATGGGGCTGCGAGGAATCGGTTTTTTGATCCGATTCTACGGCTGTAAAATCTTCAATTGTTTTCGGCTTTTCGACAATCTGAGCATCATCAGGATCAGGTGATGGTTTCTCTGCGGTCGTCGCGGGTGGGTCGTCAGGCAGTTTCGATGGTTCGCTCAAACCGCTGGTGGTTATCGGAGGGGAGGCTGCGGGTTCAGAGTTGACAGCCTCTTCGTGATGCCGGGTGTTATCCCGAGGGGCAGCATCCTTTTTCTCAGTGTATCGCGCGGCGCTTGCCGGCGGGGAGGATGTGTATTCCCTGGTATGTTCTTCAGGTTTCCTCAGGGAATTGGCGGATTGTGCTTCGTATTCAGTCCCTGCTGACTGGCTGGTTGCTTCAGTCTGGGATGGGTAGTGTCTGGGCGCCCCTGGATCTTCTGAATCGCCGTGTGCCAGCTGACCTTCCAGTTCCGGCATTTTCTCAACGCACTGCCATTTACCATCGGTATCAGCCCGGCAATCCCACATCGGGGCCCCCACCGCGGTATGAGCCATCAACAGGCCAGCGGCGAGCAGTATCGGGTGACTGGTCTTTACGTACACTATTGAGCGCTCTCTGGCTGGGCCATGGTTGGCTAACGGGGAGTAAAATCGCATAGAATTATATTTTATTCAATGGGTTCCCGGTGGAATTATAAGAAATGACTGAGCGTTTGAGTGAATTAAACAGGTGGCTTTCCGATGGCCCTGGCTTTAAGGATTTCCTGATCACCCCGGCGTCGTCTGACGCGAGTTTCCGGAGTTATTACAGAATCGAGGGAGACGGTGGGAGTTGGATTGCCATGGATGCTCCGCCTGAAAAAGAAAATTGTGGTCCCTTCGTTACCATTGCCGGTCAACTGAGTGCTTTGGGTTTGCATGTACCGGATATCATAGCGTCTGATCAGGAAAAGGGATTTTTGTTGCTGGAGGATTTCGGGTCGATCCACTACCTCGATGAACTCAATGAAGGCACAGTCGAGAGGCTCTATGGCGATGCGCTGGCCGCACTTGCCGTGATTCAGGCTTGTGGAGACCGAAGTGTATTGCCGGTCTATGACAAGCGTATGCTGATGAGGGAGATGGGACTGTTCGAAGAGTGGTTGCTGGGTCGTTATCTCGGGCTTCAGCTGAGTGACTCCGAGCGGCAGATGGTGGAGAGTGTATTCGAGCTTCTGGTGAAGAGTGCGCTGGAGCAGCCCCAGGTCTGTGTGTTGCGGGACTATCATTCAAGAAATCTGATGATTACACGCTCTAATAATCCAGGGATCCTGGATTTTCAGGATGCCGTGTCAGGCCCGGTGACCTACGACCTTGTTTCACTGCTTAAAGATTGCTACATCGGTTGGCCAAGAGAACGAGTGAAACGCTGGGTCGGTGGGTATTTCGAGCTGGCACGGCAATCCGGTATATTGCGGGAAGAGCATGAGGACCGATTCCTGCGCTGGTTCGATCTCATGGGAGTGCAGCGACATCTTAAGGCGGCCGGGATATTTGCACGTTTGAAGGTGCGGGACGGCAAGCCGGGCTATCTGGGCGATATTCCCAGAACACTCGGCTATATATCGGACCTGGAGCAGGAGTACCCCGAAGTGGGTGGTCTTGCGGCCTTGTGTCAAAGGGTGATCGATAAACTCGACCCGTGACTGTTAACTGCTCCTGGGATTGAGTGCCGGCGATGGGTATCCATTACAGCTCTGGGTCCCGTTGCAGGACGTTCCATCGAGGTGCCCGGAGTGTCAGTTTTTTTTACAACACTCTTGACGGGCGAGGATGGCTCGAGGGTGGGGGTCACCCATTGGCTTGAATTAGCAGGTAATTTTAAAAACGGTATGGAATTTGCTTGCTTCTCTTCCAACCAGTTACCAATCACTATAAACGTTTGCGAGAATCGACATGTCGGAAGGTATGCCAGATAAATCCCGTGGGGACGCCATGAAAAAGCTGAAATCCGATGACGCGCCAGTGGTGCGCGAGGATAATCAACAAAAGGAAGTGTCGGAAAGTCGACGCCGGTTTACCAGGGCTGGGCTTCTTGCGTCGCCGATTCTCATGTCGGTGGCGGCTCGCCCTGTGTTCGGGGTACAGGCTCGTTGCTTGTCGAACATGCTGTCGGGGAATTTGTCCCATCCGTCCAGGGGGGTGTGTGTAACGGGTTTCAGTCCTGTGGCATGGGAGGATGAGCTGCCAGACGACCCAGGCGACTTTTCAGGTTGGGCTTTGTTGACGTTCGACGTTACAATTGGTACTGGATCCACTGACACTTTCGGGGAGATTCTCCGAAATCAGACCGGTAGTGATTTTGCTGTTTTTGTGGCAGCCTACTTGAATGCAACCGAGGATCCTGGAGCCGGAGACCCCGGATACATTCTCAAGGATTGGCAGGTTGTCGATCTGTATGCTGGCGTATACGACACCAGGCTTGCTCAATTGGGTACAGACAAAGTGACATTTCTTGAGGGGACATGGTAAGCAGTGGATGGTCGGCGGGGCAGCAGAACCTGGGTCGATCCAGGTGTGCAGTGTTATTCCTAATTCAGTTGCCATAGCCCGGCACCGGGCTGACATAAGTTGATCCTTCTATCACCTTGTATACAGGGTGGAAACGGGAGACGTGTCGGTAAAAAGCAATTCTGACTATGGGTAGGTGCGGCCTTGTTTTTTAGAGAGCCATAATCCCGTTTTTGCCGCTGCCATTGCCAGGCAACACCCAAGCTGGTCGAGCAGGATTGCCCAGTAGATATTGTTGACAGTCTCAGATGGAGTCTCCGAACTTTCGGTCTTGCTCTCCCTTCCCTGAATTCTCAAAGTCTTATCCCTTCGTTTTGTGTACATATCCTTGCGGATTATGTTTAGATACTCCCCTGGTAAATCATCCCCCATTCCAAACCCAGACAGACAGGAGTATCTCCCATGAAAAACCCCGTTCGAGTCACTGTTACCGGAGCTGCCGGACAAATCAGTTACGCCCTCTTGTTCCGTGTTGCTTCTGGCGCCATGCTGGGGGATGACCAGCCTGTGATTCTGCAACTGCTGGAAATTACCCCGGCACTGGGTGCGTTGAAGGGTGTAGCGATGGAATTGGATGACTGTGCATTTCCTCTGGTTCAGGACATTATCTGCACCGATGACGCACGGGTAGCGTTCAAAGACACGGATTACGGATTGCTTGTGGGTGCTCGCCCCAGGGGGCCAGGCATGGAGCGAAAGGATTTACTGGAGGCCAATGCCGCCATATTTTCTGCTCAGGGTAAAGCGATAAACGAGGTTGCCAGCCGCGATGTCAAGATCCTTGTAGTCGGGAATCCTGCGAACACCAATTCTTTGATAGCCCAGCGCAATGCACCCGATATCGATCCACGCAACTTCACCGCTATGACCCGTCTCGATCACAACCGGGCCATGTCTCAGTTGGCTGCAAAAACCGGAGCGGCTGTTACCGACGTCACCCACATGACGGTTTGGGGTAACCATTCTTCGACTCAGTATCCCGACTTGTCCAGTACCAAGGTTAAAGGGCAGGATGCGCTCGGAATGGTGGACCGTGACTGGTATGAAGGCACTTTCATACCGGAAGTGCAGCAGCGGGGGGCGGCCATTATCAAGGCGCGCGGTGCTTCCAGTGCTGCATCAGCGGCCAGTGCAGCTATCGATCACATGCGTACCTGGGTAATGGGTACCCCCGGTGACGACTGGGTCAGCATGTCAGTGTACAGCGATGGCAGCTATGGTATTTCAGAGGGGTTGATCTACTCTTTTCCTGTTCGCTGTGCCAATGGTGACTGGCAGATAGTGCAGGGTGTGGAAGTCAGCGACTTCAGTCGTGAAAAGATGGCGGCTTCAGAGCAGGAGCTCAAGGAGGAGCGGGATGGGGTAAAGCATCTGCTGCCCTGACCTGACCCTATGGGGTCGCTGAGCGCTGAAAAGTATCGGCTGAAAAATATCGATGGATTACTTTTCGCAGTTTCAGCGACCCCGTAACCTCTCCCCGGTAGCTTCTCTCGTTGCGGACGCTCGTCCTAAAAAACATCACCTACTTGTACCTGATTTGCGGCTCTGATATAAAGATAGGCTTTCATTTAAGCTGCGAGTAATCAGACATATGTCCAAAAAAACGATGACACTCACTAACGCTGAAACAGGACGTTCGGCTGAACTTCCTGTTCACAAAGGTACAGCGGGTCCGGAGGTAGTGGATATTACTGGCCTCTACAGGGATATGGGGGTGTTCACCTATGACCCAGGATTTGTCGCCACAGGAAGTTGCCGCAGTTCAATAACTTATATCGACGGCGATATCGGAAAACTTTGGTATCGTGGGTACCCGATAGAGCAACTGGCGGAAAAGAGCAACTTCATTGAGGTGGCTTATCTGCTGCTGTATGGGGATCTTCCCAAGCCTGAGCAGCAGGTAGATTTCGAGAACATCATTCGTCACCACACGATGATCAATGAGACCCTGAAGGAATTCTTCAACGGTTTCCACTATAACGCCCATCCAATGGCGATCATGGTAGGCGTTGTGGGCTCGCTCTCAGCTTTCTATCACGACTCCATTGATATACATAACCCGCGTCACCGGGAAATCTCCGCGCATCGAATGATTGCCAAGATGCCCACTATTGCGGCAGCCAGCTACAAGCATGCTATCGGGGAGCCCTTCATGTACCCGAGAAATGATCTTGATTACTGCGCCAATTTCCTGAGCATGATGTTTGCCACGCCCTGCGAGGATTATGAGCCAGACCCAGTGGCAGTCAAGGCAGTCAACACCCTGTTCATCCTGCACGCCGATCATGAACAGAATGCCAGCACCTCGACGGTCAGGCTTGCGGGAAGTTCCCAAGCCAATCCGTTTGCCTGTATCGCCTCTGGAATCGCATCCCTCTGGGGGCCCGCTCACGGCGGAGCCAACGAGGCTGTGCTGAGCATGCTGAGAGAGGTGGGCGACGTATCGAACATCGAAAAGTACATTGCCAAAGCTAAAGATCCGAACGATCCGTTCAGATTGATGGGTTTCGGCCACCGCGTCTACAAGAATTTTGACCCGAGAGCGACAATCATCCGGGAGATCTGTCACGAAGTGCTGGAAACGGTTGCGGATAGCAATAACCCAATGTTCGAACTAGCGCTGAGACTGGAGCAGGTAGCCTTGGAGGATGAGTATTTCGTCGAGCGGAAACTCTATCCAAACGTGGATTTTTACTCTGGAATCATTTACCAGGCACTGAAAATCCCCAGTTCGATGTTTACGGTAATGTTTGCAATTGCCCGAACCGTTGGCTGGGTAGCCCACTGGATGGAAATGATGGACGATCCTGATCAGCGAATAGGCAGGCCTCGCCAGATCTACATCGGTGCCGATCAGAGGGACTATGTCCCTACCAATAAACGCTGATCGTATCAGTTTTACACCGGTAGCCGGCATTGCAGGGATGAGGGCCGGCCGCCGGTGTCAGCATTGATCTTAGGGCCGCAGAAAAAAACAATTATCCAGTCTTGCTCGTCTTTTGGTCCAGCTTCTGCGTTGTGGAAAAGGTTGCATAGAACAGCTATGCGCCCCTTTCCACGCCTTGAATCTGAACCAAAATCCAGCGCAATTTCTGGACAGTTATTAATTTCCGCGGCCCTTATTTCAGTAGTTCCATAACCCTGTTTATCCCCGCCCCTTTTTCGGGGCGGTCACTGAGTGGGTCGAGTGGGGGATTTGCCCGATCCCCAAGGGGTAGCAGGACGAGTTGAATGACGGTACTGCCTGCGCGGAAACTGCAGGTAGGTATGGTTTTTGACGCGCCTCGGGGATAGATCAGTCTGATATCCCTCTCTTCGAAAGGTATTTTTTTGTCGAGCAGGTATAAGATGACTTCTTCAGGTGTTTCCGTGTACAGGTATAGTTTGACCGGGCTTAGATCGTTTGCACTGCCGTTGAGCACAGGGCCTGTGAGATGTGGATTGAAACAATCCAGATTTCTCATGGCATCCACTGCCACTGTGCGCAGTAGCCTCAGAGTGGCAGGTTGAGTATCGTTGAAAAAGGTAGCCTGGTACTCCCTGACAGCTTGTGAGATTTCCAGGTTGTCAGGTAATTGTTGCCGGTCCCGCACACCCAACCGGGCGGCGGCTTTGCGTCTCGCCGTCTGAATGTCGAGACACTCCTGGTTTGCGAGCATTCGGGCTGCGGAGTGGGTGATCAGGCGACGAATATCAGCCTTTTTTCCTTGTCGTGACATTGATGTTGGAGGAACAGATCCAGAGATCCTAGAATGGATCGTGGTCCGTTTCCGTGCCTGCTGCCCCGCCTGACGGCCGGCGCTGTGAAATCATGCCCCGCCCATTTTCAGCAGGAGCATTTTCGATACGAAACACTTCGAATATTGCATTCTTCTGATTGGTGGCTGCGCGGTTGCCCGTATTGGGGTCAATGCGCACTGTTATGATGCCCGGTGGCATTTTCAGGGGAACCTCAGGTGCATCCTTCAGTGCCTCTTTCATGAAAATCATCCATGCCGGGAGTGCTGCCTTTCCTCCTACTTCACCTCTCCCCAGCGGGGTGGCGGAATCAAAGCCTACCCAGGATATTGCTACAAGGGAACGGGTAAAGCCGTTGAACCAGGCATCTTTCTGGTCATTGGTTGTACCGGTTTTACCTGCGAGATCCTTCCTGCCCAACGCCCGGGCCTTCGTGGCGGTACCCCGAGTGATGACATCACGCATCATGGAATTCATCAGGTAGTGGTTCTGAGTGCTGATCACCCGGGGGGCTATCCGTTCACTGTTCCCTGATTCCGGGTTTATGGCGCTCTCGGGAGGATTTTCCGGGCAGTCTTCGCACACTCGCAACGGGTTGCTTTGATAAAGAACGTTTGACTGGCTATCCTCAACCCGGTCTATGAAATACGGTTCAACGCGGTATCCTCCATTGGACAGGATGGCATACGCAGTTGCCATCTGTAGCGGGGTCACGTTGCCGCTACCCAGCGCCAGTGAGAGATTGTGGGGTAACTGGTCTGCATCGAAGCCGAACAAAGATGCATGCTTTAAGGCATGTTCCACGCCCATGGAGCGCAGCAGTCGTATTGAGACCAGGTTGCGGGATTTCGTCAGAGCGTAGCGCAAGCGGGTTGGGCCGAAGAACTTACCGCTATAGTTTTTCGGGCGCCATGCTCCTTCCAGGCTCGGATCATCGAAAACCACAGGTGCGTCGTTGATCAGGCTGGCAGGTGTAAAGCCCGCCTCCAAAGCCGCTGAGTAGATGAATGCTTTGAATCCTGAACCCGGCTGGCGCTTTGCCTGTGTTACCCGATTGAATTTGCTGTTATAGAAATCATAGCCTCCAGTCAGGGAAACCACTGCACCGTCATCCGGGTCCAGAGCGACCAGAGCGCCATCAGCTTTGGGGATCTGTGCCAGACGCCAGTACTCTTGTTTTTTCTTGTCGGTTTCTGGAAATATCCGAACAAGATCTCCAGGAGCAAGCACCTGCTGGGCTTTCTTGGGTTTGGCTCCCCGTCTGTTTACGTTTTTGTAGGGTCGTGCCCACTCGAGCCCTTTCCAACTGATCTGGATCCGCTCCCCTTTGCCCAGATAGACCTCCGCGGAATCATCTGCGACCGCCACTACTATTGCCGGTCTGAGCTTTCCTATCGGGCGATAACCGGTTAGTGCGGTATCCAGCGCTTCGTCCGTTCCCAGTAAGCTGATGTCTGACTGTTTCTCCGGTGCCCGGTATCCGTGGCGTTTGTCATAGGCCTGAAGCGACGACCGGACAGCCATGTTGGCTGTGGTTTGTCGCCGGCTGTCCAGGGTGGTGTACACGGAGTAGCCCCCCGTGTAAGCTTTTTCCTGGTAGTGGCTGAATAATTCGGCGCGTACCATTTCTGCCACATAGGGTGCCACCACCTCGATATTGGCTGCATGAAGATAGGCGGTGACGCCGGTTTTTCTGGCTGCCTGGTACTGCTCTTCGGTGATGTAGTTGAGTTCACGCATGCGGTCCAGTACATAATTCCGTCTCAGGAGCGCACGATCAGGGTCTGTTATCGGATTGAAGCGGGAGGGGGCTTTTGGGAGTCCCGCGATCATGGCAATCTGGGGCAGTGAAATCTCTTCCACGCTTTTTCCATAGTAGACCTTAGCTGCGGCACCCACTCCATAGGCTCGATGGCCCATGTATATTTTATTTAGGTACAGCTCCAGGATCTCTTCTTTGGTAAACTCTCGCTCAATCTTGAGGGCCAGGAGTATCTCATTGAGCTTTCGGATGTAGGTTTTCTCCCGGCTGAGGAAGAAGTTTCTAGCCACCTGCATGGTGATGGTGCTTCCGCCCTGGCGTTTCTCGCCGGTCACGATAAGTTGATAAACGGCGCGAAGGATTCCCTGGTAGTCGACACCCGGGTGCTCGAAGAAGCGGCCATCCTCCGCTGCCAGAAAGGACTGGACCATAAGCTCCGGAACCTGGGTGTAAGTGAGAGGTTCTCGTCGTTTTTCACCAAATTCGGCAATAAGCTTGAGGTCTCTGGTGTACACTCGCAATGGTACTTGCAATTCCACTTCACGGAGTTCTTCCGGAGAAGGCAGGTTGGGGGCCAGGTAAAAATAGACGACTGCCAGAGCTGTTGTGCTGGCCAGGGATATGGATAACAGGAGCCACAGCCCCGTTTTGAGGATTTTAATCAGCAACTTCATGAGCTAGTTCACGGTATCGATGGTATCCATCGCTAAGTTCTTTGAGGTAGGTGTCGTTATAATTAGCAGCGCCAGAGGTCACCCTAACCCGGGCTATGTTTGAATGGAATCAAAAAATATGTTTTCCCGGTTTCCAGTATGTTCACGGTGCTACGTCTCTAAATTTGGCAGCGCTTTCCAGTGCAGGGGGGGGTCGCTGTTGTTTCTGTTGGGGTTGGAGGGCTCTATACTAGCAAAAATGGAGCTCGTTTTTTTCACGAATATGGCTTTTTTTTATCAAATGTGAAAAAAGTGCTTTCCATAAAATTCATTTGTTGCTATATAGTTAACTATTCTATTTAAAGAAATATCTTGATACTCTCTCCAAAGACGGCATTTAAGTACGGCCACTTAAGGAGTTAATATGTTCCCTTTTCGTTCCAAGAAGCAGACGATGCTCGGCTTGGATATCAGTTCTACGGCTGTGAAGCTGTTGGAACTGAGTGCGACCAGCGGTCGCGCAGGCAGCCGTTATCGGGTGGAAGCGTATGCAGTGATGCCGCTGCCTGCCAACGCTGTGGTTGAAAAAAATATTGCCGATGTCGATGCGGTTGGGCAGACGATAAGCAATGTGGTGAGGAAGTCGGGGACCAAAGCCCGGCAGGCGGTGGTGGCCGTATCCGGCTCAGCGGTTATCACCAAAGTGATCACCATGCCGGCTTCTCTCTCTGATCAGGAGATGGAGAGCCAGATTCAACTGGAGGCCGACCAGTACATCCCCTATCCCCTGGAAGAGGTCAACATCGATTTCGAAGTGTTGGGGACTTCCGCCAAGAATCCTGAAATGATGGATGTACTCCTGGCAGCTTCACGCAGCGAGAATGTGGATGACCGGGTGGCAGCCCTGGAAAGCGCCGGGTTAACGGCAGCCGTGGTGGATGTGGAAGCGTATGCCATGGAGAACGCTTTCACACAGATTGTCGATCAGATACCAGACTACGGTGAAGATCAGACAGTGGCGATCGCGGACATAGGCGCGTCCATCACCACGTTGAACGTTTTGCACAACCACAAGATAATTTATACTCGAGAGCAGAACTTTGGCGGACGACAGCTCACCGAAGAGATACAGCGGCGCTACGGGCTCTCCAATCAGGAAGCCGGCATGGCGAAACGGCAGGGAGGATTGCCGGATAACTATGTGCCTGAAGTTTTGAACCCTTTCAAGGAGGCAATGGCCCAGCAGGTCAGCCGGTCATTACAGTTTTTCTTCTCTTCAAGCCCCTACAACAGTGTGGACAGCATCGTTCTGGCCGGGGGGTGTTCCGCAATCCCTGGTGTGGGTGAGTTGGTGGAGGAAAAACTCGGTACTCCGGTGATCATCGCGAATCCATTCGCTGATATGCCGGTTTCGCCGAATGTCAAACTCCAGAGCCTCAGCAATGACGCTGCGGCACTGATGATAGCCTGCGGTCTGGCTTTGAGGAGCTTCGATTAAAATGGCACGGATCAATCTTCTTCCCTGGCGTGAAACTCTGCGTAAAAAGCGCCAACGGGATTTTGGCATTGCAGTATTGATGGCGGTGCTGGTGGTAGGTGCGGCTTCAGGAGCGGTCCATTTCTACATAGATGGGATGATTGACTCGCAGCTTAGTCGAATCAAGTATCTCAAAAAAGAGATCTCTGCGATGGACCGCAAGATCAAGAAAATCAAGGAACTGGAAAAGACCAAGGCCAAACTCCTGGCCCGTATGAACGTTATTCAGACCCTCCAGGTGAGCCGGCCTGAGGTGGTTCATATGATGGATGAAATCGTAACGACCATTCCCATCGGTCTGTTTCTCACCGAGTTCAAGCAGAAGGGTAAGAAATTGACCCTGTCGGGTCGCGCTCAGTCCAATGCCCGTGTATCAGCCTATATGCGCAACATAGAGGCATCGAAATGGATGGGCAGAGCGAATCTACAGGTGATATCCAATAAGAGTAAGACAGGTACGGGGCTGAGTCATTTCACCCTTAGCGCAAGGCAGACGTCCCCCATCAGTAAAGTCAAGAAAAAGAAGAAGAAGAAAAAGAAGCGCAGGAAGAAAAGAGGTAAGCGATGAATTTACAGGAACTTAATGAGCTTGACCTGAGTAACATTGGGTCTTGGCCTGGGCCAGTTAAGGCCATTCTGATCCTAATCATCTGTATCTTGATGGGTGTTGGGTGGTACTACTTCAACACTGCCGATCAGCTTGCGAGGCTGGAAAAAGAGCAGCGGCAAGAGTTAAAACTCCGTAAAACTTTCGAGAAGAAGCAGGCAAAAGCTGTCAACCTGGAAAAATACAAGGCCCAGCTTGATGACATGAAACAGTCATTTGGCACGATGCTGCGCCAGTTGCCGAACAAGACTGAAGTGGCGGAACTACTGGTAGACGTTTCTCAAACCGGGCTGGCAACGGGACTGGAATTCGAGCTTTTCGACCCGATGGGAGAAAAACGTAAAGAGTTTTACGCGGAGCTGCCGATCAAGATCAGGGTGAAAGGAGAGTATCACCAGTTTGGTTCATTCATCAGCGGTCTGGCATCCCTGCCTCGAATTGTGACCATTCACAATATCAGGATCAAGCCCAAGAAAGGGAAGAGACGGGGGAGACTTCTGGTAATGGATGCCATTGTCAAGACCTATCGCTATCTGGATCAGGAGGGCGGAAAATAATGCGTAGAGCAGTAACGATTTCAGCCAGAAACCTGATGATCGTGCTATCGGCGTTTGGGCTCGCAGGCTGTGTTGACGATGATATGAGCGATCTCAAAAGGTTTGTAGAAGAGGTCAAAGCACGTAAACAGGGCCATATCGAGCCTTTGCCCGAGATCAAGCAGATCGAGTCGTTTTTTTACAAGCCGATGGATCGCCGAAATCCTTTCCAGAAAGTCGATCAGGGAGAGGAGGTTGCCGAAAAAGTGGAGCCCAGCGGAATTGCTCCCGATCCGAACAGACGTAGGGAAGAGTTGGAGAATTATTCTCTGGACTCATTGCGAATGGTCGGGACTTTGGAGCAGATAGACACGACATGGGCGCTGATCAAGACCAAAGATAAAACTATTTATCGAGTCAAGGCTGGCAATTACATGGGCAAGAACTACGGCAAAATTACTCGGATCAGCGAAGACAAGATTGAGCTGACCGAAATCGTTAGAGACAGACAGCGGGGCTATCGTGAGCGCCAGGCATCGATTGCGCTGAATTAATACCGGGGGATTGAGATGAACGAAATACCACATGGAGCCCAATCAGGGATCCGCTTCAGCGTCAGCAATCAAGGTTCACCCGGCTGGAGTCTGATATTCCTCGGGCTACTCTGGCTGTTGGTAGGCATCGGACCTGTCCAGGCGGCTGAAAACCAGCTCAAGGCAGTCAACTTCTCAGTACTTCCTGGAAACAGCGTCAAAATCCAGTTGACTGCCGATGGGCCGGTAGATGAACCCAAGGTCTTCACGACCGATAACCCGGCTCGAATTGCACTGGACTTTTACGGAATGGCTAGCGCGCTGGAGAAAAAGAATGTTCCCATCGGCGTTGGTCTGGCTCGCAGTGTCACTGCGGTGGAAGCGGGAGGGCGCACCCGCGTGGTCATTAATCTGGTGGGGAAATCAGCTCATGAAATTAAGGTGGTTGGTAACCAGGTGTTTATCGAAATCGACGGGGTCAGCCCGATAGCCTCCAGGCCAAAGGCCAGTTCGAGAGCAGTTGCGGCAAAACCAAGGCCTGTGGTCCGCGACGCCCGCAATAGTATTGAGAATGTGGATTTTCGCCGTGGTGATGCCGGTGAAGGGCGTATCATTCTGCAGTTCAGCGACCCATCCACGGTGGTGGATATGCGTGAAGAGGGTGGTCGCATAGTGCTGGATCTGTTCGACGTCGTGCTGCCGGAAAAATTCATGCGAAAGTTTGACGTTACGGACTTCGCCACCCCGGTGAAAATGGTTGAACTCGCCCAGACGGGTAAGAATGTCCGCATAAACATATCCACCCTGGGGGAGTATGAACATCTCTCCTATCAAACCAACGACATAATGACAGTGGAGTTCAGGGCTCTCACGAAGCAGGAAAAAGAAGAAATTCAGCGACGCAAGCAGGTTTTCAGCGGCGAGAGGCTGTCTCTGAACTTCCAGGATATCGAGGTGCGGGCGGTACTGCAGCTCCTCGCGGACTTTACCGGGCTGAATCTGGTAACCAGCGATACGGTACGAGGCAGAATTACCCTGAGGCTGCAGAATGTCCCCTGGGATCAGGCGCTGGACATCATTTTAAAGAGCCGTGGGTTGTCGATGAGAAAGACCGATAACGTCGTGATGATAGCCCCTACGGAGGAAATTACCGCCAGGGAAAGGCTGGAGTTGGAGTCCCAGAAGCAGATAGAGGAGTTGGCGCCACTTCAGTCCGAATACATTCAGATAAACTACGCCAAGGCTTCTGCACTTAAACGTCTGCTCAAGAGCAAGGATAATGAGCTGTTAACACCAGGGCGTGGTAACGTCACTGTCGACGGACGAACCAATACCCTGCTGGTGCGGGATACCGCCTCAAAACTGGAAGACATCCGGCGTCTGATTCAGCGATTGGACATTCCGGTCCGCCAGGTGATGATCGAGTCACGGGTGGTGATCGCCGATAATAACTTTGCCAGGGAATTGGGTGTGCGATTGGGGTTTAATCGGGCCAACAATTTAGGTAGAGGCAGCGAGCTGCTGGTTGCCGGTGCCCGTCCCGGTACTATTGCCGGTACGGGAACCACGGATTCCGGTACATTTTTGAATGACTTCAGAGCAGGGCTTGCTCCAGGTCTGAATGGCACCGGGCCCGAAAACCTCATGGTGAACCTGGCCGCACCGGGAGCCACGTCCGGTATCAGCATGCTGGTGGGCAGTGTTGGATCCTACTTGCTGCAACTGGAGTTGACCGCTATGCAGTCCGAAGGGCGCGGGGAAATCATATCGAGCCCGAGGATTATTACTGCGGATAAAAACAAAGCGGTGATTCAACAGGGTACGGAAATCCCCTATGCCACCGTGAGTAACAACGGAACCAATGTGCAATTCAAAGAAGCGGTGCTGAAACTGGAAGTGACACCCCTGATCACGCCGGATGATCGGATTATCATGGACCTGGATATCAGCAAAGACAATCCAAACTTCGCACAATCAGTGCAGGGCACACCCGCTGTGGACACACGTTCCGTTACCACAAGAGTATTGGTGGACAATGGAGAGACGGTAGTGTTGGGTGGCGTTTTTGAAAAGGAGACGTCAAAAGACGTGGAAAAGGTACCTTTCCTTGGAGATTTGCCGATACTGGGCTTTTTCTTCAGACAGACAGCAGTGAGAGATGCTAACAGAGAGTTGTTGTTCTTCGTCACGCCGAAGATTCTGAAAGAAAGCCTGAGTCTTCGTTGAACGGTGGTGATGAATCGTGTCAATAATATTTTTCTGGTGGGGCCTATGGGCGCCGGAAAAAGTACGATCGGGCGGCAGGTGGCCAGCTTACTCAGGTTGGAGTTTGAGGATACCGACCACGAGATTATGCGCAGGACTGGTGTAGATATCGCCACGATTTTTGACTTCGAAGGCGAGGAAGGTTTTCGTCGAAGGGAAAAAGCGGTGATAGATGAGCTCACCCAGCGTGAGGGTCAGGTGCTGGCCACTGGTGGCGGTTCAGTATTGAATTCGGACAATCTTCGCTGTCTCTCCAGCAGAGGCGTTGTCGTTTACCTTTATTGCAGTCCTGAGCAGCAGCACAAGCGGACGATGAAAGACAAAATGCGGCCACTGCTGCAGACCAAGGATCCATTGAGCAAGCTTAAACTGTTGATGGAAGAGCGTGATCCTCTCTATCGGAAGGCTGCGGACCTGGTTGTAACTACAGAGAATCGAAGTGCCTCCTCCGTGGCAAGCGAGATAGTCAAAAAACTCCATGAAGACTGATCGGGACACCCGGACTCTGCGGGTTGAACTGGGGGAGCGCTCTTACCCGATTTACATTGGGCCAGGTCTGATTGACCAGGCATCGATCTATCGACAACACATTCCGGGACAGCAGGTGATGGTGGTTACCAATGAGACCATCGCCCCCCTTTACCTGGATCGTGTCCTCACTGCCCTGAAGGGGTATCAAACCGAATCTGTCATACTGCCCGATGGAGAACACCACAAGACGCTAAGCATCTGGAATCAGATTTTTGATGCCCTGCTGAATAGTCAGTTCAACAGGCAGTGCAGCCTGGTAGCGCTGGGTGGCGGGGTGATCGGTGATATGGCAGGTTTCGCTGCTGCCTGCTATCAAAGAGGGGTTCATCTTATCCAGATCCCCACGACTTTGCTTTCCCAGGTCGATTCTTCTGTGGGGGGTAAAACAGGGGTAAACCACTTAGCTGGAAAAAACATGATCGGGGCCTTCTATCAGCCTCGTTGTGTTATCGCTGATACTCAGACCCTGAATACGCTGGATGATCGTCAACTGGCTGCAGGTATGGCAGAAATCATTAAGTACGGGTTAATCGATGATGTTGCTTTTTTCGAATGGCTTGAGAGTGCCATGGACCGCCTTCTGGCCCGTGATCCGGTGTCGCTGTCTGAGGCTATTGAACGTTCCTGCAGAGACAAGGCAATTCTGGTGGCTGCAGATGAAAGGGAGGCTGGTAGCAGGGCATTGTTGAATCTCGGGCATACGTTTGGCCATGCGATCGAAACGGGGCTGGGCTATGGTGCATGGTTGCACGGAGAGGCGGTGGCGGTGGGCATCTGTATGGCAGCAGACCTTTCCCGGCGACTTGGCTGGTTATCAGGTACGGAGATGGATAGAACCCTGAAGCTTATCCAGCAAGCAGGTTTACCATTGAATCCACCAGAGGAGCTGGAGCGGGAGCGATTCCTCAGTCTGATGTCGGTAGACAAGAAAGTGCTGAGTGGCCGGCTAAGGCTGGTGCTCCTTAAAGGCATAGGCCGTTCCCTGGTCACTGAAGATTTCGACTCTGCAGCGCTCATCAGCACGTTGGATGAATACGGTAGAAACTCCCTCTGACTCTCTTTCCCCGGCTGCAAAAGAGATGCGACCACCGGGAGGTCATGGATTTATTTTTTCAACCCCGGAACTGAATCAACGGCTTGATCTTCTGGGGCATCTCGTTGCAAACAGTGCCCGCATTCCCTTGGTCAAAGGCCTTTCAGGGTCCGGAAAAAGCACGCTTCTGAGCCGATTTCTGCAAACCAGGCCCGCTGAGTGGGTCACCTGTCGAGTTGATGCACATCCCCTGATCCAGCCGGATCAACTCTATAAGCACCTGGCGGACTGTTTCAGGCTCCCGGCGGGAGAGCAACTGTCCCCAGAAGCTCTGTTTCCCTGGCTTGAAGAAATGGAGCAACAGGGAAACATACCGGTGTTGGTAGTGGACGACGCACACCTTCTTCCTCCAGCAACTTTCGAAGCTCTGCTCGGCCTGCATCTGTCACCGGGTCGTGACAGAGTGCAGCTGAGAATCGTATTGTTTGCATTGCCGGTCGTTGATGCGGTGCTGGATACCCCCGCATTGCATTCTGTTGCTCAACAGGCCTTTCAGGCACTCGAGTTATTACCTCTGAGTCGCGAACGGACTGAGCAGATGACGCTGCAGTTGATTCGGGTAGCTGGGTATTCAGATTCACTGGAGTTCACGGTGGGGCAGCTGGACCAGGTCTTTGATGAGAGTCAGGGGCTTCCTGGTGAGATAAAAAAGTCGGTTGAGATAATTGTAAAGCAGGGGCAGCTAAAACCCCAGACGCCGAAAAGCTCCCATAAGTGGATGGGGTGGCGGCCTGACGTATCAGCCGCTTCTATGATGGTCGGTACAGTCCTGGTCGTTTTGATAGGTTCGTTGTTGATTTACCAGGACGAAGTCAATCAGCTGGTATCCGAGTCTGCAGGGGACGATGGGCCGCGTGGTCCCGGAACAGCCCCAACCGAGGTGATATCCCTTCGATTGCCCGAACTTGGTTCGCGAGAGGAGCAAACGCCACCAGCGAATCCCCAGTCTGTGTCTATTGGCTCGAATTCCGGGGAGGAGGATAGGGCTTTCGGGCAGGAGGTTTCCAAAGCAGAATTCGGGTTGACCGCCGGTGGATCATTACCGAATGGTGAGAAGGTGAAGAGTGATTCAGCCATCCCTCCGGAAGCTGTTACCGACCAATCGTCTAAGCGCATCGAAGAGGAGCCTCCAGGGGAGGTCTCAGGCGTACAACAGGATACCCCGAACCCGGCAGCAGCGTTGGAGGTGTCTGATGAAAGCCGCCCCATTGATGCTGCCCGTACCGATAAGCAGAGCGAGCCGGATCATGAACCGGTTACCGGGGGGGGGACGCAACGGCCGCCAGAGGTGCCTGATACCCCAAAGGTAGTTAAAATCGATCGTCCGGAACCAAAGCCTGCCCGTAAGTCGGGTTCAGGTACCCCTAGTAGAGGAAAAATCAAAGGGGAAAGCTGGTTGATGGGGCAAAATCCGAAACGATTTACCCTGCAGTTGATAGGCGTGGGCGAGGAAAAGGGATTACGTAAATTTGTTCGCAAGCACCGGTTATCGGGGGATCTTGCCTATTTTCGTACGCTTCGGGATGGGAAACCCTGGTTTTCTCTGGTTATGGGTATTTATCCAAGCCGGGCCGCTGCTGTGGCAGCTCGTAAGAAACTGCCCCGGGCTCTAGGTAAATCCGGAGCCTGGCCGCGTACCCTGGGCTCGATACAAGAGGCCATTCGGGCCAGGTAGCAGTAGAGCTGTTTACCTGGAGGGTGGCGTGGCTTTTTCTTTGGTCATCCTGTCGCTTTTGGTAAGGCACAACCGTTGCCCATGCACCGTGGGGCTTTTGATCTCCCGGTGTAACTACTCACGCCGAATGGGTAGTCTGTTCCGGAAGACGCCGTCAAAACCTCCATGGAGGCTCGGCTTTGGCCTCCCGCATCCCTGCCATAGACACTTCCTCCATAGACCACCCATGGGGGGTAATCTCTGGGGGGTGAGCAGTTACTTTCCGTTCTCGCTCCCACTCTAAATCAGCTAGAAACTCAAGAGCAAAGCGGATTGGCCGACACAATTGAAAGGGTATGCTCTATGGCTGGCAGATTTAACTAAGGCTTAACCGATGGATAACTCAATTGTAGAAGAACGTCCCCTGGTACTGGTTGTGGACGATGAGGATTATATGCGTTTTCTGGTGGGTGAATCACTGGATCAGGCCGGGTTTGATGTCATAGAAGCCGGTAATGGTGAAGAAAGTCTGAAGATGTTTCAAGAGCATCGTCCAAGTATCGTACTCATGGACGTCATGATGCCGGGTATGAATGGATTCGAGACCTGTGCCGAGTTACGGAAAAGTCCGGGTGGGGATCATGTCCCTGTACTGATGATTACAGGCCTTGAAGATATCGACTCTATTAATCGGGCTTATAGTGTGGGAGCCACGGATTTTATCGGGAAACCAATAAACTATCCTCTTCTCGGGCATCGCGTCCGTTACCTGTTGCGTGCCAGTGATGCGATCAAGAAACTAATCGGCAGCGAGCGGCGGCTGGCCGATGCTCAGCGTATCGCTCGTATGGGGTATTGGGACTGGGATGCGAAAACCGACAGGCTGACCCTTTCTCCCCAGATTTATAAGACGCTCGGTATATCGGAGCAGGAGCCCATCACTTCCTTTCAGCAGTTGATGTCCTGGGTGCATGACAGTGACAAGGCGGCAGTAGAAGCCTGGTTTGATGATGCCGCTACAACAGGGGAGTCAACCAATATCACGCACCGTGCCACTTCCCCTGATGGTACCGAGCCTTACATACGTCAGCAGGTCGAGGCCTTGTGTGACGATGGAGAGGTGGTCGAACTCTATGGCACTTTGCAGGACATCACCGAACTGCACGAAGCCGAGGTTCGAATTCACAAGCTGGCCTACTTTGACAGCCTGACAGGATTGCCCAATCGGGAGTTCTTCAAGGAGCGTGTCGCGTTATCGATCTCCATAGCGCGCAGGCATGATCGACAGATGGCTCTACTGTTTCTGGATCTCAATAACTTCAAGCGTATAAACGATACACTTGGCCATCGGGTCGGAGATCTGCTGCTTGTCGCTACTGCGGAGCGTCTTACCAAGAGTATGCGTGCCACCGACATGGTTACTCGGGATGATCAGCTCGACAAGCTGGAGAATTTGGCACGATTGGGCGGGGATGAGTTTACGGTGCTGTTGTCGGAGTTGGATCGCAGTGAAGATGCCGGTCGTATCGCCAGACGCATTATCGATGTGTTGTCCGAACCCGTCATACTGGAAGGACATGAAGTTTATGTTACTCCGAGTATTGGTATATCGGTTTACCCCGCTGATGGTGAGACAGCCGAAGAGCTGTTGAAAAATGCCGATATGGCGATGTACTACGCCAAACGTAACACTAAGGAACTCTATCAGTATTACAATCAATCGATGAATGAATTCGCTCTGCGAAGATTGACTGTAGAAAACAACCTTCGCAAGGCCATTGAACGAAACGAACTTACCTTGAACTATCAACCCCAAATGGATGTAGCCAATGGGGGAGTGAGTGGTATGGAAGCCCTGCTTCGTTGGAATAGCAAGGCGTTGGGCAGAGTGGGGCCGGATGATTTTATCCCGCTGGCTGAAGAGACGGGACTTATCATTCCAATCGGCGAATGGGTGTTGCGTACTGCCTGCCATCAGGCCAAAGAATGGATAGACAAGGGTCACCAGTTTTCTCGTGTGGCAGTCAATGTTTCGGCGGTGCAGTTTTCGGAACCGGATTTTGTGCAGTTGGTTCGTGATATTCTGGATGAGACCCAGCTGGCACCTAACGCGCTCGAGCTGGAAGTGACAGAAAGTCTTTTGATGAGAAATGCAGAACGAGCTATTGAGACGCTTAATCACCTTAAGGCGCTCGGTGTTCAGCTGGCGATCGACGATTTTGGAACGGGCTATTCAAGTCTCAGTTATCTTAAACAGTTCCCTATCGATCGCCTCAAAATTGACAAAGCCTTTGTGCGTGATGTGGATACTGATCCTGATGATGCAGCGATAGCCAAGGCGGTTATCGCTATGGCGGGTAGTATGGATCTGAAAGTGATTGCTGAAGGCGTTGAGAATAGCGAGCAGATGACTTTTCTAAGGGACAAGCACTGTGATGAGGTTCAGGGGTATTTTCTCAGCAGGCCGATTTCATCCGGGGAGATGGATGTCTATCTGGGCTCTCTCGATATGACCACACCCGACTCCTCGAAAGTGTTTGAAGGATACTTCAACAAAAGTGCCCAGGGAAACGACTGAGAACAGCAGATGGCTTGGTCGTGCCATCGTTCCTGTGCCAGCACTTTACAAGGTGAGTGACCCGTATCCAGAAGCATTACGACGAGTAGATCTGGAATTTAATCGGAAGTGTTCAATTCGGCACCGGTAAGGCTCCGGTTGCATGATGCAGGGCATCGTATCGGTAATGTGACAGATTCCCACTCCAGGGATTTTCCTCTCTTATTCCTGAAATCCTCGAAAATACCGCTGTAAATATATCAGTGACCTGATTATCTATGAATCCAGACTATTGAGTCAGCTGGGGCTGACGTGGTCAAGGATTTTGTTACACCCAGTTAAGCCGCTTTTTTCCTCTCTGACAATTGCCTTTCAAAATCATTAGGACTCATGTAATCCAGGTAAG